>CAZPNC010000045.1:0-18970 GCA_964587945.1 uncultured Prevotella sp. | reverse complement strand
GATATGCCATGACGATGTATATGGAATTATGTCGCACCTACGGCGCTTGTTACTGGTATATTGTTATTGCACGTTATAGATAGGTATCATATGTTATGTTGTCCGTATCGGACTTTGTATATTCCTTATCAACCGATGGAGGATGGTAAGGATAGGTAACTATATGTTGTCCATGCTTGTCTTCTGTTATTCCGTAAGCACTATTTTATTTTTTGCTTTTTGTGATGAAGGCAATGATAATCATAATTTGGGGAACTAAATGAATAAGGAGGCAAGGACTCTTCTTGAAACCAGTGTAGATCAAGATTTAGATTTATACAAATGTATAATCAAGAATTTTATTTGTAAAAACAGACGTAATCCTTATGTGTACGAATGTCTTATGCTACTTTTTTATATTTTGCTTGTAAACATTTCTTGTGTTTGGAATATTCTTTGTACCTTTGCGCCATAGTTATATTTGATATGTAAAGACAATAATGAATGAGAGCGCATTAAGGGAAAGGCTTACAGCACGTATGGGAATAGACAATATCACAGACCTGTGTTTAGAGGTATGGAAGTCTGGTTCTATAGAAAAATTGTGTTCGTTCTTATTTTGCGACGATTCTGTTGTTGCCCGTAATGCTGCGTGGACACTTACGCACTTCGATGGTGCGGAATTGGCTATGCTCGCTTATCGTCAGAATGCAATGATTGATTTTGTATTGATAACAAAAGACACCAGTCTACGGCGATTGCTTCTTACAATACTTAATAAGATGGAATTTGATAAGGAGGAGATTCGGACGGATTTTCTGGATTATTGCCTGGACAATATGATTTCCATGGAACAGACACCGGGTGTGCAGGCATTATGTATGAAGATTGCTTATAGGCTATGTTCATTCTATCCGGAATTGACAGAAGAATTCTTGAGAACAGTCAAGGGAATGGAGATAAGTTATTACACTCCTGCATTGAAGTCGGTGCGTAACAATATCCTGCATAAAAAATGTTGATAAGCAAATAAAATGACACTGTGTTAAGAAACTGTCTGAAATGAATTGTATAAGTAAGTGCGCAAATTTATTTTTATAATGAAATTATGTTGAATTACTTGATTGCCAGTGTAATTAACTTACTCCGCACACAGCGACGTTTGCACAAGCAATAAACAACCAAATGACAATAAACAACTACTTATGAGTAATATTCTAGTGTTAAATGCCAGTCCACGAAAAGAAGGCCTTGTCAGTCAGATGCTCGGCATCATGGTTGATGAGTTACGGGAAAAACATCATAAAGTGAGTTCTGTCAATGTCAGTACCCTGTCAGTCAAGTCCTGCATTGGTTGCATGAAGTGCCGTACATCTGGCAATTGCATACTTCCCGATGATGACGCCCAACGTATCCTCGCACTCTTGCAGCACAGTGATGCCGTCATTATCGGCACACCATGCTATTGGGGTAATATGACCGGACAATTAAAAGTTCTTTTTGACCGTTGGGCCTATGGCATGATGGATGAAGCCGTCAACGGATTCCCCAAGCCGTTGCATAAAGGCAAAAAAGCCATTATCGTCTCCACTTGTACCACGCTTTGGCCGTTCAACCTACTGTTACATCAGTCCGGTGGAGCCGTCCGCGCGGTGAAGGAAGTGCTGAAATGGAGCGGCTTCCGCATTGTCGGCGTAGTGCAGAAGGGCGGAACGCGTAAGAAACCCACGCTAACAGAAAGAGAATCGGCATGTTGTCGTAAAGTAGCTATAAAACTGGATAGAATAATTTAAAAAGCTTTAATGGTATGCGAATATCAATAGTATATAGTACAAAATACGGAACAACGGCAAAAATATGTAACACCCTTGCCACCCAATTTGGTAACCGTGCCACGGTTGAAGTCTTCGATTTGCATGACGGTATACAGGTAAATGTTGCAGAGTATGACACCATCATACTTGCTACCTCGGTATATGCCGGCAAACCACGAAAGCAGATGGTGGAGTTCTGTCAGCGATTCAATGATATGCTCCTTTCCAAGAATCTTTATCTCGTTGTCTGTGGTATGGACTTGCAACATATAAAGCAAGACACCGAAGCCTCTTTCTCTGAGCAGTTTCGCAGTCATGCGGTAGAGACAACATTTATAGAGGGAGAATTCCGCCTTGATAAAATGCACATTATGGAACGTCTTCTCCTTCGTCTGTTCTTCAAAGTGCGAGAATCACTGGAGCGTGATTATGTACAACAGACCCGCGAACTTGCAGACAGAATACTCTCAGTGTAAAATTAACCACATACATTAAGACATGGAAGGAAAACAAAACGACAGGCAGACTGATATTGAGTCTCCCAGCATACTTTATAAAAAGGTGGCAATGATAACCCATTGCAATACTATAAGCAATATTCCGATGAAGGAGAAGGTCTTGCTTGAAGGATTCCTGCTTATAATCGTAGTGAAGGGTGAAATACATATTACTGTTGAAGGGGTGGATTACGTTCTCCAAGCCGGTGATCTGTTCTCCTGCGTGCCACGAAACTTGCTTGAAAGTCCTGTGACATCAGAAAATCATGAAGCGCACGTCATATATCTATCCCCAGATTTCGCGGAAGACCTTGCCAAGAAAGTCCATATAGACTGGACGCTCAGTATGATGACAAAACGGCATGAGATACTTCATGCCAATGCAGACGACATCAATATAATACTAAAATACTTTGAACTCGCAAAGGCCAAACTCGATGCGCCTGACAGTGAGTTCAAGGTGGCTACTTTGGAAATGCTCTTTGCTGCGATGTCCTGTGAACTGTTCGATATCCGTTCCAAGGCAGGACGCCAGTTACCACCAATCCAGCAGTATTCTGCAGCCGATAATCTTTTACAACGTTTTGTAAAACTCCGCAATGAGTCCGGGCACAATATACGTAGTGTCAATGAATATGCCGCCAGCCTCTGTGTGTCATCAAAATATTTCTCATCTGTCTGCAAGCAACTTACAGGCAAACCCGCCAGTTCTCTGATAAACGAAGACATAATACGCTCTGCCCAATTGATGCTTGCCGACAATGGCAAGAGTCTGAAGCAGATTGCCGATGCGCTGAACTTCAAGAACCAAAGCCATTTCGGTACATTCTTCCGCCGTCATGTAGGCATGTCTCCACAGCAATACCGTGATTCAAGCAGCAAGAAACACTGAAATACTCACAATGCGGGTTATTGAAATCCCAGCCTTAGGAAAAAACATAAAACAGGCAAAGCCAATATTAAGTAAGTGGACAAAATTAGTTTTATAATATTCTTTTATTGAAGTCGTTGATTATCATGGGAAACAACTCACTCGGCACGCAGTGACGCTTGCCAAAGCAAGAACCAACCAACAACAATAATACTAAACAACTACTTATAGAGTCCACCATAAAAGCCCAAACCACACTGATGATACATTGTGTGGTTTGGGCTTTCTTGTGTTCGTACATTTATGTCTTAACACCCACAGCCGGCATAGCCTTGCTATATGGAAAAGTGCATACTGTCGTGAGAGCGTATGAAGTCCACCAGACGGCGGTTAACCTTTATCCCCGGCAATCGTGACACCAGTTGTACGGGTTGTGGGCTGATGCGTGATTCTCTTATTGTGAAATTCAACTGCGTGTTGCCTGGCGATTCCTTTATTATGGTAGTCAGATCCGTCAGTGTGCTGTTTGCGCCTTTACTGTCAGCAGCATCCGCCAAGGTCCCTGTACCGTTCTCTTTACTCAGAGTGTCAAGGTCAATATGTATAGTAAATTGCGTCATAGAATGCTCCGCAACGGTCTGCAGGTATTCTACGCTTTGCACATTTATGTTATACATACCTGTCCCTCTGAAACGCTCTTGGCTTTTCATCTTCACATATACGGAGCATCCCTCCATCAACATGCCCTGCCAACGTCCCCAGTCCTCACCGAAGAACGCCAGCTCGCCTTGTCCTTCAAAATCCTCTATGGTTACTATGCCCATTGGTTTGCCCGTCTTGGTGAAGCGTGAGTTTACACTTGTCACAATGCCGCCCAGCGTCATTACGTCACGTTTTGCAAGAGCCTCTTTGTTAGCTTCACGTCCGATTTCTGCACACTTGGTATTGCAGAGACATTCCAGAACTATGGAAAATTCGTCTAACGGATGTGCCGAGAGATATATCCCCACGAGGTCACGTTCGCGGTTAAGTCTTTCTATAGCGCTCCATTCCTGTGCTATAGGCGGTTTCGGCTTCGTTATCTCTATTGCGTCGAAGTCACCGAACAGTGAGTTGTGCGCTTCACTCTTTGCGGTCTGATACTGTTGGCCGTATCGTGACAACGTTCCTATGAATGTATCATTGCCCATAGGCTCCAGATATTGTTCGCGTCGTATTCCGAAACTGTCAAGTGCGCCCGCCAGAGCCATGCACTCCAATGCCTTCTTGTTCATTGCCTGTGCCGGTACGCGTTCCATCAGGTCATACACAGAGGCGTAAGGCCCGTTCTCCGTGCGTTCCTTTATAATAGCATCTGTGGCAGCCTGGCTCATGCCCTTGATTGCAGCCAGACCGAACCGTATTGCGCCTTTTTTGTTCACACCGAAGTTTGAGATACTCTCATTCACGTCCGGACCCAGTGTCGCAATGCCTATGGCCTTACATTCGTCCATCAGTTTCGTTATTTCCTTTATGTCCGACCGCCGGCGTGTCAGCAGTGCCGCCATGAATTCTGCCGGGTAATGCGCTTTCAGGTAAGCCGTCTGGTACGCCACCCAAGAGTAACATGCGGCGTGCGACTTGTTGAATGCGTATGAGGCAAACTTCTCCCAGTCCGCCCATATCTTTTCCAGCACCTTCGGGTTGTGGCCGTTTTTCTTTCCGCCTTCAATGAATTTCGGTTTCATTGCATCAACAATGTCCTTCATCTTCTTACCCATCGCCTTACGCAGCGCATCACTCTCGCCGCGTGTGAAGTTGGCAAGTTGTCGTGACAGCAGCATGACCTGTTCCTGATACACCGTTATGCCGTAAGTGTCCTTGAGGTACTTCTCCATGCAGTCGATGTCATAGGTGATAGGCTCACGCCCGTTCTTTCGTGCAATGAAGGACGGAATGTAATCCATTGGTCCCGGACGGTAGAGCGCATTCATGGCAATGAGGTCCTCAAATACCGTTGGGTGCAGTTCACGCAGGTACTTCTGCATTCCTGCTGATTCAAACTGGAATGTCCCTATGGTCTGACCGCGTTGGTAGAGTTCATAGGTCAGTTCGTCATCAATGGGAATATTGTCAAGGTCAATGTCTATCCCTCTTGTCAGCTTGACGTTTTTGCACGCCTCTTTCTGCTCCGACAGAGTCTTAAGGCCGAGAAAGTCCATCTTTATCAGCCCCGTAGATTCTATGACGTGACCGTCATACTGTGTTACGGCAGTCTTTATGTTTGGAAAATCCGGGTCATCTGCCGTTGACACAGGCACGTGGTCACTGATAGGGTCGCGGCATATAATGAATCCGCAGGCGTGTATGCCCACGTTACGTACAGTGCCCTCCAGCATCTTTGCGTACTTGATGGTGTTGCTTTCGCGTTCGTCCAGTGAAGCCTCCGCCTGTTGTAATTCCGGCGTACACTTTATGGCGTTACCCAGATTCATCTTCATTCCGTCTGGCAAACGGTCAGGTATGGCGCGACACAAGGCGTTGGTCTTGTCCAATGACAACTGCTCCACACGTGCGACATCCTTTATAGAGTTCTTTGTTGCCATAGTGCCGTAGGTGATGATGTGCGCACAGTTCTCCGCCCCGTATTTGTTCATGACCCATTGCAGCACCCTGCCGCGTCCGTCATCGTCAAAGTCGGTGTCTATATCAGGCAGTGATATACGGTCAGGGTTAAGGAAACGTTCAAACAGCAGGTCGTATTTGAGAGGGTCTATCCTTGTGATGCCCAGACAATATGCCACCACCGAGCCTGCAGCCGAACCACGTCCCGGTCCTACCCATACGCCGAGGTCGTTGCGGGCAGAGTTGATGAAGTCCTGTACAATTAGGAAGTACCCCGGAAATCCCATCGTTTTCATGACGTGCAACTCGAATCTTATGCGGTCGTCCACTTCCTTTGCCAATGGCTCTCCGTATATTCTCGCCGCTCCTTCGTATGCCAGTTTCTGCAGATAGTCAGCCTCGAACTTTATCCGGTAGATCTTTTCGTATCCTCCAAGTTTCTTTATCTTTTTCAGGCCCTCTTCTTCAGACAGTTGGTTCTCTCCGTTTTCGTCGCAGGTAAATTCCTTGTAAAGGTCTTCTTCCGAGAACTTCTGTCTCCACAGTTCCTCTGTACCGAAATCCTCCGGTATAGGGAAGAACGGCATGATAGGGTCAGATTCAAGGTCGTATGTTTCAATTTTGTCAAGAATCTCCAGCGTATTGTCCAACGCCTCCGGAATATCGGCAAATACATCGCTCATCTCTTCACGCGTCTTGAACCATTCCTGCTTGGTATAGCGCATACGGTCAGGGTCGTTCAGTTCCTTACCCGTGCTTAGACATAGCAGGTGGTCATGTGCTTCTGCGTTCTCTTCGTCCACGAAGTGGCTGTCATTAGAACATATCAACTTCACGTTATATTCCTCAGCCAGTTCCATCAGCACTTTGTTGGCCCGTTGCTGTAGCGGGAAAGTCTCGCGGTTCGCTATCAGATTAGGGTCTGTCACCTCATGCCTTTGCAGTTCCAGATAGAAGTCCTCGCCCCAGATTCTTTTGTGCCATTCTACGGCCTTGCGTGCCCCTTCTATGTCCCCTGCAAGGATTTTACTCGGTATCTCTCCGCCGATGCAGGCCGAGCATATTATGAGGTCTTTATGGTGAATCTCCAGTTGTTCGTGGTCTGTTCGTGGCCGTCCGTAGAATCCGTCCACCCATGAGTTGCTGACAAGTTTGATAAGGTTACGATAGCCGTTGATGTTCTTTGCCAATACAATAAGGTGCCATCCGCCACGGTCCACCTTCGTGTCGTGTTTCATTTCCGCACCACGCCGTGCCACGTACATTTCGCAGCCGAAAATAGGTTTGAACGGTTCCAGCCCTTCCTTCTTGCGGCCTTTGTTTACCTTGTTTACCTCGTCAAATAGTTCCTTCACGCCGAACATATTGCCGTGGTCTGTTATCGCCATGCCACGCATTCCGTTGCCTATGGCCTTTTTTACAAGAGCCTTTACGGGGCTTTGCCCGTCGAGAATGGAATAATAAGTGTGTACGTGTAAATGTATGAAATCGCGCATTTTAGTTTTGATTTTTATTTATCTTGCAGTTTTCTTGTCCTCTTGTTTGGTTGCTTTGTTGTGGATGTGGCAACAAACCTTGACCGGTAAAAGACCTGTAACCCAAAACTTGCAAGTGGCAAACTGCAACCAACTGCGAAATTACATTTTTTTGTCCGAAAGATGAATGAAAAGGGTGAAAAAGGAACTTTTGGGGCACTTTAATAGTCTTTTTTTTGCATAATCAAAGAAAATAAGTTAACTTTGCACAGATAAACCGACTCGTTACCCCACTATTTATACTAACCCAATGGGAAAAAGAATAAAGAAATTAAAGAAAATAAGAATACATCGTGAAGGGACAGATACGCTGATTTATAGCGCTATGGCCCTTGTCTCCATAGGTGTAATATTGTGGCGCTCATTTGAAACCCCTGTGCCGTTTTACGTTTTTGCCATTGTCTTTGGCGTAGTGTGGAGTGTTGTGCTCAACTTCTTCCGTTGCCCTATACGTCTTTTCGGTACTGATGATACCGAGAAGTTGGTCGTGGCCCCTGCCGACGGACGCATTGTCGTTATAGAGGAGGTAGAGGAAAACCGGTATTTTCATGAAAAACGCATCATGGTCAGCATCTTTATGAGCCTTTTTAACGTCCACGCCAATTGGTTTCCGGTAGATGGCAAGGTGAAGATGGTCAAGCATCAGGATGGCAGTTTCCACAAGGCATGGCTGCCTAAGGCCAGCGAGGAGAATGAGATGACAGACATTGTCATTACCACTCCTGACGGCGTTGACATACTGTGCCGTCAGGTTGCTGGCGCAATGGCGCGGCGGATAAAGACCTATGCCAGGGAAGAAGAGGATTGTTATATTGACGAACACCTCGGCTTCATAAAATTCGGGTCACGTGTTGACTTGTTTCTGCCCCTTGGAACGGATATACTCGTTGGCATGAAACAGGCCACAACGGGTAACCAGACCGTTATAGCAAGGTTGAAATAGCAATAGTATGAAACGACATATACCAAACACCATAACCTGCTGCAATCTCGTTTGCGGTTGTATAGCAACGGTCTTTGCAATCAATGGCAGCCCCGCCATGGCACTGCTTTTTATCATTTTCGGTGCCGGCTTCGACTTTTTTGACGGTATGTCTGCACGTTTGCTGCACGTTTCAAGCGATATAGGTAAGGAACTTGACTCCCTTGCTGATGATGTCACTTTTGGTGTGGCCCCGGCAAGTATCATCTTCTATGAACTCCAAGTGGTGGATTATCCAGGGTTCATGGAGTGTCTGCGTCCCGTACTGCCGTATTTTGCATATATAGTGGCTGCATTCTCTGCCATACGTCTTGCCAAGTTCAATCTTGACACACGTCAGACAACATCTTTTATAGGTCTTCCCACACCGGCCAACGCTCTCTTCTGGGGGTCACTGATAGTCGGTTTCGGACCGATTCTTGAACAGTACGGCTGGTTTATGCCTTTTATTCTTGCCGGTGTACTGCTCAGTTCATGGATACTGGTAGCCGAGATTCCAATGTTTGCATTGAAGTTCAAGCATTGGGGATTTCACGGAAACGAAATAAAATATCTTTTTGTTGCCTTCAGTGTATTGGTACTTCTTAGTGCTTTTTTGTGTGGCATAATGACGGAATCCTATAACCTCTGTTATTCCGGGTTCTCCGTTATCATTGTGGCTTACGTGCTTGTCAGCATCTTCAACAACAGGAGCAAGGCATAGATGGACGGCATCACTGACAAGGATTCGGCGTTTATGCGCAAGGCCATAGCCGAGGCCGAACAGGCAGAACGTGAAGGCGAGATACCTATCGGAGCCATTGTCGTGTGTCGCGGACGTATATTGGCACGTACCCACAATCTTACCGAGACGCTGCACGATGTCACTGCCCATGCAGAGATGCAGGCTATAACCGCCGCCGCCAATGCCCTTGGAGGCAAATACCTTACGGATTGCACTATGTATGTCACCGTAGAGCCATGCCCTATGTGTGCCGGAGCCCTTGGATGGTCACAGATTTCACGTATAGTCTATGGTGCGAAGGACGACAAACGCGGCTATCGCCTGGTAGCCCCCAATGCCCTTCACCCGAAGACGGAGGTGACAACAGGAGTCCTTGAGGATGATTGCCGCATGCTGATGCAGCATTTTTTTATGAAGAAACGGTGCTGATATAGTGACGGTTCTTCATTTCTTTATTTTCTCTCTATACGTTTGCGGTGATATTCCCTTCGTGTTCTTGAAAAGACGTGAGAAATAATAACAGTCGTCTATGCCTACCTTATGGCATATCTGATTTATTTTCATGTTTGTATTTTCAAGCAGTTCGCAAGCGCGCTCTATCTTTAATTTATTGAAATAGCCCAAAGGGCTGCTTCCGACCTTCTTCTTGAATGTGGCGGAGAAATGGCTTATGGAGTAGCCCATGTACGTTGCCAGATTGTCAAGAGACAGTTTGCTTTCAATGTTCTCCCTCATATAGTGCACCGCCTCATTGATGATAGTGTCGTCAGATATAGGGTTTCGCTGTGTGTCGGCATTCCTGAACTGTTGCAGGAAACGCATTGAGCCGAGGTAGTAATGTAACAATGATGAAGCATAACGCATGTTCTCCTGACTGAACCCGTCGTTGACAGTGAAGAATATTTCCTCGAAAATATTGTTGCGGTCACTTATGCGTGACGTTATACCGGGTCTTACGTCCTGTGGTGAGGACGCCCCTTCGGTATAGTATGAAGCGTGTGCACCGCTGAAGTGTATCCAGTAGATAGTCCATGGCTCAGCCTCGTCACTCCAATAGGCATGTGGTTGTCCGGCAGGCAGAATGAAATACTGGTTGGCAAGAACATCATATTCTCTGTCGTTCAGCCTGTAATGCCCCTTGCCCTCAACGCAATATATGAGTACATCCTGCTTTATAGGCTCCTTGCGTTCACGGGTGTGGTACCTGGCATTGGGGTAATATCCGATGTCTGTTATGTAAAGACTTGATACAAGTGGGTCTTTCTCTTGCAAGTCTATTGCTATCTGCGGCAGAACGACAGACCGTTCACCGGTGAAACCGTCTTTTATATGAAGCATCTTTGTCAGTGTGAATGATAGGTTTTGTTACAGGTCGGTAACCATTTGCTATGGATTGATAACCAATTGCAAAGATATACATTTTTTGTCAAATATGGTAATGCCGGATAAAATTATCCATCTTTTAACCGAAAAAATCTATTCTCGCATTCATATATATATCCTACCTTTGCACAAGAAAATAATAAAACCACTAAAACCCTAAACAAACTAATGGACAATTTCAACAAACGTTTTATCTACTTCATCTGCATGGTGTCTGCCATGGGAGGACTCCTCTTTGGCTACGATTGGGTAGTCATTGGCGGTGCAAAGCCGTTTTATGAACTTTACTTCGGTATTTCCGATTCTGCAAGTGCACAAGGGCTTGCCATGTCCATAGCTTTGGTCGGCTGCATGATAGGAGCCTGCACCTGCGGATGGCTTGCCGACAGGATAGGCCGCAGGAAGTTGCTTGTCGTTTCGGCTTTCATCTTTTTCAGTTCCGCCATACTCACCGGTGCGTTCAGCACCTTCGACACATTCCTTGCAGCGCGTTTCTTTGGTGGCATCGGCATCGGCATAGCGTCAGGACTGTCGCCTATGTACATAGCGGAGGTCGCCCCGTCGCATATCCGTGGCAGGTTGGTGGCGTTAAACCAGATGACCATTGTCATAGGCATACTTGCTGCGCAGATTGTCAACTGGCAGATAGCGCAGCCGATACCTGACGGTCTCACCCCATCTGAAATCGCTGCTTCGTGGAATGGGCAGATGGCGTGGCGCTGGATGTTCTGGGCAGCGGCGTTGCCGGCGGTGTTGTTCCTTGTCCTTGCGTTGTTTATACCGGAGAGTCCACGCTGGCAGGCCATCAAAGGCCTTGACATGGAGGCGCGGTGTACCCTTGAGCGCATTGGCGGTGTTGCCTATGCCGACAAAGAGTTGCATGCCATTGCAAATGCCGCATCACAGAACGCACGGCAGGGCGGATTGGGACTGCTCTTCTCGCGTCCGTTCCGCAAGGTGCTGGTGCTTGGGCTTGTTGTCGCCGTTTTCCAGCAGTGGTGTGGCACAAACGTCATCTTCAACTATGCACAGGAAATATTCCAGTCGGCAGGATATTCCATTGGCGACGTGCTTTTCAACATTGTCGTTACGGGTATAGCCAATGTAGTATTCACGGTAATAGCCATTTTCACTGTTGACAGGCTCGGCCGCCGTCGCCTTATGCTCATCGGTGCGGGCGGATTATGCCTTGTGTACGCCATACTCGGAGTGTGTTATTACCTCAACATCACCGGTTTCTTCATGGTAGTACTCGTTGTGGCCGCCATAGCCTGTTACGCCATGACACTGGGCCCATGCACATGGGTGCTTCTTTCGGAACTCTTCCCCAACCGTGTGCGTGCCGTTGCCGTTGCTACCTGCACCTTCGCACTATGGGTAGGGTCGTCAACACTGACTTACACTTTTCCCGTCCTAAACCGTTCACTCGGCAGTTATGGCACATTCTGGATATATTCGGCAGTGTGTCTTGCCGGTTTCCTCTTCCTTTCATTCCGTCTTCCTGAAACGAAAGGCAAGAGTCTTGAGGAACTGGAAAAGGATTTGGTCTCCTGAACAAAAACATATCATCAACAAAATAGAACAGCATTACAATGGTAAAAGCATGGAGAGAGCCGGTCATTATACCGACTTATGAAATAGGAACACCCGAAAAGAACCCGATTTTCTTGGAGAAACGTGTATATCAAGGGTCGAGTGGGGTGGTATACCCCTATCCCGTGATAGAGAAAATATCCGATACTCCCGTCCCACATGAGTGGAAGGCGGTGTGGCTTGAGAACGAGTATATCAAGGTGATGATACTCCCTGAACTCGGTGGCAGGGTACAGATGGCATACGATAAGATAAAGCAGCGTCACTTCGTATATTATAATAATGTGGTAAAGCCGGCCCTCGTAGGTCTTACAGGCCCTTGGATAAGTGGCGGCATAGAGTTCAACTGGCCGCAACACCACCGCCCTTCCACATATCTCCCTGTGGATTCTACGATAGAGGAGAACGAAGACGGTTCTGTAACGGTGTGGGTCAGCGAAACCGAAATTATGTTCCACCAGAAAGGCATGGCCGGATTCACCCTGCGTCCCGGTTGTGCTTATCTTGAAATAAAGGGACAACTGTACAACCGTACCGATGTGCCGCAGACCTTCCTGTGGTGGGCTAACCCTGCCGTTGCGGTTAACGACGCATACCAGAGTGTCTTTCCACAGGATGTCAACGCCGTCTTCGACCATGGAAAACGTGCCGTATGTTCATTCCCGATAGCCACAGGCACATATTACAAGATGGACTATTCCGCCGGTGTTGACATCTCAAACTACAAGAATATCAAGGTACCTACATCATACATGGCCGTCAACTCCAAGTTCAACTTTGAGGGCGGATACGAAAATGACACACAGGCAGGAATGCTCCATGTGGCAAGTCACCACCTGTCTCCGGGCAAGAAACAATGGACATGGGGCAACGGCGACTTCGGACGGGCATGGGACCGTAACCTCACTGATGCCGACGGCCCGTACATTGAACTGATGGCGGGAGTGTATACCGAAAACCAACCCGACTTCACATGGCTCATGCCATACGAGGAAAAGCAGTTTACCCAGTACTTCATGCCCTATCGTGAACTCGGTATAGTGAAGAATGCAAGCAAGGACTTGATATTCAACATTGACCCAGTGTCAGCAGATGAGGCGGAGATGAAGATATCCGCTACAAGCAGGCAGCATATACATGTGGTGGTTATGGCAGACAGCGGCAGTGCGCTCTATGACCAATGGCACGATGTAAGTCCGGAGAATGTACTCGACATACGCTTCACCTTGCCATCAACCATGAATGGAGAAGAACGCCAGTGTAACAGTTCCCCTTCGGTGGAGTGGGATAAGGGTTTTTCCGTCACTTTATATAAGCAGTTGTATGGTGAGGAACGCCCCGTCCTTTCATGGCGTGCGGAGAACGATGACATAAAGCAAATACCCGATGCTGCGGAGGCTGCGCTACTCCCGAAGCAGGTAAAGACCAACGAACAGTTGTATCTTACCGGACTTCACATAGAGCAATACCGCCACGCTACGTATGTTGCTACCGACTATTATGAAGAGGCTCTCCGCCGCGACCCTGATGATGTGCGGTGTCTTAACGCCATGGGACTGTGGTCACTACGCCACGGACGCTTTGACAAGGCGGAGCTATACCTCCGCAAGGCAGTGAAAATCATAATGAAACGTAATCCGCAGCCTTATGACGGCGAGCCGATATACAATCTCGCATTGGCGTTGAAGTATCAGGGAAAACTTGATGAGGCATACGAAAAGTTCTGGAAATCCACATGGAACAAGGCCTGGGCGGATGCCGGATACTTTGAGGCTGCCAAGATAAGTGTGGCGCAGGGACGTCTGGACGATGCCCTTGACGAATTGGAGCGCGGACTGGTTTATGGGGCACATAACCAGAAGGCACTCGCCCTTAAAGTCGCTGTCCTCCGCCTTATGGGCAGAAAAGATGATGCCCTTGCACTTGCTGCGGAGACTGTCAGGGCGGACCTCTTCAACTATGGTTGCATATTCGAGCAATACCTGCTTGCCAAAGATGATGCCCTGTTGGCGTCAATGGTGGAGAAAATGCACGGCATGTCCAACAACTATGATGAACTTGCACTTGACTATGTGGCGGCGGGCCGTATGGAAGAGGCGCAGGCCGTATGGGAACTTGCAATAAAGGAAAACGCCACAAGCCCTATGACCTATTATTATATGGGACGTTATGACGAGGCGGAGCATACGGATGGCACCTATTGCTTCCCTAACCGTCCGGAGGCTGTCATCGCATTGAAAGCGGCAACGGAAAAGAATCCGTCGGGTGCATTCGCATATTACTATCTCGGTTGCCTGTACTATGACAAGCGGCAGTATGATGTTGCCGTGCCGTATTGGGAGAAGGCGCAGACGCTTGCCCCTGCATTCCCCACGGTGTGGCGCAATCTTGCACTGGCATACTTCAATAAACGCCATGATAGGGAAAAGGCCCTGCTGTGCATGGAGAAAGCCTTTGGACTTGACAACACTGATGCCCGCATCTTCATGGAACTCGACCAACTGTACAAACGCATAGGCAAAGCGCACGCAGAGCGTCTTGCACTTTATGCGAAACATCCGGAACTTAGCGGAAAACGAGAAGACCTGCTGTTGGAATATGTAACACTGCTAAACCAGACCGGACGTTATGATGAGGCGATGCGTATCATAGACAGCAGCAAGTTCCATCCGTGGGAAGGTGGTGAGGGCAAGGTGCCCGCACAGTACCAGCTGGCCCGTGTGGAACTGGCAAAGCAGTGTCTTGCGGAAGGCGGCAAGGTAGCCATTGAGAAAGCCCTGACACTGCTTGGACAGTGCCTGGAATACCCCCACCATCTTGGTGAAGGCAAACTGCAAGGCGCACAGGAAAATGATTTCTATTATTTCCTCGGAGAGGCATATCATGCACTCGGCAATGACGACAAGGCACGCCAATGTTGGGAGAAGGCTACGGAAGGCCCGCAGGAACCGGCTGCGGCAATGTACTATAATGATGCAAAGCCAGACAAGATATTCTATCAGGGACTGGCTCTGCAACGGCTTGGACGGCATGGCGAGGCCAACGGACGGTTCTACAAACTTCTCGACTATGGCAAACAGCATATATTCGACCATGTGGTGATGGACTATTTCGCCGTGTCTTTGCCCGACCTTCAGATATGGGAGGGTGACCTGAACCTCGCCAATGAGATACACTGCAAGTATATGCTTGCATTGGGATGCCTCGGACTTGGCCGTCATACGGCGGCGTTGGAGTATCTGTCGGAAGTGGAAAAACTTGACATCAACCACCTCGGCATACTCGCCCTCCGTACCTTCATTACCCTGTTTGTGGCGGAAAAGGGCAGGGCGTAGTTGCCGGCCGGAAACACTATCGTTGTAAACGTGCCCCAATCACACAGTAAAAGCAATGCTATTACAGTGTGATTGGGGCACGTTTGTGATGTAATATGGGCACAATTGCAGAGTATGTAAGATTGTGTGGTTTATTTTGCCATGAAAATATTTGGCGGAATGGACTAAAAACTGTAACTTTGCCGCAGAAACCACAATCTATTTAAATAAAAATCTTATGAACATTCCATCTGTATTTTGGCTTGTTCCCATAGCGTCCGTAGTGGCTTTGGGAATGGCATGGTTCTTTTTCCGCCAGATGATGAAGGAGGATGAAGGAACTGCACGCATGAAAGAAATCGCCCTCCACGTCAGACGTGGTGCCATGGCCTACCTGAAGCAGCAGTACAAGGTAGTGGGTATCGTGTTTGTAGTGTTGGCATTAGTCTTCGCCTTCATGGCGTATGTACTGCACGTGCAGAACCCGTGGGTACCGTTCGCATTCCTCACGGGAGGCTTCTTCTCCGGCTTGGCGGGCTTCTTCGGCATGAAGACGGCCACCTATGCTTCGGCACGTACCGCCAATGCGGCGCGTCAAGGTTTGAACCGTGGCCTGAAGGTCGCATTCCGCAGCGGTGCCGTAATGGGACTTGTGGTAGTAGGACTGGGGTTGCTTGACATAGCACTGTGGTTCATAGCCCTTAACTATTTCTACGAGGGCGACAATATGGCTCTCATAACTATCACCACCACCATGCTGACCTTCGGAATGGGTGCCTCCACACAGGCTCTCTTTGCCCGTGTGGGTGGCGGAATATATACTAAAGCCGCTGATGTGGGGGCTGACCTCGTGGGAAAGGTGGAGGCCGATATACCGGAGGATGACCCGCGCAACCCTGCCACCATTGCCGACAATGTGGGTGACAATGTGGGCGATGTGGCCGGAATGGGAGCGGACCTTTACGAAAGCTATTGCGGCAGTATCCTCAGTACGGCGGCACTCGGTGCGACTGCCTTTGCACTCAACCCGGATATGCAGATGAGGGCCGTCATTGCCCCAATGATAATAGCCGCTGTAGGCATATTCCTGTCTCTTATAGGCATATTCCTTGTACGCACGAAGGAGGGGGCGTCCATGCGTGACTTGCTCCGCTCGCTTGGCTTGGGCACTAATATCTCGGCCGTGTTTATAGCCGTTGCATCGTTTGCCATACTTTATCTGCTGCAGATAGAGAATTGGCTTGGCGTGTCATTCTCTGTGCTTACCGGACTTGCTGCCGGTGTCATCATAGGACAGGCGACGGAATATTACACCAGTCAGAGTTACAAACCGACGCAGCAGATAGCCGGAGCTTCGCAGACTGGTGCTGCTACGGTAATAATAAAAGGTATAGGTACTGGCATGATTTCTACCATGATACCTGTCGTGACCATCTCGGTGGCGATAATGTTGAGTTATGCTTGCGCCAATGGCTTTGACATGTCAATGAGCGCGCAGAGCATCTCTACTGGCCTTTATGGCATAGGCATAGCTGCCGTGGGTATGCTTTCCACGCTGGGCATAACGCTTGCCACTGATGCTTATGGTCCTATCGCTGACAATGCCGGTGGCAATGCCGAGATGAGTGAACTGGGTGAGGACGTGCGGCATCGCACTGATGCACTGGACGCATTGGGCAATACGACCGCTGCCACGGGGAAGGGCTTTGCCATAGGCAGTGCCGCCTTGACGGCGTTGGCGCTGCTGGCATCATACGTTGAGGAGATAAAGATTGCCATGGTGCGTGCAACGGAAGAGGGACAGCAGTTCTTCAATGCGGCAGGCGAGGTGTTCAATCCCGCCAATGCCAATATGGTTGACTTCATGGATTTCTTCCAGGTCACGCTGATGAACCCCAAAGTGTTGGTCGGAGCATTCATCGGCGGCATGGCGGCATTCCTCTTCTGTGGTCTCACGATGGGAGCAGTGGGGCGCGCCGCACAGGCTATGGTAGAGGAAGTGCGGAGGCAGTTCCGTGAGATAAAGGGCATACTGGAGGGCAAGGCGACGCCGGATTACGGCCGTTGCGTGTCAATAAGTACCCGTTCGGCACAGAGGGAGATGATATTCCCAAGTCTTCTTGCCATACTTATCCCGATAGTCGTGGGACTGTTGCTTGGCGTGGCGGGTGTCATGGGGCTTCTTGTAGGTGGCCTGACCGCCGGATTCACCCTTGCCGTATTTATGGCTAACGCCGGTGGTGCATGGGACAATGCAAAGAAAATGGTTGAAGAAGGTAACTTCGGCGGTAAAGGTTCGGCCTGCCACAAGGCGACAATAGTTGGCGATACTGTGGGTGATCCGTTCAAGGACACTTCCGGTCCGTCGCTTAATATTCTCATAAAACTAATGTCAATGGTAAGCATTGTCATGGCAGGACTTACCGTTGCCTTTGGTATGTAACCCCAAGGTTGTCCTTTGTTGCCCTTGTTGCGGTTCTGGTATGCAGCCATTTGTCGGTCTTGCCATATACAACCGTAACAGCTTGTGACAACAGAGGACAACCTTTTGCTTGTCTGCTATCTAAGCTTAATTCTTTCGTAAAGTTGATAGCTTCTTCACTCTGAGTGTAATATCAAAGATGGCGGGCGTATAATAATTGTTTTGTATAAAAATAAGCCAAAATGAACTAATATTTGACATCAATAGTAGTTTTCACATTCAAAAGACTTAATTCACGATAAAACCGAGTAACTTTGCAGTCAAATCAGGAATAAATATGTTATTTCTGACCACGTATAATTTAAAAATATAATAATGAAAGCAAAACCCTTTATCAAGTGGGTTGGCGGAAAATGTTAACTCATTGAACAACTGGATGCAAATTTGCCAGCTGACTTTGGTAAATGGAATGATGTAACCTATATAGAACCATTTGTGGGCGGTGGAGCTATGCTCTTCTATATGCTACAGAAGTATCATAATATACAGAAAGCAGTAATCAATGACATTAATCCAGATCTTACGACTTGTTATAGAACAGTTCGAGATAATGTAACTGAGCTAATAGAATCACTCCAAAGTGTTGAGAATGAGTATTTGTCATTGAATAGCGATGAGAAACAAAAGGAGTTCTTTATGGCTGCACGTGAAAGATATAATGAGAAGAATTTAGACCCAATTGAAAATACTACCAAATTTTTCTTCCTTAACCGAACATGCTTTAATGGGTTATACCGAGTAAATAAGAAAGGATTATTTAATGTACCTTTTGGCAAATACAAAAAACCTCGCATATGCGATCCTGCAACATTGTTAAAGGATAGTGAGCTATTAAAGAGAGTGGAAATTCTTACGGGCGACTTTGAAGCTACATTCAACTATGCAAGTAATAGAACCTTGTTTTACTTTGATCCTCCATATCGTCCATTAAGCGATACATCGAGTTTCAATGATTATGCAAAAGAAGTATTTAATGATGATGCACAAATAAGGCTTAAAGAATTTTGTGATAAGATTCACGATAGTGGGTTCAAATTTATGTTGAGTAACTCAGATTGCAAAGGAAAAAATGAGAATGATACATTTTTTGATGTACTATTTAGCGACTATATCATAGAACGGGTATTAGCATCAAGGAGTATTAATTCTAATCCTACAAAAAGAGTGGCATAATAATGAATCTTCAATTTGA
>CAZPNC010000044.1:0-19043 GCA_964587945.1 uncultured Prevotella sp. | reverse complement strand
CTTGAAATCTCAGTGCCTGACGTAGTAGAGGTACTTGCTGACCATAAGACTGACGCAGCTTTCGTAAAGTCAATGAAAGAGGCTAAGAAGGCGGAAGAGACAAGCCAGTCAGACTTCATCTCCCTCTTCATCAAGACTTACCAGAAGAACGCCCCCGGGCATCGTCTCGCCGAGCTCTTCGCTACACAGCAGCTGAAGGGCAAGGTAAGTACACAGAGCACAGACAAGGAAGTTGAAACTGCCCTCCGTGCCGAAGTACAGTCTGCCATTGACAACTCATACAACGTAGTAAGAAACCGTATAGACAAATTCGGCGTAGTACAGCCAAACATTCAGAAACTTGAAGGCCAGGAGGGAAGACTCATGGTCGAAATGCCTGGTGTACGCGAGCCGGAACGCGTGCGTAAACTCCTTCAGGGTTCAGCGAACCTTGAATTCTGGGAGACTTACAATGCTTCTGACGTCCTTCCTTATCTCGTACAGTTGGACTCTCGCCTTGCCAATGGCGCTACTGCACAAGAAGCGAAGGCTGACACGGCAAAAGCCGCAACAGACAGCAAGGAAGTAGCGGAAAAGGCCAATGCAGACACTGTAAAGAAAGAGGCTGCCCCGAAGTTCGAACTGAAGGACAAAGCCAAGCAGGCTGCCAATGCCGAGAAGGCTGCAGCAAAGGAAAGCAAAGCACAGATAGCACAGGCAAAGAAACAGCATCCACTGCTTGCAATCTTGCAGACAGTACAGGGACAGAGCCTCTCAACCGTAGGATACGCCCACGAGCGTGACACCGCTGAGGTAAACCGCCTCATATACGGTGAAGAAGCGTCAAAGGTAATACCTTCTGACGTAAAACTGCTGTGGAGTGCAAAGGCCGTTGAGGGTGCAAAGAACATCTTTGAACTTCATGCCTTGAAGGTAACATCATCAACAGGACGTGCACCTCTTGAGGGAGATGTAGTCATCGACGCCAAGGACGAATTCGATAATTTCGGCAGTCCATGCGTGTCAATGTCAATGAACAACAAGGGTGCCCGCCTATGGGCACAGCTCACGAAGCAGAATGTGGGCAAAGCCATTGCCATTGTGCTTGACGGCGTAGTTTACTCTGCGCCTCGCGTGAACGGAGAGATAACCGGCGGCAACTCACAGATTTCCGGCAACTTCACCATAGAAGACACCAAAGACCTCGCCAACACCCTCAAGTCCGGCCGTATGCCAGCACCTGCACGCATAGTACAGGAAGAGGTCGTAGGCCCTACCCTTGGTGCACAGTCAATTCAGCAAGGCGTCATATCTTTCGCCATTGCATTTGTACTGCTGATGGTTTACATGATTGTCATGTATGACCTGATTCCTGGCATGATGGCAAACCTTGCCCTTATCGTCAACATCTTCTTCACAGTCGGCATACTGACGTCCTTCCAAGCGGCACTGACCATGTCAGGTATTGCCGGCATTGTGCTGTCATTAGGTACGGCGGTGGATGCCAACGTGCTTATATATGAACGAATAAAGGAGGAGCAGAAACGCGGTCTGGGCTTGAAACAGGCTCTCTCAGCCGGTTACAGCAACGCTTTCTCAGCCATCTTCGACTCCAACCTCACTTCTATCATAACAGGTATAATACTCTATGTATTCGGTACTGGCCCTATCCGCGGCTTCGCCACAACATGGATTATAGGTCTTATCTGTTCATTCTTCACCGCAGTATTCCTAACCCGCATAGTTTATGAGAACCGTCTGGGCAAGGACAAGTGGATGAAGCAGAACTTCACAACCCGTTTCTCACGCCACATGCTGCAGAACACCGATGTGAAATTCATGTCAATGTACAAAAAGACCTTTACCATCATAGCCGTACTGGTAGTCGTGTTTGCAGTAAGTTTCGCAGTACGCGGTCTTTCCAAGAGTATCGACTTCACCGGTGGACGCAACTATGTGATAGCCTTCGAACAGCCTGTACAACCTGAGGAAGTACGTCTGGTATTGGGAAATGCGTTCCCTGAAGCTACGACGACAGCCCTTGCGCTGGGTACTGACAGCAAGACCATACGTGTATCAACAAACTACAAGATAGAGTCCAACGACCCTAATGTTGACGACGAGGCAGAGACTATACTCTACAAATCCCTCAAGAAAGCAGGACTGGTGAAACAGAAAGATGTCGTTGCCTTCAAGAATCCGGACATACGTAGCGGTGGCTCAATCATAACCTCAACGAAGGTCGGTCCTTCCGTTGCCAAGGATATAACATACGGAGCCATATACAGCGTACTGCTCGCACTGATAGCAATCTTCATCTACATCATGATACGTTTCCGCAATGTATCATTCTCCGTAGGTTCAACCGTTGCCCTCAGCGTGGATACGCTTATCGTATTGGGTATCTATTCTGTATGTTGGGGATGGATGCCGATGTCACTGGAGATTGACCAGACATTCATCGGAGCCATACTGACCGTAATCGGTTACTCTATCAACGATAAGGTGATAGTGTTCGACCGAATACGTGAGAACCTCAAGGTACATCCGAAGTGGGATTTACAGACTACATTCAACACCTCCATCAACCAGACTCTGACACGTACCATCAACACATCATCCTCAACACTGCTCGTGTTGCTCATGATTTTCATCTTCGGTGGTGACAGCATACGCTCTTTCTCATTCGCAATGATACTTGGTGTAGTATTCGGTACACTGTCATCCATCTTCGTGGCTGCACCGATAGCATACATAGCATTGGGCAAAAAAATCGAGAACAGACTGGCTAACGAGCAATAAGACATACATGTCCGCAGCGATTTGTGTGGCAAAATAAAAGTATCGGGAGTATGCAGGAAGTAAATTTCAGCATACTCCTCTTGCTTTTTTCATATCAGCAATATCAGAACCCCCAACACATAAATTCCCAAAACGCATAAGTCGTTGTTTAGTATTATTGTTGTTTGGTTGTTTGGTTGTTTCTTGCTTAGGCAAGCGCCATTGATAACCAACGACTTCAATAAAAGAATATTATAAAACTAATTTTGTCCGCTTATTTATGAAAATATTCAGACTATTATTGTTGTCTGTTGCCATTACACTGTCAGCAAACAACCTGCAGGCAGAAGATACAGCATCCATGCCGGTACTACGCATCGCTTTCCCCGACAAGATAGTCCGGGACATGCCATATTCCAACGGTACCATGACACTGACCGACACCGATGGCAGCGTGGTTGAGATGAATGCAAAGTTCAAGACACGCGGTGCAACGGCACAACAGTATCTTATGAAACCTGCGCTGAACATGAAATTACAGAACGGAGACTATACCGAAGAAGCGGATTCCGCACTCCTCGGCATACGCTCATGCTCCACATGGATACTCGATGCCATGGCCATTGACCGTATATGTATGCGCAACCGTGTGTGTATGGATGTGTGGAACGAGTACTCCAAACTACCCTATGACACGGATTTCGATGCACGTAACGGTACCATCGGACGGTTTGTGGAACTATATATCAACGGCACATACTACGGAATATACTGCATGAGCGACCGTATAAACCGCAAGCTGCTCAATTTGAAGAAGTATGATGAGACCAAAAACCTTATCCGTGGAGTGCTGTATAAAAGCGGGACAGCCGACATAAGCGACCAGAACAATCGTGGATTCAGCGACGACAGCCTCGCCTGCACAGTATCTTACCACAATGCGTGGGAACTGAAAGAACCGGAAGACCATGCAGGGTTGGCAGCCTGGCAGCCTCTTCTTGACCTCTACGACAATAATAACACCTATGCAAATGCACAACAATACTTCTTCACTGACAACCTTGTGGACTATCAACTTCTAACGATGGCATTCTGTATAGATGACAACTGGGGCAACAAGAACCACTATTTCTCCATACGCAACATACAAAAGGACATCAATGATGTAGACCCTACCGAAGCTGCACGCCGCAAGGTAGTAGTGACACCATGGGACCTGGACACCAGTCTTGGAGGAAGTTATGACGGAAAATTCTTTGACGGCACATACAGTACATGGAAAGTGTCTGACATTGACAAGAACGGCTTCTATCCGTTCAACCTTTATCTTGGGCAATCAGAATACAAAGCAAGACTGAAGAGCCGCTGGCAGGAGGTTCGCAGAACCACCTTCTCCAAGATAAACATAAATAAAAGGATGGAGGAATACCGTGACCTCTTCATCAACAGCGGCGCATGGAAACGCATGACCGATGCCTTTGACGCACGTTCGTCAAAGCCTTGCTATGTCAATGACCTTTACAAGGAGGTGGATTACATCGAACTGTGGTACAATGCGCGCTTTGCTGAAATGGACGAATATTTCGGTATCACAACCATCAAGGGCGATGCAAACGGCGACGGTGCAGTAACCATAGCCGATGCAAACGGCGTAGTCAACTATTTCCTTGGCGTTTCAGACACCAATATAGACCTTAACGCCGCTGACACGAACGGTGACGGCGAAATAACCATAGCCGATGCCAACGCAATAGTAAACGTATTCCTAAACGAATAGTGACATATATTGCCATTGCTTCAGCACGTGATTTGCGCGTTTACATTGGCATTATACAGTCTGTTACCTGACTTCGCATACAGAAAAACAAGTAGTTGTTTAGTATTATCGTTGTTTGGTCGTTTTGCTGTTTCTTGCTTAGGCAAGCGTCACTGCATGCCAAGCGCCACCGATAATCAACGACTTCAATAAAAGAATATTATAAAACTAATTTTGTCCACTTACTTATCAATAGACCAAGACGATGAAGAAGACTTTATCTGTTATTATCCTTGCCGCCATAGCACTAGCTGCGGCGGCACAAAGTACGGCACGCAAGTTCGTACTGAAAAACTCGAATGACGGGAAATCAGAACTGACCGTATATCTTCCGCAGGCAGAGGCGGCAGAAGCAGCCAACGGAAGGGCTGTGGTCGACTGCCCCGGTGGCGGCTATTCCCATCTTTCCATGCAGAGCGAGGGACATGAATGGGCGGAATATTTCAACGCAAAGGGCATAGCCTATGTCGTGTTGCAATACCGTATGCCCAACGGTGACCGTAACATCCCGCTTTCAGACGCATATAATGCCATCCGCACGGTGCGTGATTCCGCCAAAGTGTGGCACGTGAACCCACGCAACGTGGGTATCATGGGATTTTCGGCAGGCGGCCATCTGGCTTCAAGCGTATCCACGCATGCACCGTATGAGGTGCGCCCGGACTTCAGCATACTTTTCTACCCTGTTGTATCTATGGTGGAAAAAGAGACACACAAAGGCTCTGTGGTAGGGTTCCTCGGTGCAAACCGTGACGACAAGACACTGCAGAAGGAGTGGTCGAACTTCAACGCTGTACACCGGCATCTTACGCCGCCGGCAATAATACTGCTCGCAAACGATGACCGTGCAGTACCGCCGGTGACCAACGGTGTGGCATATTACAATGCAATGCGCCGCGCCGGAAACCTTTGCGAGATGCACATTTACCCTTCTGGCGGACACGGCTTCGGCTTCAGGTCAACATACAAATACCACGAACGTGTGCTATCCGACCTGTCGCAATGGCTCTCAGACCTCGCCATGCCAACAGAGAAGGACATGAAGGTGGCCTGCATCGGCAACAGCATAACCGATGGCTCGGGCATAGACATGGCCGACCAGTTCGGGTATCCTGCCATGTTACAGAAACAATTAGGCAAGGGTTACAGCGTGAAGAATTTCGGCGTGGGAGGCAGAACACTGGTAAAGGGTGGAGACAGGCCATACATAAAGGAACTTGCATGGCAGGACGCAAAGGCGTATAATCCCGACATTGTGGTGATAAAGCTCGGCACTAATGACTCGAAAGCCGGCAACCGCGATGTGGCTGCAAATGACTTTGCAAAGGATTACCAGGCTATAATAGACACACTGAAGGCTCTGCCGTCAAAACCTAAGATTTATCTCTGCACACCCATACCGGCATTCAAACAGACATGGAGCATAAACGACTCCGTGATAGTGAACCTTGAGATTCCTGCCATACAGAAACTGGCGAAGAAGAACAAGCTGAAGGTGATAGACCTGCATAGCCTTTTTGCCGACCAAGGCAAGAACATGCTCGGCGACGGCATTCACCCGAATGAAAAAGGGGCCGTACGCATGGCCGAACTTGTGGCCACGGCATTGAAAGGTGACGAGAAGTAACTGAGAATCAGAAGATAACATGGAAACAACGCCCCGATTACACAGCAAAAGCATAGACTTAGCAGTGTAACCGGGGCTCTTTTTATATGACACGGCCAATAAGCAATAAATCGGAAATAGGATAGAACTAAACTGAGAAGACGGAACATTTAATCCGGACATTGTAAAACGGGAGGAAATAAGCACTATTTTATTTTATTGTTTTTTGTCATTACCAATAATTATTGCTACCTTTGCAACAGAATAACGATTAACCTAAAACAAGATTATGAAGAATCCTTGGTCATGGGTACCTTCACTGTATTTCGCAGAAGGCATACCTTACGTGACAGTCATGACGATATCGCTTGTACTGTACAAGCAGTTGGGAATGTCTAACGCCGACATCACTTTCTATACAGCTTGGCTGAACCTGCCATGGGTCATAAAGCCACTGTGGAGTCCGTTTGTGGACATCATCAAGACAAAACGGTGGTGGATTACGTCAATGCAGCTGCTGCTCGGTGCTGCATTGGGCGGTGTGGCGTTCACCATACCAACGCATTTCTGGATGCAGGGCACACTATGTTTCTTCTGGCTTATGGCGTTTGCCAGTGCCACACACGACATTGCCGCCGATGGATTCTATATGTTGGGACTGTCGCAACACGAGCAGACATGGTTTGTGGGCATAAGGTCACTGTTCTACAGGTTCGCCATGATTTTCGGGCAGGGGGTGCTGGTGATGATAGCAGGTAACCTGCAGGTCATTTTCCGTCACAACATAGCTTATTCGTGGAGTTTGCTGTTCTATGGCTGCACCGGACTGTTCATCGCCTTATGGCTGTGGCATTCTTATTCCTTGCCAAAACCGGCGGAGGACAAGCAGAGACTTGGGGTGACTACGCACGATATAGCGACAGAACTTTGGAAGACTATCAAGACGTTCTTCAGCAAGGAACAAGTGCTGGTGGGCATACTCTTTATGTTGCTGTACCGTATGCCGGAAGGATTGCTTGTGAAGATTACAACGCTGTTTCTTATTGATGCTCCGCATAATGGCGGCCTTGGCCTGTCACCACAGGAATATGGCTTCGTACAGGGCACCGTTGGAGTGCTGGGACTGGTATTGGGCGGAATACTGGGCGGAATAGTGGCCGGAAGGCATGGAATGAAAAGATGGCTGTGGCCTATGGTATGCGCAATAACGCTGCCGGACATTGTGTATGTATATCTGGCGTATGCAATGCCATCAAGCCTGATGGTTATCAATGTGTGTGTGTTTATTGAACAGTTCGGCTATGGCTTCGGCTTCACGGCGTATATGCTATACCTTATATATTATAGCCGCGGTGAGTTCAAGACTTCACACTATGCTCTGTGTACGGCGTTCATGGCTCTGTCTATGATGATACCGGGGCTTTTTGCCGGGGCATTACAGGAGGCGGTGGGATACCGCACGTTCTTCATCATAGTAATGGGATTGTGCAGCGTGACATTCATAATATCGGCACTGCTGAAGATAGATCCGGAGTTCGGTAAGAAGAAGCATAATGATTCTGATTATAAGTAGTTGTTTAGTATTATTGTTGGTTGGTTCTTGCTTAGGCAAGCGCCACTGCGTCCCGAGCGAGTTGTTTCCACTGATAATCAACGATTTCAATAAAAGAATATTATAAAACTAATTTTGTCCTCTTACTTACACAAAAAAGATGAAAAAGATATTTGAAACGACAGGAACCTGTTCCAAGACCATTATTTTGGATATTGACAAACAGGCCGGAATAATAAATGGAATAAGGTTTATCGGTGGATGCAGCGGCAATACGCAGGGTATCGCCGCTCTTGTGAAAGGACAGAAAATGGAGGATGTGATAGCGCGTCTGAAAGGGATTCGATGTGGTACCAAACCTACGTCGTGTCCTGACCAGTTGGCCAAGGCACTGGCAGAAATTGTCTCTGAACGAGATAACGTTCTACAGACAGAGGACATTTCTGACTGAATTTGCCATTGGTTCGGCAGGACACCACATAGTCAGACTGCACCATGGGACTTTGTACGCAAAGACATTGTAAACATTCTACACAAAGGCTTGTCCGGATTGATACGCCACTATTCCTTTACCCAAATATTTACTATCTCACCTATAAATTCTTCATGAAGAGGTCTGTTGCTGTATTCCTTTTTAGGCACATCACCAAATCCATCAGGATTTAACCATGCAGAATAAAGCTTTCTGCACTCCAGAATGATTTTTCCTTCTTCAAATGCCGGCGTACCCGATTCAGTGTATTTTACCGTGAGTCCCGACCCTTTTATCTTGTCCTCATCCCTGCCACTTACAGTACCCAGATATTTCAACACTTTGTCATAGTCTTTACTAAATGCTGTAACAGTAAAATATTCGTATTTCTCCATTAATGAAATTGTATGCCGGCGTTTCTCTACATATACATTGATGACCGGACGTTCGCGTCCCCATAATACACCGAGACTTCCCCAACCAATGGTCATTGAGTTCATATCTCCATCTTTTCCCACAGTAAGAGCCATAGCGTCACTAAAGAGTGTGAACGGATTGACACGCAGTTCTTTCGCCTCTATTTTTCTCCATTCCTTTGCTTTGCCCTTTTTGATGTCTGGAGCATTTCCTGTCCATGTTTCGTAATGCACACTTTCTTGATTCCATTTATCTTTTGGAGCAGGATTCTCTGCAGGATAACCTATTGGTATCACATTAAGCGGAACAATGTTTTCGGGCATATCCAACATGCCTTTTAGGTAATCCACTCTTTCTTGCATAGGATAAATGCCGCACCATACTGCCCCAAGCCCCATTGCGTGGGCAGCAAGCAGCAGATTTTCCGTGGCTGCCGATACATCTTCCACCCAATAATCACGTCCGTCTTTAGGAAAAGTCAGATTCAAATCTCCACAAACTACAATAGCCAAAGCTGCATTTTCTGCCATTGTCATGGTTGGAAAGTGTTCCGATATCGCCTTTAGCGTTTTCTTGTCTTTTATGACAACAAATTTCCAAGGCTGCTTATTACCTGCTGTAGGCGCGGCCATTGCAGCACGAAGAAGTTTTTCTATCTTTTCCTCTTCTACAGGCTTGTTTTTATAAGCACGGATACTTGTTCTGGTAAGCAGATTATCCATGACTATGGTCTCGGTGTCTACGCCACCGGCCGCTGATGCTTCACCTTTACCTATAAAAGCCACTTTGACTGATAGCAAGACCAATGCAACAGCCAATAATAAGTTTAATGATTCTGATTTATTCATTTGTTTATTTATTGTTATTTTGAATTATGCGAAACAGGCATCCCGTAGGGCATACAAATCTACAGTATGGACGCTGCACAAATAGTGACAATACTATAAACAGGATAGTAATAACTATTACGAATGTGGATGCCTGACTGAGCAGAAAAGCTGAAAAAAGCTCATAATCCATCCACGAAAAGCATATACCACTCCACATGAGTAGCATTAGAAGTGCCCACAGCCCTTCATTGAATTTCCTGAGACAATTTAATGTTTTGAAGGATAAAGACCATTTCCGCTTTATACACTTCCCCGCTAATTCCTGAAGTGAACCCAATGGACAAATCCACATACAATAGTGTGATTTCTTTCCAAAGAACGGAAAAACGAAAGCCGTAACCAACAATAATAATGGAATAATGGATTGAAGAATATCTATGCCATTCGACAGATAGTTTACTATTAAAGAATAAGAAAGGAAATTACCACTCCAAAATCCTAAAACAATGACATTGAAGCACAATTGGACAATGCGATAACGTTTGTGCTTGTAAAACAACGGCAATATGGCTCCTGACAGTACCACGATTAACGCTATAATCCACTTGACAGATTTACATGAACCAAAAGGCGAAGCGTGGTTTGTTTGTTCTGCAGGCATACTGGCTACAGTCTGAACAGCTCTACGAATGTTGGTATTTACCGCATCAGAGGATAGTGTAGCTCCACTCACCGCATCAATATCTGACGATAGAGCTTTTGTGATAGTCTTTCCTTTCCACTTTGGAAATATTTCATTCTCTACCTTTTTGAAAAAATCTGGTGTCTCAGAATTCTTCAAAGCTTGAATATCAGTTATTATTCCATCTTTTACAGTAAGCACTAAAGGAACGAGCCCACCATATCCCTTTACATCAGAGGCAATACTTTGGGTGGATACCACAATAGAACCATCCTTTTGTAACGTAATAGGGCTGAGGTCTGTCTCTGTTGATTGTTCAGCGATTTCGTGCCCACAAAAACGGGCATCACGTAAAATCGCCACTGAAGATAACATCAGAAAACAGATCAGCAATCTGGTAAACTGGCTAAATTTTGCCTTTTGCATGTGACTTTGATTATTAAATGTTATTGATAAGTAAGTATGCCGATTCATTTTTATATTGGATTTTCGTTAATTCACCTGATTATCAATACGAACCACCAAATAAGACCAAACAAAAGATTATGGCCTTTTATCCAAATGAATACCTCATCAAGGTTATATTGTAACCGTGATGAATATAGTTTTATAAAGATGAGGAATTAATATCCAGACCATGATTAGATGATAAACATATAAGAATATAACAAAAGATGTATATGTCTATTACAACATAGTGGATATATCAATGCTGATAAAGAGTTGGAACCGAATAAGTTTCCTTTTGCACTTGCGATATACACAATGCCTACAAATGCTATTAATAATGCTATAAACTTCATTTCATTTGAACTGTTTGATTGTCAGTATTATGGAG
The DNA here is from genome assembly GCA_964587945.1 of uncultured Prevotella sp. GTDB lineage: Bacteria > Bacteroidota > Bacteroidia > Bacteroidales > Bacteroidaceae > Prevotella. The sequence goes on along the minus strand of CAZPNC010000044.1, from coordinate 8,070 downwards.
TTTTGTAGCTTTTTAGCTCCGTCTCTTCCAAGATATTGTTTTGATTCAATAATAGCATTAAGGTTTAATGACGTAACGGACGATTAACGTTCTTTAATGATGTGTTCATTCAATTTTAAGGAAGCAATTTATCGGGCCAGTGTTTATTTGAACGGGTAATATTTTTTTGTTGAAATAAAATTTGTACCTTTGCATTATGGATATATTTTGACCGAGGCCAAACCACCCGCTCAGCAAACAATAACGCTTGCCTGAGCAAGAAGCAACTACTTATACCCAATTATACTACTATCCTAAATTATACCAACAACATGAAGAAAATTCTGACTTTAGTATTATTGCTTTGTCTGGTGATTAATGTGCAGGCAGCAAAGCAGAATAAACAAATGAAGCCGCAGTTTGGGGGCTATCTCTTCGCCTATTTTGAAGGCGGGGGAGACAAGAACCTACAGGAACAGTTGCGCTTCGCTGTGAGTGAAGACGCCCGTAACTGGTATGCACTCAATGACAACCGCCCCATCATTGCCAGCGACAGTATCAGCCAAAGCGGTGGCATACGCGACCCTCATATCCTGCGAGGCGAGGACGGATGCTACTACATCGTGGCGACAGACATGTTTGTAGCGAAGGATGGATGGAAAGAGAATCCGGGCATCGTGCTGATGAAGTCTAAAGACCTGGTCAACTGGACACATGGTAAGGTGGTATTGGCCAAGGACTTCTCCAAGAATTTCGGTGATGCCTACTGGGTATGGGCTCCGCAAACCATTTACGACCGTAAGGCCAAGAAGTACATGGTCTACTTCACCCTGCAACGCAACGACCGCAAGACGCTTATCACATACTATGCCTACGCCAACAAAGACTTCACTGGCTTTGAGAGCGAGCCGAAGGTATTGTTCTCGGCTAAGTATGGCAGCATTGACAACGACATCATCTACAAGGACGGCCTCTATCACCTTTTCTACAAGGGCAACACGAAGGACGAGAATGGAAAGGAGTACATCAACGGTATCAAACAGGCCACTTCTAAGAGTCTTAAAGGCCCATGGAAAGAGGATTCAAAGTATCTCGATACCTATGCAGGCACAAAGACTCACGTAGAAGGAAGCGGTGTATTCAAACTCAATGAAAAAGACGAGTACGTCCTCATGTACAACCTATACAGCAGTGGACGATACGAATACCAAACCTCTAAAGATCTCTTCAACTTCACGTCCAAACCTCTTTCTTTTCGCAAGAATTTCTTCCCTCGTCATGGCACAGTGATGTCGGTCACCGCCGAGGAACTGGAGCGCATGCAGCAAAAGTGGGGCTACGTGCTGACTCATGAGTTTGAGAGTAACGGGAACCCTATCATACGTGACAAACACACAGCCGATCCTGCCGTACTTGTGGAGGGAGACACGCTGTGGCTCTTCGCTGGTCACGATGCGGCAGGAGATCAGAAAGGCTACATCATGAAGGACTGGCTGCTCTATTCGACAACGGATATGAAGCATTGGACAGAACATCCCTCACCATTGCGCATCGAAGACTTCCCGTGGGCGGAGAGTAAGCAGGCATATGCCGGTCAAGTGGCCAAAGGCAAGGACGGTAAGTACTATTGGTATATATCCACCAATTGGTGCGGCATCGGTGTAGCCGTGAGCGATAAGATAACAGGCCCTTATAAGGATGCATTGGGCAAACCTCTGCTCACCAACAAGGATTGTTTCGCTTCCAAGCATAGCTGGGCGTGCATCGACCCCTCCATACTCATCGATGACGACGGCACACCGTACATAATATGGGGCAATCATCAATGCTACTATGCCCGTCTTAAGGACAATATGACGGAAATTGACGGTGAGATTCACCAGATTGACTTGCCCCAGTTCACCGAGGCACCGTGGATGCACAAGCACAACGGCAAGTATTACCTCACCTACGCCAGCGAGTGGCCAGAAAAGATTGCATACGCTGTGAGCGACAATATCGGCGGCCCTTATCAGCCTATGGGTGTCATTAGCGAGATTGCAGGCAACTCCAACACCACTCATCCCGCCATAGTACAGTTTCGCGACCAGTGGCTGTTCTTCTCACACAACGGCGCCCTGCCCGACGGTACGAGCTACAGCCGGAGTATCATTGCCGAACCGATGTTCTACCGTGCCGACGGCAGCATAAAGACTATCCCACCAACGGCCGACGGCATGAAGGCTATGCCGAAGATGGGGGCATATGTCATGGTTTATCACAAAGATGCTGACCACAGTCTGCACATGGCACTGAGCCGTGACGGATACAGCTGGAAAGCCCTTAACGACGACAAAGCTGTGATATGCGGTGACACCATCGCACAACAGCATGGCATACGCGACCCTCATATCTATCGCGCACCTAATGGAACTTTCTATATGGCGGCCACAGACCTGCATATATTTGGCCAGCGAGAAGGCTACAGACAGACTGAATGGGAACGTGATGGCAAGGAGTATGGATGGGGCAACAACCGTGGCTTAGTGCTCTTGAAGTCAAAAGATCTCATCCATTGGTCACATACTGTTTTTAGGATTGATGAAGCTTTCCCTGAACGCTTCGGCGAACTGGGATGTGCATGGGCACCTGAGACTATCTACGATCCTGAGGAAGGCAAACTGATGGTGTACTTCACCATTCGCCCTACAGGTAAGGGAAAGACTAAGCTCTACTATTCATACGCCGATGATATGTTCACAAAACTTGTCACCGAACCACAGTTGCTTTTTGAGTATCCTGACGAGAAAGTGCAGATACTCGATGCAGACATCATTCCCACGGGCGACGGACGTTACTGCATGACTTATTGTTCTCAGGAAGGTCCCGCAGGCATCAAGATGGCCATCAGTGAACACATAAACCGCGGCTATGTATACCAGCCACAACAGATTGACGCAGAGAAAGGCTCGTGCGAAGCCCCTACCATGTACAAACTTATCGGTCAGGACAAGTGGTTGCTGATGTACGACATCTTCAGCATCAAGCCTCACAACTTCGGTTTTATGGAAACCACCGACTTCAAGACATTCCAATACCTCGGCCACTTCGGTGACGGTCCCACGAAACGCGCCAATTTTTCCATGCAGAAGCACGGTGCTGTCACTCAGATTACCGAGGAAGAGGCTTTAAGGCTTGAAAACTATTGGAGATTATCACCATCCGCTAAAAAGTAACATAGAAATTACTATCTGCTAAACATTTTTAGTATATACACAAAATTAGGGCTGACTCCATTTGCAGGAGTCAGCCCTTTGGGGTTATTTTGCAATCGTAAAACATAATCAAACAACCATGAGCAGAGTTCCACATTTTATCGGAAAGCCGGTATTTGATCTGTTAATAAAAGCATTTGATAGTAATATTTCTTTATCTTTCCTCAGTTTCCAAGGATTAGGAGGACTATAGCCATCCAGTGTGACATGGCACCGAATAGAACGAAGACATGCCATATGGCATGATAGTGACGTTTTCTATCGTAAGCGAAGAAATAGGTTCCTACAGTATAGAAAAATGCTTCGCATACAAGCATCATGAGAGATGCGAACGAGAGACGTTCTATGACCGGTTGTGCTACAAGTACTATGCTCCACCCCATAATGAGATAAAGAGCAAGGGACAGCCGCGGATACTTACCCATAGCAAGTATCTTATAGAATGTGCCGCCAATGACGATAGTCCATTGTATAGCGAACACGAGCCATCCCAACCAGCCACCTATAATGGCTATGCATATAGGTGTATAAGAGCAGGCAATCATGACATATATACTGATATGGTCGCACTTGCGTAATACATTCTTGGCTACGCCTGGCCATAACCAATGGTAGATGGTGCTTGAGAGGAACATCAGGAACATACCGACTATAAAGAAAATTATGCCCATGGTCCACTCCCACCCTAATCTCGCTGCTGGCCACACTAGCCATATTGATGACAACGCAAAAACGGCTCCGGCCAGATGTGTCCACGTGTTGCCCTGCTCCTTGTTGGAGGGTAGTTTTTTGCTCATTGTTTTTGCTTTTGATTTTATGCTGATATATTATGACGTAAGTATTTTGTAATATGTAGTTGCTTAGCTTTATAGTTTTTAATTTGCAGGTTTCCTGTTCAGACAAACTTCACTTCATGCTAAACAAGATACAACGAGACAAGAATACCATACAACTACTTACCTATAATAAAAAATCCCTCACCACTTTGAACATGGTAAGGGATTCTTATTGATAGGGTAAATGTCTTCAGCCTTCATGCCTTTAACGCTTGCCTTGGCTTGACATCATTACTCTGCTGTTGCTTCGGTATTCTCTGCTGTTTCTGCAACAGGTGCTTCCTCAACTGCAGCTGATGATGACTTCTTGCCTGCACGACGGGTCTTCTTGGCTACCTTTGGTGTCTTTGCCATTGCTTCATCGAAATCAACGAGTTCAATGAAAGCTATTTCTGCCGCGTCACCCTGACGTATGCCGAGCTTGATGATACGTGTATAACCACCGGGGCGATCGCCTACCTTTGGTGCAACAACGCTGAAAATTTCCTTTATCGCCTCTTTGTTCTGAAGATAACTGAAGATAACACGACGGTTGGTGGTGCAATCTTCCTTAGAACGGGTGACAAGTGGCTCTACATATTTCTTCAGGGCTTTAGCCTTGGCCACGGTCGTAGTGATTCTTTTGTGCATAATCAGAGAGATTGCCATGTTTGCAAGCATGGCACTACGGTGAGATGCAGTACGGCCGAGATGGTTGAATTTTTTATTATGTCTCATTTTTGTTTTATTACTTTTTATCCAGTGGTTTTCCCATAATACGAAACCGTATTTACGAGAACCTAATCCTGATTAAGTTTATACTTTGAAATGTCGGTTCCAAACGACAGATTCAGACTCTCGAGCAAATCATCAAGCTCAGAAAGCGATTTCTTACCAAAGTTGCGGAACTTCAGAAGGTCAGTCTTATTATACTGTACAAGGTCTCCGAGTGTATCCACATCGGCAGCCTTAAGACAGTTGAGAGCACGGACACTAAGGTTCATGTCAACAAGACGTGTCTTGAGAAGTTGACGCATATGAAGAATTTCCTCATCGAAATCTTGGTTGACGTCAAGACCAGTATCCTCAAACTGTATCTTCTCATCAGAGAAGAGCATGAAATGATAAATAAGAATCTTGGCGGCTTCCTTCAATGCATCCTTTGGGTGAACGGAACCATCCGTTGTTATTTCCAGAACGAGCTTATCATAGTCGGTCTTTTGCTCGACACGGGTAGGCTCTACTGAGAACTTAACGTTACGGATTGGGGTGTAGATAGAATCGATGGCGATTGAGTTAACATCTGTGCAGTACTCACGGTTCTCGTCTGCAGGCACGTAACCACGGCCCTTATTGATCGTGAGCGTAATCTGCATAGAGGCCTTTGAATCTAAATGACAAATCACCAAATCGGGGTTTAACACTTCAAATCCAGTCAGATACTTGTTTATATCACCAGCCTTAAACTCTGTTAAGTTCTCAACTGTAATAGTAACTTTCTCATTCTCGAATTCTTCTACTACTTGCTTGAATCTTACTTGCTTCAAATTCAAGATGATATTTGTCACATCTTCCTTGACCCCAGGAACAGAAGAAAACTCCTGCTCAACGCCTTCAATACGTATTGTATTGATGGCGAAGCCCTCAAGTGAAGAAAGAAGGATGCGGCGAAGGGCATTACCGATGGTAACGCCAAAGCCAGGCTCCAACGGACGGAATTCGAACTTGCCGAACCTGTCTGTTGACTCCAACATCACGACTTTGTCAGGTTTTTGAAATGCTAATATCGCCATTATTAATTTAATGATTATTTAGAGTACAACTCAACGATTAACTGCTCTTTGATATTCTCCGGAATGTCCGCACGCTCTGGACGATGGAGGAACTTGCCGCTCTTTGTGGCGTTGTCCCATTCTATCCAAGGGTACTTGCTGTGGTTAAAACCAGCAAGTGCGTCATCAATCACTTCAAGAGACTTTGATTTCTCACGAACAGCAATAACCTGACCAGGCTTTACATTGAAGGATGCAATGTTCACAACATTGCCATCGACTGTAATATGCTTGTGGCCGACAAGTTGTCGAGCGGCACGACGAGTCGGTGCTATTCCAAGACGGAATACGACATTGTCGAGACGACACTCAAGGTACTGCAGCAGAACCTCACCTGTTACGCCCTCAGCCTTTGCAGCCTTCGCAAACATATTACGGAACTGACGCTCAAGCACACCATACGTGTACTTGGCTTTCTGCTTCTCTGCCAACATGACACCATACTCTGAGGTCTTGCGACGACGATTATTGCCATGCTGTCCAGGAGCGAAGTTTCTCTTGGACAAAACTTTTTCTTTACCGAGGATGGCTTCACCAAAACGACGGTCTATTCTTGATTTCGGGCCTGTATATCTTGCCATAATATCTTATGAAATACTTTTAATGAATAGGGAATGATTATACACGACGACGCTTTGGAGGGCGGCATCCATTATGTGGTAGTGGTGTAACGTCAACGATTTCCATCACCTCTATGCCACTGCTGTGACATGCGCGGATGGCACTCTCACGACCATTACCTGGTCCTTTGACGTAAGCCTTTACCTTACGTAGGCCAAGGTCATATGCGACCTTAGCACAGTCTGTTGCTGCCATTTGGGCTGCATACGGTGTATTCTTCTTACTACCGCGGAAACCCATTTTACCTGCAGAGGACCATGAGATTACCTGACCTTCTGAGTTAGCAAGGCTAACGATAATATTGTTGAAAGAACTGTGAACGTGAAACTGACCAATAGCGTCAACCTTTACGTTTCTTTTCTTGTTTGTTGCTTGTTTCTTTGCCATGACTTGTAAGTTTTTTCAAAGTGAATGCATTCAGATCCCGAACGAGATAAGAACATTGAAATTCTTAATTACTGATTCTTAATCCTTAAATTACTTTGTGGCCTTCTTCTTGTTAGCAACAGTCTTTTTCTTACCCTTGCGGGTACGTGCATTGTTCTTGGTACTCTGACCACGAACTGGAAGACCATTACGATGACGGATGCCACGGTAGCAGCCAATATCCATCAGACGCTTGATGTTCAACTGGATCTCTGAACGGAGATCTCCTTCGACTTTGAATTCAGCGCCGATAATTTCGCGGATCTTGGCAGCCTGGTCGTCGCTCCACTCGCTGACCTTCAGGTCACGGCTCACACCAGCCTTATCCAATATCTTTGCTGAACTACTTCGACCTACTCCATAGATGTAAGTCAATGCGATTTCGCCACGCTTGTTCTGGGGCAAATCTACTCCAACAATTCTAATTGCCATAATTGATTGTAAATGAATAAAAAACTTGTTAATTCACTAATGTCCGAAAATTCGGAGATGCAAAGGTACGAACTTTACTTCATTCCCCGAAACAATTTAACATAGGTGTCTTTTTTTTAACCTTTAATAATTTTTAACCCTGACGAAGCTTAAACTTCGGGTTCTTCTTGTTGATAACGAAAAGACGACCCTTACGGCGCACAATAACGCAGTCAGGAGTACGCTTCTTCAATGATGCTTTTGTCTTCATCTTAATGTTTACTGTTATATAATAATACTGTATGTTATTTATATCTGAAACTAATGCGTCCTTTGGACAGGTCGTATGGACTCATTTCCACCTTCACCTTGTCACCGGGAAGTATTTTTATGTAGTGCATTCTCATCTTCCCAGAGATATGCGCAATGATTTGTACACCATTTTCGAGTTCGACACGGAACATCGCATTGCTCAACGCCTCGATGATTGTGCCATCCTGTTCTATAGCAGATTGTTTTGCCATAATGTTTTTGTGGGTTACGCTATTGTTTAAAACGTTATATTATAATTTTATTGACTTTTCTATTTCAGAGAAAGAAGATAAGATATCAGCCTTGCCATTGCGTATGGCGATTGTATGTTCAAAATGAGCAGCTGGTTTCCTATCCCTGGTGACAATGGACCATCTGTCCGATGCCAGCCATATCTGTCTTTCACCCATCGTTATCATC
>CAZPNC010000043.1:0-19631 GCA_964587945.1 uncultured Prevotella sp. | reverse complement strand
TTACGTTGCCTTGTGTGTGCATGCACAAGGTACTGTTATCTATGATGTCAGTTCCGGACTGCCACACTGGGTGGTGTCTGGCATTTCGCAGGATAGACAGGGCTTCATTTGGGTTGCCACATGGAACGGATTGTGTAGGTATGACGGCTATGAATTCTTAAGTGTAAAGGCGACTCCAGGGGATGGTACGTCCATAAACTCGGAGGTAATAAGGAGCATGGAACGTGACGATGACGACAATATAGTCTGCCATACAAGCGATGGGGGTTTCGTCTTTGATACAAGGCAGTACAGACTGTATAAATTAGCGCAAGATACCAAAGGTGCGAAACTGTGTAGTCCTTATAAATTTACCGATAGCGAGGGAAACGTATGGGAAAAGGTGCGCTATGGTATTGCGAAAACGGTGAGTGAGCATCATCCGGCTGTGTTGGTGGAAGGTACGGAAAACCGACAGGCAAGGGCTTTCATGAAAGATAAGGACAGGCAGTGGTGGCTCGCCACAAAGGAGGATGAGTGCATAAGAATATTCGATGTAGGCAATAGGCTTGTGGGATACCTTGGGGCAGATGGTGGTATACATTCTAAAAAGACACCTTTCGGATACAGAGCTTACTGCATGATGCAGGCAAGGAACGGTGATATTTGGATAGGCTGCAAGCCCGGAGCATTGCTAAGGCTTAGGAAAAAGAAAAAATCATCGTATGATATAAAACGGATAAAATGTGATGCATGTGATATCATATATCATATAGAGGAAGACCAGAAGGGAAGGATATGGCTGGCATCGTTCGGAGGAGGGGTGCAGTGCATGCCTTTCCCAGACGCGCAGAGGCCGGTAACGTTTCAGAACATCATAAAAGAAAAGGTGAGACGTATATACCTTACGCCGGAAGGAAGCATGGTGTGCTGCACCACAAACGGACTGTTGCTTGGTAGCATAAACCAAAAGGATATAAGGAAAAGTCGGTTTCGTATGGTGACACGGGAAGGGAAAAGAAAGGAAAGCCTGTCGAACAACGAAACGCGGGATGTGGCGGTTGACAGGAAGGGACACATCTTTATAGCCACAGCAAACAGTGGAATAGACATGGTGGAGAGCGAAAAGGCATTGTTCGGTGGGAAACCAAAGTTTAGGCATTTCAATACTTCGAATTCTTCACTTACCTCTGACGTGTGCATAGCGATGACAGAGCAGGAGAATGGCAGGCTACTCGTCGTAAGCATGGATAGGATAATGTACTTTGACCCGGAAAAGGACAATACAATAACACTTGCTCACAGTTTTTGGAACGACAGATGCCATTTCTCTGAAGAGAGACCTATGCGGCTCTTCGACGAATCGTGGATATTTGGATTGGAACAAGGAGCGTATATTGCATCAGAACATAGCATTAAAACGCAGGAGTTTTCACCGCCATTGCAATTCACGCAACTGCATATCAACGAGAAAAGAAATGACATAGGCGTATGCAACAAGGACACGATAGTGATAGGAACGGACGAAAGAAACTTCTCGCTGTCATTTGCAGCACTGTGTTATCAGGATAATACTGAAATAAATTACAGAAGTAGGGTAGACAACTCGCCATGGAGCCATGCGGGCAACCAACGTTCCATTACTTTCTATGACATACGTCCAGGCACATATGTGGTGGAAATACAGTCAACCGATAGGTTCGGAAGGTGGACGGACAATAACCGTAAGCTGACAGTCATCGTAAAGCCGTATTGGTATGAGACATTATGGGCACAGATAATGGGAGTGGTGTTGGTCATTGTGTTAATCACAGCCGTGATATACACCGTATTCTATATAATGGCACTGAATAGGCAACGTAGTGAGCTGTTGAAGAAATATATGGCGGTGCTTGACCGTGCCGAGAAAGACAATGTCCCAATAAAGGAGGGGAGACAATGTCTGAAGTTATCAGACAGCCTGTCGGACAATGACGGTAGATTCTTGCAAATGGTAAGACAATACATCGAGGATAACTTGGGCAATAGTGAGGCAAATATAGACGATATGGCGGTATTTGCCGCTACAAGCCGCAGCAACCTTAACCGTAAATTGCGTTCACTTGTTGGTGTTACAGCTGCGCAACTGTTGATAGATGCCAGAATGCAGATGGCCTGCAATTTGCTCGTTGCCCATGATCATAACAAACTTTCCATATCGGAAGTTGCATATAAATGTGGATATTCCGATGCGAGGTATTTCTCCCGCTGCTTTAAAAGTAAGTATGGCGTGGCGCCGTCAGAATATTCTATGGTGTAAATTTGCACTATCTGTTTATTGAATGTTTACCATTTAATTGGGGTAATTCTCCATTCATCATATTCTTTAAATTGGCTTGTACCTCTTCTGCGGGCCAATTCCACCATTGTAGGTCTTGTAACTGTTGAATGGTTTCATTGTCGAACCGTTTACGGATTTCCTTGGCAGGCGAACCTCCAACAATGGTATATGGAGGAACATCTTTCGTTACAAGTGCACGTGTGCCAACAATAGCCCCATCACCTATTGTCACGCCTTGCATGATTATTGCTTCATAGCCAATCCACACGTCATTGCCGATAATGATGTCCCCATGGTTGTCCCATGCTTGGGCACAATTCTTTTCATCCAATCCCCATTCACTTGGGAAAACAGGAAAAGGATAAGTGGAAATGGATTTCAATGTGTGATTACCTCCCGTGAACATGAATTTTGCTCCGCAGGCAATGGAACAATATTTGCCAATGACAAGTCGTTCCTTGTTGCATAGGGGATAATGATATAGTACATTATTCTTTTCAAAATCCCGTGGATCATTTACGTAATCATTGTATATCGTAAAATCTCCAACGAGTATGTTAGAATCGGTTATTACCGATTTTAAATAGACACTTTCTGTACCATTGTTACCAGTTCGGGGATACACTTGATTCGGATTCATATCTCTATGTTTTATTTGTTTTTCATTTCGCAGATACCGCCAATCAAGTATAGCGATCCGATGCAACCGGAGATTGCAACAGACGACAAGTCTGTTATCGGATAATGGCTGTTGCTTAACATCCAAAAGCAGCCTATACCTGCTCTGAACAGAAAAACAATTGCTATTGTAAAAACGCCTGTCCATAGGAATGGTAGTTTGCGTATGATGCCATCAGCGGATAAAGCGTAAACTCCACACAAGGCAAAAAATGTAGCGATAGCCAACGTGATTATGTAAGGAATATAGATGCCATGTGAAGCAATTTGAATCATTAGGCCGTCAATGCCATATAAGCGGAATGCCGTGTCCAACCAAGGTATACAGAGAATATGGCCTATTGCCAACAGAAAATTCAGAGCTGCGGCTATTCTTAGTGATGAAACCTTTTCCATTTCTTTCTTTAAACAATGTTTCCTATATATACTCCATTGTATATGGATAGTTAGGGGCTTTACTTTCCGAAGAACCCATTTTCAGCTTGCTTTTCTGTCTTAGTGTGTGTTGCAGATGCAGCATTGATATTTATTGGCAACCATACATCCATGCCGCCTTTCTGGCCGCGATGATCCCATGCGTAGTATGGAATGAGCGTCAGTGTGCGGTCTGTTATGTGTAGTTTGCCATCTGTGCCGAATGAAAGAGTCTGTGCATTTGTCTTGATAGGCATGACTTTGTGCCCGTCTACTATCGTGATAGGGGTTGTGCCCATTTGCAATACCGGCTTTTGGTTGAGTAGGTATGTGCTTATGTCCGCTTCGTTGTCAGGCCATTCGGCACAGTAAACCAATGGGCCACGCTCCACGGCGACTCTTCCTTGGTCTGCCTCCACCTTTTTGTTAGCTTTGACAAGACGTGGCTCCATGTCGAAGTGTACCTCGATCATGTCTCCCTTTTTCCATTTGCGGTTTATGTAGGCATAGCCGTTGATTATAGATCCATCAATGACTTCAACTGGTTTCCCGTTTACTTTTATGCTGTAGCCAAGATGTTTGCCGTCTGCATAATGATAAAGGTCGCTTGCTATTGGGGTGCTTGATAAGACCCAGTCTGGTATGCGTATCATCATAGCGAACTTGCCTGAGCCTTTCATTATGGATATCTTCACATCGCCGTCAGCGGGGTATTGCGTCTCTTGCTTTACGGTATAGGCTTTGCCGTCAACTTTCATGGTGGCTGTATTGCCCATGAACAGGTTTACGTACAGTGTGCCTTTTTGGGTGGCATAGATGTAACCGGGCAGGGATGGAATGAAGCGGCAGATGTTGGAAGGGCAACATGCGCAGCCAAACCAAGGTTGACGGGCATATTGTGACTCTTCTCTGCATGACAAAGGGTTAGGGTAGAAGAATCCGTCGCCATGTATTGATATACCAGATATAAGTGCATTGTATAGAGTACGCTCCAGGACATCGTAGTAGCAGGACTGTCCGTGAAGCAGAAAAAGACGGTAGTTGGTATATACATTGCCTATCTGCGCGCATGTTTCGCAATAGGCTGAAGCATTGGGAAGTTCATAATCTGCTCCGAACGCCTCTCCTGCATGGCGCGCTCCCACACCACCTGTGATGTAGTATTTCTTATTTACTATGTTGTTCCATATCTTGTCAATGGCTTTTATATAAGCGGAGTCACCTGTAAGAGCCGCTACATCAGCCATACCGCTGTACATATATTCAGCACGTACAGCGTGTCCTACGGCTTCATCCTGTTCGATTACAGGTTTGTGAGCTTGGCTATATTCGTCTTTCCTGGCTGTCTTGCCACGCATGTCAAGGAAATACTTGGCTTGGTCAAGATATTTTTTGTTGCCGGTTGCAAGGTAGAGTTTGCATAATCCCATCTCGGCTATCTGATGTCCTGGCACAAGATGTAGCTGGTCTGCATTGGGACCTATTGCTTTGCATACGCAGTCTGCGTAGCGTATGGCAATATCGAGGAAGTTGCGCTTCCCTGTTGCCTGGTAATGGGCACATGCAGCTTCCAGCATGTGGCCGAGATTGTAAAATTCATGACTCAATATCTCCACTTTCTCCCAACGTTTGGAACCTGCCCAGTTGTGAGGATGTTTGGGATTCATTGTCCGTGCAGTGTAGAGATAGCCGTCAGGCTCCTGTCCTTTTGCAACGATAGCAAGGACAGAATCGATGTATGTTTCCAGTTTTTTATCAGGGTATGTCTGTAGAATGTAACTTGCACCTTCTATTGTCTTGTACACATCAGTGTCATCAAAGGAGAACCCTTCAACCTTTACATTCTCTGTATTCTCACCTGCCAGTTGCTTGGCAGCAATCTCGAAATTGCGGTATCGCCCTGTCTCTTCACATTTTCTGAATGCTAAAGGTATCGTGACTTCGCGGCTTGCTTTGAGTCTTGGACTCCAGAAACTGTCTGATACCTTTACTGAAGTGAAGGGAACGGGTGTAATCGGGTATTGTGCCTGTGCCACGCAAGCACAGAAAACGAATAGTGAAGTCAGTAGATTCCGCATGGCTTATGGTTTTAGTTGATTGAAAAAGATTGTTGTTCCTTGGTCTTTGTATTGTATCGTTGGCTTATCCCACTGCTGTCAGTGTGTAAAGGTATATTATAGATGCAGGTATTGCCATCAGGGAAGAGTCGAAACGGTCCAACATACCTCCGTGACCTGGTAATATCTTACCACTGTCTTTTACAGCCAAAGTGCGTTTGAAGAGACTTTCGACAAGGTCACCGAGTGTTCCGAATACTACCACTACTGCTCCTAATCCCATCCATTCTGGCGTGGTAAGCCCCGTTTCTGTTACTTCTAAATTTTCCAGGAGCATACTATGGTCTATCCATGCAATGAGAACTGCCACGCAAAGTACGAGAATTGTGCCTCCGATGCTGCCTTCCCATGATTTACCCGGACTTACACGTGGAAAGAGTTTGTGTTTGCCGAGAAGTGAACCTGTAATGTATGCGCCGGTATCGTTCATCCACAGGAATACAAATATGCTCAGTGGCAGAAGTGCATTGTATACAGTATAGCCGCCTGGCATACTTCTGAAGGCCAGTATCGAGATACAGGATAGTGGCAATGCTATGTACATCTGCGACATCATGGAGTAGGCCCAGTCATTGACGGGGTTGTTGGTTTTGGCGAATAGTCCACTTATGAAGAGGTATATTATCGTTATGAGGTAGGGGATGAATACACTTGAGGTAGTGAATTCGGCGCAAAAGGCTGTCACAGCAAAGAAAAGAAAAACTCCTGATGCCGTACAGATGAAGCGGTTTACCTGTATATTCTCATTCCTGTTTACCAAACCGGTAAACTCCCATATTGTCATGCCGGTAATGATGGCAAATAATGTCATCATGGTCAGTGGGTCAAAGAAACTTATTGACAGTACAATTACAAATATGATGCCGGTTATTGCTCTTATAATAAAATTTTTCATGATTATGATTGTATAGTTGTGGGTTGGCGCCAGCTCTTTATCGTTTTTCCGAAGCGGAGGATTGTGAATACACAATCCTCCGCTTCGGAATGTCTGTATTGGCATTGCCTGTAATCCCAAGTCGCTAAGTTAGCAGGTTTTATTCTTTATGTCAGTTGTGTTTTATTCTCCTGCGGCATCTTTGTCGCATGGCTTGTCTTCATTTGGCTTTGTTTCTGTTGAGGTGTCAGGCAACGCCTTTGGTTCAGATTCGTCTGATTCCTCTTCCAATGTCATGTTGCTTTCTATGATTTCTTGGGAGCGACTGACCCATGGACGCTTGCCAAATATCTTTTCAACATCCTCAGCAAAGATGACCTCACGTCTTATCAACATCTCGGCAAGGGCGTTGTGCCCTTCCTTATGTTCTGTAAGTATGGCTTTTGCGCGGTCGTATTGCTCATTGGCCATTTTGATGACCTGCTCGTCTATTATCTGTGCCGTCTGGTTGGAGTATGGCTTTTGGAAGCCGTATTCGCTATTGTCGTAGTAGCAGATGTTAGGAAGAGCATCGCTCATGCCGTAGAATGCTATCATGCTATGTGCCATCTTTGTTGTCCGTTCAAGGTCATTCATGGCGCCTGTTGATATGTGTCCGGTAAATAACTCTTCCGCAGCACGGCCTCCGAGAAGTGAACACATCTCATCAAGCAATTGCTCTTTTGTAGTCAACTGCCTTTCTTCCGGCATATACCATGCTGCACCTAAGGCGCGTCCACGTGGTACAATGGTTACTTTTACCAATGGGTTGGCATACTGGCAGAACCATGATATGGTTGCATGGCCAGCCTCGTGTAGTGCGATGGCCCGCTTTTCCTCTGCAGTCATTACCTTGGTCTTCTTCTCAAGTCCACCGACTATGCGGTCAACAGCATCAAGAAAGTCCTGTTTCGTAACCATCGTGCTGTTGTGGCGGGCAGCTATAAGTGCTGCTTCGTTACACACGTTTGCAATGTCGGCACCGGAAAATCCTGGCGTTTGGCGTGCCAATAGGTCGATATCCAATGACTTGTCCACTTTGATAGGGCGCAGGTGTACAAGGAATATGTCTTTGCGCTCAGGCAAATCAGGCAAATCCACATGAATCTGTCGGTCAAATCGTCCGGCACGTAGCAGTGCTTTGTCAAGCATATCCACGCGGTTAGTTGCAGCAAGTATGATAACACCGGAGTTCGTTCCGAAACCATCCATCTCTGTGAGCAGTGCGTTGAGCGTGTTTTCACGTTCGTCATTTCCCCCGAGACCAGGGTTGTGGCTTCTGGCACGGCCTATTGCATCTATTTCGTCAATGAAGAGTATGGCGGGGGCTTTTTCCTTTGCCTGCCTGAATGTGTCACGTACACGCGAAGCACCGACACCTACGAACATCTCAACGAAGTCGGAACCTGACATGGAGAAGAATGGAACCGCCGCCTCTCCTGCTACAGCCTTGGCAAGAAGGGTCTTGCCTGTGCCTGGAGGACCTACGAGAAGGGCTCCTTTGGGTATCTTTCCGCCGAGGTCTGTGTAACGTTTCGGATTTTTGAGGAAGTCCACAATTTCCTGAACTTCCTGCTTTGCACCAACTTGTCCGGCGACATCCTTGAAAGTGATGCCTATAGCATTGTCTTTTTCATACATGCGCGCTTTGGAACGGCCTACGTTGAATACGCCGCCCATGCCACCGCCGCCACTGAAACGTTTCATAACGAACAGCCACAGGAAGACAAAGAATACTATTGGCGCAAAGGTCATAAGCAGGCTTATGAAGCCATTCTGCGTGTCGGCCTCGTAACTTAGTTGTCCTTTGAACTTGCCTTTTGCACGCTCTACGTCAAGGAATTGCTCCACTTTGTCGATGCTACCGTATGTCACTTCCACACATGGGTCGGTTCCTGTTTGCTCTTTATTTTGGTGGAAAACGTCACGGACATTGGCTGAATAGACATACATACGTAACTTGGAGTCGTTCTTGTTTACAACTACACGCTCCGCATATCCTTTGTCAACATACACTTTGAAGTTGTCATAGGAAACAGTTCTTGACTCTCCTTTGCCAATGGTACTTCCGCCATCAGTAAAGAACAGTATGCCAAGAATAATTATAATAATCAGATATATCCAGTTCATATTGAACTGGGGCATCTTCGGGGAGCGTTCCCCGTTGCCTTTCTGGTTAGATGGACTGTCCACAGATAAATGTTTTTAAGGGTTAGTCGAGATCGGGTATCATTGTTGTTGTCGCATCCTGCCATAGTGCTTCGAGGTTGTAGAACTCACGTGCTTCCGGCAGGAATATGTGGACCATGATGTCAACATAGTCCATAGCCACCCAGATGGAGTTGTCAAGTCCGGCAGTACGGATGGGTTTCTCTTGAAGTTCTTTGCGCACGAACTCTTCTACGGAGTCGGCAATAGCTGATACTTGTGCGGGAGACCCACCTTCGCAGACTACGAAAGCCTGGCAAATAGCGCCGTCTATGTCTTTCATGTCAACGATGTTGATGCTGCTACCCTTTTTCTCTTGTATGCCTTTTACAGCAGTTTCAATAAGTTTCTTTACGTTTTCTGTCATTATATATTTATATGAGGTAAAAGTTCCAAGGTGCAAAGTTACACATTATTTATTAATAATAGAAACAACGGTATGATTTTTTTGCTTTTTTATCATTATTTGCGGGAAGCGGTAGTGCTACTGTATGTAAAAGCAAGTAAAGGGCTTCAGTCATTGTGTGTGGTGTGCTGGCGTGAATTGGAAATCCCCCGCCTTCTTTCGCTTTGGCTGTTCCGTTAGTGTGGAAAGATGGTGGTTTGATGGCTTGTTGCGTTGCTTGACCTGTAACAAAAAAGTCAAAAAAAACGGGAAATGTTTTGTAGATTCAGAAATTATTACTAACTTTGCATCCAAATGTTTGGAATAGAAGCTCTCAATATTGACCTTTTGGCTTTGCAGGAAGACCTTTTTGAGGCTACCTATGTCCTCCGTGACGACTATTTCAAGTGCCTTGATGATGCTGACATTCAGAGTGGTGACATTTGTTCTGAAGTAATATTGACGAAAGTCGCTTCTGACGAATTCTCTCTTGCTTTGAAGATTGTCGGCGAAGTTGTGGTGCCGTGTGACAGGTGTCTTGATGACATGCTGCAGCCATTGAAGGCCGAAAGCACATATACCGTCAGACTCGGGCGTGAGTCCGGTGTGGATGAGGATGTAATCGTGGTAGAAGAAAAAGACGGAATCCTTCCTCTGGCATGGCTCATTTATGAGACCATAGCATTGGCTGTCCCCATCAAGCACGTTCATGCACCTGGAAAATGCAATGATGCGATGATAAAGAAACTCAAAGAGTTGTCAGCCACCCGAAGTGGTGATGGGGATAACGGTGATGCTGTGGATCCACGGTGGGCCGGTCTTGATAAACTAAAGAATTAACAACAAAAAACAACTAAAGAAACAATGGCACATCCTAAAAGAAGACAGTCAAAGACTCGTACTCTCAAGCGTCGTACTCATGATAAGGCAGTGGCTCCAACACTCGCTGTCTGCCCAAATTGTGGTGCATACTATGTTTATCACACAGTATGTCCTACCTGTGGCCAGTATCGTGGCAAGCAGGCAATCGTCATGGAAGAGACTGCTGAGTAATTGAGGCAATTGGGTATATTGTACTTTATCCCCTTATTAGTATTGTTATAAAGTGGTTATAGACTGAAGACGTAAACTGCAAGTATGTAGTATGATGACTGTATTTAACTGGCGTTTTCCTATTTGGTGTCAGGTGAATCATAGTTTCGTATACATGTTGGTTCTGCATCTTGGTCTATAACCTCAAATATATTGAATTAATGGAGAAGATTAACGCTGTTATCACAGGCATCGGTGGCTATGTGCCGGAGTATATACTTACGAATGAGGAACTTTCGCGTATGGTAGATACCGATGACGAGTGGATAATGACACGTGTGGGAATCAAAGAACGTCGTATCCTCAATGAGGAAGGTCTCGGTTCTGCTTATCTTGCACGTAAGGCTTGCCGCCAGTTGCTGAAGAAAACAGAGGTCGATCCAGAGACCGTAGACTGTATAATATGCTGTACTACTACGCCTGATTATCGTTTTCCTTCAAACGCCTCTATTGTCATAGGCAAACTCGGATTGAAGAATGCCCATGGATTAGATGTGTCGTGTGCTTGTTGTGGTTTCCTTTATACCGTAGATCTGGCATCGGCCATGATACAGAGTGGACGTTACAAAAAGGTAATAGTCGTTGCTGCGGAAAAGATGTCGTCAATGACCGACTATACTGACCGCCAGACTTGTGTCCTTTTTGGTGATGGTGCTGCTGCGGTACTCATAGAAGCCTCTAGCGAAGAGGGGGTAGGGTTGCAAGATTCTTACCTTCGCACGGACGGTCTCGGACTTCCGTTCCTTCACATGAAGGCCGGTGGATCAGTATGTCCTGCATCCCACTATACGGTAGATCATCGTATGCACTATATCTATCAAGAGGGACGTACGGTGTTCCGCTATGCTGTTACCAGTATGGCAAACGATGTGGAGACGGTTATGAAACGTAATAATCTGACAACAGAAAGTGTTGATTGGGTTATACCACATGAGGCAAATATGCGTATTATCGAGGCTGTTACAAAGCGGCTTGACATTCCGATGGAAAAAGTCATGGTGAACATTGAACATTATGGAAATACCAGCGCGGCGTCAATAGCATTGGCTTTGTGGGACTTCGAAAAGAAATTGAAGAAGGGTGACAATGTCATTCTGACCGCATTTGGCGCAGGTTTTGTTCATGGAGCATCATTCTTTAAATGGGGATATGATGGTAATAAATCCGGTAATTGATGCATAAAGCAGGATTCGTAAATATCGTTGGTAATCCCAACGTTGGTAAGAGTACGCTCATGAACCAATTGGTTGGTGAGCGTATTTCTATTGCTACTTTCAAGGCGCAGACCACACGGCACCGTATAATGGGTATAGTAAACACGGATGAGATGCAAATCGTTTTCTCTGATACTCCTGGAGTACTGAAACCCAATTACAAACTCCAGGAGTCTATGCTTGCATTCTCGGTATCTGCACTCACTGATGCTGACATTCTTCTGTATGTGACGGATGTGGTGGAAAATCCGGAGAAGAATAGTGATTTTCTTGAGAAAGTTGCCAAGCAGACAATTCCAGTGATACTGCTTATCAACAAGATTGATCAGACGGAGCAGGCTGGACTCGGAGACATTGTGGAAAAGTGGCATGCGTTGCTGCCAAATGCTGAAATCCTTCCAATATCTGCTAAGAATAAATTTGGTACGGATATATTGTTGAACCGTATAAAGGAACTTCTTCCTGATTCGCCACCGTTCTTTGACAAGGAACAGTTGACTGATAAACCTGCACGCTTTTTCGTGACTGAGATTATAAGGGAGAAGATATTGCTGTATTATGATAAGGAGATTCCTTATGCGGTAGAGGTGCGTTGTGAATTGTTCAAGGAGTCAGAGCGTAGTATTCATATTATGGCTACAATCTATGTGGAGCGTGACAGCCAGAAAGGTATTATTATAGGACATCAGGCTGTTGCTATAAAGAAAGTGAATACAGAGGCGCGCAAGGCGCTTGAAAAGTTCTTCGGCAAGAGTATTTATCTTGAAACATATGTCAAGGTGGACAAGGATTGGAGGAACAATGGTAAAGAACTGAATGCTTTCGGATATAATCCAGAATAGGCATAAAAGTGGAAATGATGTCTGTTGCATTGTTCCTTTTGAGAACGAAGTGTCTATAGCCTGTAAGAATAAGAAAATCTTAATAGAAGAGTAATTAAGATTTTGCCATCTCAGTGAAGACTTTGTTCCATTTGATATATGGAACGGTTTTAGTTAGAGGTACAATGAAATCCATGTATGATTCTCCTAAGGAAAAAGCGTCATAGGAGAAAGAGAATAAATACATAAAATTAAATATTAACAATTGCTCCCAGAGTAGTATAAACCCAGTAGTTTGTTTACTGAGCAAAAATAGAAACCCGTAAGGACGGGAAATGAAAAATGGGAAATTTAGTAGCTATCGTAGGTCGCCCCAATGTGGGTAAATCTACACTTTTCAATCGTTTGACAAAGACTCGCCATGCCATTGTGAGCGATGTTGCTGGTACTACACGTGATAGGCAGTATGGCAAGTGTGAATGGTCTGGCAGAGAATTCTCCGTTGTTGATACCGGAGGATGGGTGGTTAATAGTGAAGACATCTTTGAGGATGCCATACGTCGTCAGGTAACAATAGCAACCGAGGAGGCAGATCTTGTACTTTTCCTTGTTGATGTGCAGACAGGCGTTACGGATCTTGATGCTGATGTTGCACATATATTACGTAAGACAAAATTGCCAGTGATTCTTGTCAGCAACAAGACAGATAATAATGAGCAGCAGTATTATGCCGCCGATTTCTATCGTCTTGGGCTTGGTGACCCATTCTGTGTCAGTGCCGTTACTGGTTTTGGGACAGGTGACCTCCTTGACAAGGTCATAGAGAAATTACCTGGTGATGTGTCTGATGGTAGTGAGGATGGCATTCCTCGCTTCGCAGTGGTGGGACGACCTAATTCCGGTAAGTCAAGTATTATCAATGCCTTTATTGGCGAGGAACGGAACATTGTTACCGAAATAGCCGGCACTACACGTGACTCTATCTATACGCATTATGACAAATTCGGTTTTGATTTCTATCTTGTTGATACGGCCGGCATACGCCGAAAGAATAAAGTCAACGAAGATTTGGAGTTCTACAGTGTCATGCGCTCGATACGTGCCATAGAGAATTCCGATGTTTGCATACTTATGATAGATGCAACCCGTGGTATTGAGGCTCAGGATATGAATATTTTCCAACTTATACAGAAGAATAACAAATCTCTTGTCGTGGTTGTGAATAAATGGGATCTTGTGCCAGATAAGTCACAGGCTGTTATTTCCACATTCGAGAATGCAATACGTTCTCGTATGGCTCCATTTACCGATTTTCCTATTGTCTTTGCATCAGCACTGACAAAGCAGAGAATATTCAAGGTGCTTGAAACGGCAAAGCAGGTGTATATGAACCGTAAAGCGCGTATAGGCACCAGTAAAATAAATGAAGTGATGCTCCCTATTATAGAAGCGACACCTCCACAGTCTATCAAGGGTAAGTATATCAAGATAAAATATTGTAATCAGGTACCTGATACGCAGATACCTACATTTATCTTTTATGCCAATCTTCCGCAGTATGTTAAGGAACAGTACCGTCGGTTCCTTGAAAACCAGCTACGTGCACATTGGGAATTGACGGGTACACCTATTAATGTGTTTGTAAGACAGAAATGATGAGGTGCGTTTTCTGCTTTTTCATTTGTGTTCTATTGTTCTCTTCGTGTAAGAAGGAGGATGTTAGGCAGGAAGATGTGGCTTTACAGGCGGCCAAAGCGTATTATGACCAGTTGCTTCATGGTGACTATGATTCTTATGTAGAAGGTTGTCTGAAAGGTGATAGTGTCGCTCCGGTGTATAGACATCAACTCCTGCTGAATGCTCAGATGTTCATGGAACAGCAGAATTCAGAACATAATGGTATTAGCGAAGTGAAAACTCTGCGTGCTGCCTACGACTCTTCTGCCCATACAGTGGACGCATTTCTCTCGCTTTTGTATGCTGATAGCACGGTTGAAGAAATAGTCGTGCCGATGGTTGAGAAGAACGGTGTATGGTATCTGAGGTGAACGAATGTACTTTTCCTGTCTATTATATGTGGAAAAGAGAAGTGACAATATAAAGAGAATGCCCAAATTGCGATGTGTGAGTCTTGCACAAACCATTGCAGTTTGGGCATTTCTGCATCAAAAGCAGTGGTTCTATCAAAAAAAAACAGAAAAAATTTGGGCGTTACAGAATTTTTAAGTAACTTTGTTTTGTAAATGCGCCTTCTGCATGGCAATTGGCGGAAAATAGTAAATATACTTTTATATATAGTTAATATGAATTTGACAAGTGATTTCAGAAAATATGCGACACGCCATCTGGGTATGAACGGTATGGCATTAGACGATGTCGTGGCTGCACAGAATCAGTATCTCAATCCTTATATCCTTGAAGAACGGCAACTGAACGTCACGCAGATGGACGTGTTCTCTCGTTTGATGATGGATCGTATTATTTTTCTTGGTACGGAGGTGAACGACTATACGGCAAATACTATTCAGGCCCAGCTTCTGTATCTAGACTCTACGGATCCGGAAAAGGATATATCAATCTATGTTAACTCGCCTGGTGGCAGTGTTACTGCAGGACTTGGCATATATGATACAATGCAGTTCATCTCAAGTGATGTCGCTACTATTTGTACAGGTATGGCCGCTTCCATGGGGGCCGTGTTGCTTGTGGCAGGTGCAGAAGGCAAGCGTTCCGCTCTTCCGCATAGTCGTGTAATGATACATCAGCCTCTTGGCGGTGTGCAGGGACAGGCCAGCGACATAGAAATAGAGGCAAAGGAAATACAGAAATTCAAAAAAGAACTCTATACAATAATCAGTAACCATTCACATACCCCATATGACAAAGTGTGGGCAGACTCTGACCGTAACTACTGGATGACAGCAGAAGAGGCCAAAGAGTATGGTATGATTGATCGGGTATTGGTAAAGAAGTAAGAACTCCCCAGACTGAAAAAATGGTAAAAAGAAAAGGTAAGACCTGCAATTTCTGCGGACGTAGTGAAGAAGAAGTGCGTATGCTCATTACAGGTGTGAATGGATTTATATGTGATGAATGTGCTGAACAGGCATGGAATATAGCACAGTCGGCAATGGGAGGTGGCGCTCCGGCACTCAATAAACAAGTTGTCGACCAAGCTGCATCACAGATGAAGGATGTCCCCAAACCTATTAAGATCAAGGAATACCTTGATCAGTATATCATAGGTCAGGATGATGCCAAGCGTTATCTGTCAGTTGCGGTGTATAACCATTACAAGCGTCTTTCACAGCCTGATGCCGATGATGGAGTGGAGATAGAGAAGAGCAACATAATAATGGTTGGCTCAACGGGAACTGGCAAAACACTCATGGCGCGCACCATAGCAAAGTTGCTTGATGTGCCTTTCACTATAGTCGATGCGACGGTATTTACCGAGGCTGGATATGTTGGAGAAGATGTGGAAAGTATTCTCTCCAGACTTCTGCAGGTGGCTGACTACAATCTCGAAGCGGCACAGAGAGGCATTGTCTTCATTGACGAGATAGACAAAATAGCACGCAAGTCTGACAATCCGAGTATTACTCGTGACGTAAGCGGCGAAGGGGTGCAGCAAGGAATGTTGAAACTTCTGGAGGGTACAATGGTAAATGTTCCGCCGAAGGGAGGACGAAAGCACCCGGATCAGGATTATATTCATGTGGATACGCGCAATATCCTCTTTATATGTGGCGGTGCATTTGACGGTATCGAACGCAAAATAGCCCAAAGAATGAATGCCCACACTGTTGGTTATGACAGTGTGCAGAATATCCGTAAAATAGACAAGAAGGACATGATGCAGTATGTTTCACCTCAGGACCTCAAGTCTTTCGGACTCATTCCTGAGATAATCGGGCGCTTGCCGGTACTTACGCATCTCGATCCACTTGACCATGATGCACTTCGTCGCATCCTTGTAGAACCGAAGAACAGTATTGTCCGGCAATATATCAAACTGTTCCAAATGGACAACATTAAATTGACCTTTACTACAGAGGCTCTTGACTATATTGTAGATAAGGCTGTGGAATATAAACTTGGTGCTCGAGGTCTACGTTCTATAGTCGAAAATATCATGACAGAGGCAATGTTCGAGGCTCCTTCAAACGGCATATCTGAGTTTGAAGTAACTAAGGGCTACGCCGAGACCCAGCTTCTACAGAGGTTGTAAAAAACAATATCCACTCTACTCACCTATGCAAATAAACCTGACAGAAAAACTAAAGCATTACTTCGGCTTCGACTCTTTCAAGGGAGAACAGGAGGCGGTAATACGTAATTTGCTTGCTGGCAACGATACTTTCGTGCTTATGCCGACAGGTGGAGGTAAATCCCTTTGCTATCAGTTGCCGTCACTTATTATGGAAGGTACGGCGATTGTGATTTCCCCGCTAATCGCTTTGATGAAGAATCAGGTTGATGTCATCAATGGCATAAGTGAACACGATGGTGTGGCTCACTGCCTGAACTCGTCCATGAACAAGACAGCCATAGACAAAGTCAAGTGTGATGTCAAGTCCGGTGTGACTAAATTGCTCTATATGGCTCCTGAATCATTGACGAAAGATGAGTACATTACCTTCTTACGTGAGGTTAAAATATCGTTTTATGCAGTCGATGAGGCACACTGTATTTCAGAGTGGGGGCATGATTTCCGTCCTGAATATCGTCGTATACGCCCGATAGTGGATGAGATAGGCAGTGCCCCTGTCATAGCGTTGACAGCTACAGCTACTGAGAAGGTACGTACTGACATAAAGAAAAACCTTGCCATTACGGATGCAAAAGATTTTATGAGTTCGTTCAATCGTCCTGGCCTCTACTATGAAGTGCGTACCAAGACAGCCGACATTGATAAACAGATAATCAAGTTCGTGCGGCAGCATCATGGCAAGAGTGGCATAATCTATTGTCTTGCGAGAAAAAAAGTGGAGGAACTTGCGGAAGTGTTAAAGACCAATGATATTAAGGCCGCACCATATCATGCTGGTCTTGATACCGCTGTGCGAAGTCAGACGCAGGACGATTTCCTAATGGAACGCATAGACGTCATTGTCGCCACAATAGCGTTTGGCATGGGTATAGATAAGCCTGACGTGAGGTTCGTCATACATTATGACATACCTAAGTCACTGGAAGGCTACTATCAAGAGACCGGTAGAGCCGGACGCGATGGCGGAGAGGGTATCTGTATAGCCTTTTATTCACAGAAAGACTTACAGAAGCTGGAAAAGTTCATGGACAGCAAGCAAGTAGCAGAGCAGGAGATAGGCCGGCACTTGTTGCAAGAGACGGCCGCTTACGCTGAATCTTCCATTTGCCGCCGCAAGATGTTATTGAAATACTTTGGCGAGGACTACCCTAAAGACAACTGCGGCAACTGTGACAACTGTAAGCACCCGAAGAAGAAAATAGAGGCGACGGCAGGACTTGAAGCAATGCTTACTGCCATTCTCGCTTTGAAGGAGAACTACCGTAGCAACTATGTCTTTGATTTCATCAAAGGACGTTCTACGGACGATATGGAGTCGCATAAGCATCATCTCCATCCAGACTTCGGATGTGGGGAAGGAATGAATGACCGGTTGTGGAACCCGATATTGCGTCAGGCGATAGTAGATGGCTATATAAAGAAGGATATAGAAACATACGGTAATCTGAAGGTTACGGCCTCAGGCAAACGGTGGCTCAATAGTCCGCAGCTATTTTATGTTACAGAGGACAATTCTTTCAATGAAGAATCCATGGAGGGTGCCTCTGCTGGTGGTGGAGCACTTGACCCCACGCTTTTCGCCATGCTCAAGGATTTGCGCAAAAGCGAGGCTCGACGTCATAATGTGCAGCCATATATCGTGTTTATGGAGAGTTCACTTGAACAGATGGCGACAATGTACCCTGTAACATTATTGGAATTGCAGAATGTGCAAGGTGTCGGGCAGGGAAAGGCAAAGCGATATGGACAGCCTTTCTGTGACTTGATAAAGAAATATTGTGATGAAAACGATATCGTGCGTCCCGAAGACATGAGGGTACGCAGCGTGGCGAAGAACTCCATGCGTAAGGTCAAGATAGTACAGTGTATAGACCGTAAGATGCCATTGGACGATATTGCCAAATCCATGGGTATAAAATTCAATGAACTACTTGACGAATTGGAGGCTATAGTCTACAGCGGAACAAGGTTGAACATAGAATATTACATCAATGATACCATGTATGAAGAGGAGGTGGATGATATCTATGATTATTTCTCAGAAGCGGAAACAGATGGATTGAAAGTCGCTTATGACGAGTTTTCCGGTGATTATTCTGACGAAGACATACGTCTTGTGAGGATAATGTTCATCTCAGAGATGGCAAATTGATTCGTATATACTCAATATAAATTGTAACTACGACAATGTACAACTGTACATTGTCGTAGTTACTTATAGTTCATAAAGAGGCGGGATATCCAAGCATAAAGTTAAACCATAGTGCTTGGATACCTCGCCTTTGTTGTATGTTTACATCACATGGTCGAAACGAATCAGTATGCGGAATACTTTTCCTGGTGAGTTTGCCCAGTGTTCCATGGCGTTTGTGGCCTCTTCGGGTGTTGTTTCCATGCTTATTAATTTATCTACGGGACATGTTCCACGTTCAAGGTAGTGTATTACAGCACGGAAATCAGAAGGTAGCGCATTGCGTGAACCACGTATGTCAAGTTCCTTCTGTACAAAATATTTGGTCTGAAAAGATACCTCAGTCTTGGCATATCCAATGCAGACCACACGGCCTGTGAACGCTACTTCGTTGACTGCCATCTGGTAGGTCGGTGCACTGCCAACAGCTTCGATAACGACATCTGGTCCGAAGCCTGATGTCATTTCCATCAGACAGGCATGAACATCTTCTGTACGGGTGTTTATCGTGTATGCCGCTCCCATTTGGCGGGCGAGAGACAGTTTGCTGTCATCAATGTCAGCGGCTATTACTGTCGCACCACGCTGTGCGGAACGCACTATTGCTCCCATTCCAACCATACCGCAACCAATCACCAATACAACGTCAATGTCTGTTACCATAGCGCGCGATACTGCGTGAAAGCCCACACTCATCGGTTCTACAAGGGCGCAGGTACGAGGCGTCAGCAGTCCGGCCGGAATTACTTTCTCCCATGGCAGTACAAGATATTCGCGCATGGCACCATCCCTCTGTACGCCTAGTGTTTCATTATGCTGGCATGCATTGGGTCGTCCGTTGCGGCATGAGGCGCATTTTCCACAGTTGGTATATGGGTTTACGGTTACGGTCATTCTTGGCTTTATGCCTTCCGGTACATCCGTGCCAATGCGTTCTATCACTGCTCCTACCTCGTGACCAGGTATTACCGGTATATGGACCATAGGGTTACGGCCGAGAAATGTGCTTAGGTCAGAGCCGCAGAA
>CAZPNC010000042.1:0-19664 GCA_964587945.1 uncultured Prevotella sp. | reverse complement strand
TGGCAAGACTTACGACTTCAATGCAGCAGAGAAACTGAACATCCTGCTTGTAAATAGTTGTTTCTTGCTTTGGCAAGCGTCACTGCGTGCCGAGCGCCACTGATAATCAACGAATCCTGAGGCTAAAAAATCTCATTTACTCTATTAGATATGAGAAAGAAAAGACTATCATCATTGCTGAACAGTTACTATTTCCCGATAACTATTCATCCCCCTCACACTTCAAAGCTGACGATTTCTCGTGGCAGCGTTATGATCTTCTTGCGCTCAAACCATATATGGGATGTACCATCTATGTGACGCACGGTGTGGCTTGATATGGCATAGTAACTGAGTTGGTATGTGTCCATCAGTGAGGTGAAGGCAGACTTTATTCTGGCGCATTTTTCATTAATGGAGTTATCAAGAGGGTTCACAAGGCGGTTCACACTTTCCTCTATTACCTGCTGACTTATGCGGTTGCCTATGCGGCTATACAGTTGCAACAGTTCTTCACGGTGGTCGTGCAGGCGCTTGAACTCAATGCCTTCAGTATGCCGCAAGAAGAATATATACAATGCTTTATGAATGGGTGCCAATACCACCTCTTTGTTATATGCGGTAAGCAGGAATCTGAAATCTGCTGTTATCAGGAGTGGACTTAGGCGTGCTTTCGCTGCCAGAATATTCAGCTGCGTCAGTGTGGGCACACCTATGATACGCAGTAATTCCTCGTAATTCCCAGAGCCTTTCATTTCATTAACAACAGAGGTTACGTATGCTATTTTCTGTTCGTCAATCATCACTCTTCGGGAGTTATCAGTTTGTTTAATCCTGCCTGTATTCTGTCCCTCACCCGTTCATAGAAACTTCTTGCCGGGTCAGACTTCTGTTCCATAGGCGTTGGTTCCGCAGACTCCGGTTCCGCATGCTCCGGTTCCGGTGCCACCTCTACTGTGAATGGCGGGTCCGGTACGGGTGCAACGGCTTTCTTACATTTATTCCTGCCATACAGCCTTTCTATCAGCATCTCCATATCCTCGTCACTTCCGGCCCGCTTCGTCTCCACTGGCAGTGAATTATCAAAGCCAGTAGCAAGGATAGTAATTTTAGCATCCTCATCAAGGCTGTCGTCTGTTGCCATGCCCCATATTACATCTATGTTAGGGTTTAGCTCATCCATAAAAGCGTCTATCTCCTCCAGTTCGTCCACAAAGAATTGGTGTTCAGAACTGGTGTAGATATTGAAGAGTATGCGCGTGGCTTTGTTAATATCGCTGCCATAAAGCAAAGGCGAATTGAGCGCATCCAGCACAGCATTGCACACCCTGTGTTCCCCCGAAGCCCTGCCTATTGCCATGATAGCGCCCCCACCGTTGCACATAGTTGTTTTTACATCACTGAAGTCAGTCTGTATCTTTCCCGTCAGGGTTATCAGTTCTGATATGCTTCTCACGGCATTTGTCATCACAGAGTCCGCTCTCTGCAATGCCTCATCCACAGAAATGTGCGTATCACTGTAAACCTTTGATATCTGTTCATTGTTTATTATGAGCAGGGCATCCACGTTGCGGCGCATCTCGTCCAACCCTTTCAGAGCCTTGATTATTTTAGGTCGCTTCTCGAAATAGAAAGGCAAGGTAACAATGCCTATTGTCAGCATATCCATCTCCTTTGCCACACTTGCCACGAGAGGTCCTGCACCCGTTCCCGTTCCGCCACCCATAGCCGCCGTTATGAATACCATTCTGGTGTTATCCATGAAGAGCTGCTTTATATCTTCTATGTTCTTTTCCGCTTCCGTGCGTCCCTTCTTTGGGTCAGCCCCTGCACCGTGACCGTTGGTGCCAAGCAGAATCTTTGTAGGAACAGGATTTATGGATAGGCTTTTGCTATCAGTGTTGCACACGGCGAAGGTGACGCTGTCCATGCCTTCACGGTACATATTGGCAACAGCGTTACAGCCTCCACCTCCCACTCCAACCACTTTTATTATGTTTTTCGTGGTATCGTGCACTGGTCCGAAGTCAATGACATCGTCTCTTTGTTTCTTTTCCATCCAAATAGCTTTATTATTGTTTCTTTATGTGACGCAAAAGTACAAATAAAAATCTTTATCCGAAAATAAAACGGAATAAATATAACAAAACAAGCCTTGCGGAAAAATACGGCAACCTGCTTTCCACCCATTGCGTCCTGCTGGCTTACTTATATGAAATTATGTCGCACCTACGGCGCTTATTACTATTGTTGGTAATGAACATTTATAGACAGGGCTCGCGCCCTGCCCTATACTATGCCGCACCTACGGCGCTTTTCTGATTCTACATTGATGTTGTTATAGGTTGTCTGTACTGTTCTCGTTGTCATAATGTGACAAAGCGTTGGTGAAAAAAAAGCCACAACAAAGACGAGGAACTACAACATAGAACTACCACGACAACATCGGGACGACCATTTGGAAAATAGGTGATACACAAATCCATATAAGCATCGACAGCCTTATCTTTCCTCGTAACAAGAAGTCAAAGCGCCGTAGGTGCGACATAATAAAGGATAGGGCGCAAGCCCTATCTTACCCAACCATCGCTGTCCCAATGAGCGCCGTAGGTGCGACATAATTTCATATCCATGGTAATAAAAAAACAATCGATGATACACGAAATATCATCGATTGTTTTTTTATTGAATACTCTGATTATAGGGATTGATCGCCACATAGTGACGCTTGCCCAAGCAAGAAACAACCACTTAATACCAGTCCTCCGTATAGTCCTGACTGTTAACAATGTCAACAGGCACCAGCTCTATGAAATCCACAGAGAAACCAAGTTGGTCATACCCCTTGAGGAGGTTCTTCAGACGCAGCCAATAAGTCTTGCCCTGTTCAAAGTGACGTATCCCGAGAACCTTACGCATAAGGTTTGAACCCTCCTCATATCGGCAGCAGTTGTTGATGTTGCTTATGAGGTCGGCCGGTGATGTCACACGTGTCTTTATCTGGTTATATGTACCACGCGAGAAACTTGCTGGGCCACGCATATAATTATGATTGTGCATCACAAGGTCAGAGGCTACACCATAATCATCAAACTCAGAAGACAAGAGATAACCCATTGCCGT
Source organism: uncultured Prevotella sp. (assembly GCA_964587945.1). Taxonomy (GTDB): domain Bacteria; phylum Bacteroidota; class Bacteroidia; order Bacteroidales; family Bacteroidaceae; genus Prevotella. The sequence goes on along the minus strand of CAZPNC010000042.1, from coordinate 16,562 downwards.
ACGGTCTTCTTCCTTGTCAATATCAGGATAGCGTGCATCGAACGGAATGCCGAGAGGCTGCATGGAACTCGGATTGTTTGATGTACCTATATAATACTGCTGCAACCCGCCAAAGTTCGTCGGAGGATATGCCGTGCGTATCTCGTAGTCTCCTGATGGTACAGGCGGCAGTCTGAAGGCGAAATCATTCTCATCCCATCCCGACAGCTGGTCTGACTCCCACGCACGCCATGCTCCCTGGGTGTACCATGCTATCTTTGTCCTGTTGTTGTAACTCACAAGATTGTCAAAATAGTCAAGAGGCAGTCGCGTCATGTTTCCTTCACCCGGACTTGACAGGTTCATTGCGCCAATCTCAGTAGCCGTAGCAAAGCGTATATCGTTGTTGGCAAGTTCGCACAACATCGTTCCCAAATCAATGCGCAGACGTTCGTGCAGCACATGGTTAGGCACATCGGCATCATATACGAGAGGAGCGTTGACTACATGTATGTAACCGTTATAAGACTGTATGTTCGACTTTGAACGCACAACAAGACAGCCAGTCCTTTTAATCTGGTGTGTAGCATCACTACCAAACGTACCTATTTCGTCTGTCAGAGTATTATTATCACGCCAACGGTTTATCCAGATGTTTGTAGACGCACCGGTATTCTGATACAATGGCTGCCATATTTTCATAAGGGTGTGCGGCAACATTGTCTCATAATAGTCAAAAGGCTCGCCACCGAATGCGAAGTTCCAGTTAGCATTGGAGTTGTTACGTTCGTACACCAGTTTTGACATTGACATACCGGCCTTGATAATATGGTAACGCATAAACATATTCACCACATTGTAAGTGTTCGTATAGTCATCACCTGTGCTTATGGGATTATTCTCCTTGTCGGGGTAGTCATACCACTGTGCAGCATTACCGTACCACTCCACGCACTTGGCCTTGAGGTCATCAAAATCATGTATGCCGGTATCAGCGAATGTTGCACTATCCTCTGCAAACACGGTGTACCTTATCTTGCACACCGCAGGGACATAATACTTTGCACTTGCAAAACTTGAACCCGGACGTCCGTTGACATTGTCAAGCGTGTAAGTCTTTTCACTACCGTCCGCATTGGTCTTCTTGTCAGCGGCAATCGAGTCAAGAAGTCCGCACTTCTCCATGGCTTCATAGAATAGTTTTAATTCCGCCCTTCTCTCCAGCACCTCCGCCACACGGCGTGTGGTACGCGGAATGACATTGTCCACAATATGCAGATTGCCGTTAGTAAGTTTGTCGTCTTCTATGGACGACATGACCTCAGCCATATCGTTGAAACGCACTACACCGTCATCGCCAAGTTTCGAGATGAACGGAGTGTTTATCATGGTCGATACCTCCTTACCGCTGTAGTTGCTGAGATCATCAACGTAAGAGTATTTTGTGGACGAGAGATGATACATTACTATCTCCTTGCATTGCTCATCAGTAAGGCCATTGACACTGTTCTCGCTAAGACCATTATGTAATTCCTTCGCCTCTTTATCATTATAAAGACTATCTATATACTTGTCCACACCACTATTTACAGGTGCATAACAGGTATACTGTCCGTATGAAGCCATCATGCGGTCATAGCCTGAACGGGTCAAGATAACGTTGAACTGGTGGAAGATGGAGTCATTCTCCTGAAGGTAGTCCTCTATGGTCTGACCTGTGAATGTGTAGAGATTGGACTCATCCGGTTCCTTGTTACAGGACGTCATGGTAATAATAAAACCCAGCGCCACTACAAGGAAGACTTTAAACACTTTGCATTTCATAATTTCGGTTTTCAGATAGGAAGAAAAAGAACAGACATTCCGTGTATGGAACACGAAGTGTCCGTTCCCTTGATATTAGTTAGTTTTTTCTGCTGCAAAGGTAATAAATAATTCGGTAACAACCGAATAAAGACGAAAAAAATTATTGCTTTACACTTTCATTTTTTCTGTACTTCCTATCTATTCTTATCGTAATACTCCAGTGCAGCCTTGATATTCTTCTGCACCGCCTTTGTGCTGAATGTTGCACCTGTGCATCCGTCCACCAGCATCACCTCGGCTTGTTTCTTCGCCTTGGCAACCTTCATGCCGCTATACAACGGCAGCAGGGAGTGCCTTACCTTGTCAAAGAAACGCGGTGTCTCCTCATTCTTCAAAGCCACCACTTTCTGCACAGTGCCTTTCTTTATATAAACCTCCACGGGCGTGGTCTTACGGTAACCCCGTGCGTTACAGATGGCGGCGGTACGTACAACGTATGTACCGTCAGCCTGTTTCTTCATCACCTCATCAGCTTGTGAAGTGAGAACTGTCATCATAAGACAGACTGCGAATAATATCTTTTTCATCTTTTCCTGTTTTTTAGGTAGTTTCTATAAACTCACACCTTTAATGCGCCGCACTCGTCATGGTAACCTGTATGCGGTTACCTGCCGCTATGAGCTGTTTGCAGAAGTCACGTATAGCATCGGGTGTCAGAGCGTCCACCTTGCCGAGATAATCCTTCTCGAAGTCCACCCCCTCACGCAGTTCATGATACCGCACATACTCCCACCATCCGTTTGTAAGTACGGCACGGTCATAGTTCTTATGTTCATACTCCTTCACCTTCTGCAGTTGCTCCTGTGTAGGACCTTCGTCCGCCATACGCTGCAACTGTTCATCAATGATAGGCAGCAATTCACCATATTTCTCTGGAGCGCAACGGAAATTCACCGTCATGGAGCAAGCCTCAGCAGGGTACTTCCAGCATTGTCCGCTCACGCTCACACCATACGTGCCACCTTTTTCCTCGCGTACCTTCTCTGTATATACCGCACGCATAATCTGCGACAGTACATCCATCTTCAGGTCGTTGTCGGCATTGTAAGGCATGTCAGCCGTATAGAACACGTTAGTCAGTGCCGATGGCGTCTTCATCTCTTCCGAGAACACGTTCGTAGCCTTTCCGCGCTTAATGTCAAGCACCTCCTTGCCCACCTTACTGTCAGTCCCTTTTCCCATCTTTCCGGGCAGGCTCGCAACATATTGGCACAGCAATTCCTCAAAGTCCTCTTCGCGTATATCCCCCGTAATGATAAGGTTCATGCCGGCAAGATTGGAAAAACGCTCCTTGTAAATGTCGTACATACGCTCATGGTCCACTTCGGCAAGGCGTTCAACAGTGAGCGGTTCCGTGCGTTTACGTTTGCCATAGAGGGCTATGCGCAGCGAGTCGTTATAGGTAACGTTAGGGTTAGCGTTGCGGTTCTTCAGCATAGAGGCCTGCTTGTTGACGGTACTGCGGAAGATGCCGTCATCCTTACGTGGGTCTGTAATGTACAAGTATGCCACTTCCAGCCACGTCTTCAGGTCAGAAGCCGTACATACGCCCTTCACGCCCTCTTCCTCCGCATCAATATAAGGAGTGACACGCAGAGCCTTGCCACGGCGTTTCTTCTCCAGCGTGAGGAAGTCAAAGTCCGCTGCACCACTCTCACGTACCACACCGCCAAGGAATTGCAGCGTAGCAGCATCATCGTCTCCGTAAAGCGAGCGTCCACCGAGACGGAACATATTTATCGTAAGGCGGTTAGGCTCTATTGTAGATGGTCTTGCGCTCACCTTTATACCGTTAGACAACAGATACTCCGTATATCCGTTTGCGACCTCCCGTTTTCGTACTATCCTGCCCTTTTTCGGCAGTTTCTTTATGAAAGTCCTGTCTATGACATTGTTTTCGTTGTCATTGGCATATTCCTTTTGCTGCGCCGTCTCCACCCACTCTTTGAAGCTGTTGCCGGCAGGCATGGTGTAAGGATTGCCGTCATACTTCGTCGGGCCGAAGACAATGCACACCTGGTTCTCGTCTGTCACAATTCCCTTCAGTGCCTTGTTCACATCTTCCAGTGTTATGGAATCAGACAAATGCGCCTCCAGAGCAGCCTCGTACACAATGTTCATACATGGCGCCTCATCGCAGAAGTTGCTTACCATGCCATGGGCATATTCAGAGTTACGCGTCTTGTCCTTGTTGTCAAGTTTGTGTTCTATGCTTACCGTGTGCTGTATCTTCGCGTGTTCCAGTTCAGCCTCGGTAAAACCATACCGGCGCGCTTTCTCCACCACCTCTATTGCCGCATTGATGCCCGCTTGCGGGTTGTCAGGCAGCAGTCCTACGGTTAGCGAGAAGGCATCCTTCTCCGGTGTGACATAAAAGCTGTTGTCACGGCACCCGACTGACATCAGGCGTGGTTCAGCCTCACGTGACAACTGCGCCAGCCGCTGACGTAGTATGAACATCGCAAGTCGTGACTTGTAGCCCTCTACGAAAGCCTCGCGTGATGCCCTTGTCTTGCGTGGCTCCGCATCCCTCTTCATGTATAGAGAGAAGTTAAGTGTAGGCTGTTCGTCGTCCGCCTGTGTATAGACAATCATGTCCTTGTTGTCCGGCACGGTGTAGTATGTGCGTTCGGCAGCGTCATTTGCAGCAGGCAGATGCTGTCCGAACACTTCCTTTATCTTCGCCTCCGTCTTGTCCACGTCCACGTCTCCCACCACTATTATGCCTTGCAGGTCAGCGCGGTACCACTTATGATAGTAATCACGCAACACATTGTGGTGGAAAGTGTCCACCACCTCTATGTTTCCTATTGGCAGACAGTCAGCATATTTGGAACCGGCATAGATTACCGGCATGGCCTCCTCCATCATCCGTGCAGAGGCGAATCGTGAGCGGCGTGTACGCCATTCCTCGCGTATCACGCCACGCTCCTGGTCTATTTCGTTGTCTTTCAGCAACAATGAACTTGCCCAGTCGCTCAGTATGAGCAGACAGGTGTCCGTTACGCCAGCCTTTGTCACGGGTGCGTTGGCTATGTTATATACCGTTTCGTCTATGGATGTGTAGGCGTTCAGGTCAGCCCCGAATTTCATTCCGTTCCTCTCGCACCAGTTTCGCACAGAGCGTGAACCGCCGTTGCCGTCGGGGAAATGCTTCGTTCCGTTGAAAGCCATGTGTTCAAGGAAATGCGCCAGACCGCGCTGCTGTGGCTGTTCGAGTATAGACCCCACACGTTGGGCTATGTAGAAGTCTGCCTGTCCGGGGGTCTGGTCGTTATGCCGCACATAATATGTCAAGCCATTGGCAAGGACTCCCTTACGTATGCAACTGTCAAGAGGCAGTATCTGTCCCTGTACCGACATTGCCCCAAGAAAGAGCAGAAGCAGAGAGAAAAGTGTATATTGTTTGATGTTCATTTGTAATGTTTCTTTTTGATTTTGCAAAAGCGGCGCTTTCACAGTGTGATTGCATTGCATTTACACGATGATTGCGACACTTTTACGGTATGATTACACCCCTTTTATGGTGGTGTAAAAAATGTATGACTACAGGCAGGTGTGTCACTTCTCTTCTATACCACTGACACCGTAAGTCTTTCCGCTCTTTACGATGACGAAGCGTCCGTTCCTTATGAATTTGCCTTTCTGTGCATTGGCAGCGTTGTTGATAACCTCTTGCACACCAGTCCCGGCAGGATCAAGAGCCAGTATGGCAAGGCCTGCGGCTATGGTATTGCCGTTGCCGAGGACTATGGCGGCGTTGCCACGCAGGTTGCCTATGAGTTCTGTGGTGCCTGTTGATGACACCACGCCGTTGTTGGTACAGCCGGTTAGTGCCACCGTGCCGTTGACGCGTGCCGAGTTGCCGAGTATGCCGCCCACGTTAGCCCCTGCTGCCGTAACCGCACCGCTGTTGGTGCAACCGGAGATGCTGACGTCTGTATCGTTGCCCTTCATGATGTGCCCTGCAATGCCGCCGATATTCTTCGTGCCGAGAATGCTGCCGCTGTTGGTGCAGCCTTCAATGGCGACTAAGTAAGAACAGGCTGACGTGATGCCGGCCGTGTACTGGCCGGCCTTGGCGGTATCATCAATGGTACCGGTGTTGGTACATGACCTTATGGTGCCGGAATAAGAGCCTGCTATGCCGGCAGAGCCTACACCGTTGCCCGTGGATATGTTGCCGTTGTTGGTGCAGCCTTCGACAAGGTATGCGTAGTTGGTGATGGCAGTACCTGACTGTGAACCGCTCACAATGCCGTTGGCATAGGTCATGGCTTGTATGTTGCCGTTGTTCACACAGTTCTTGATGGTGCCGATACCAGACGCCATGTATCCGCAGATGCCTGCCCCGAAGGCACCGGCCACCGTGACATTGGCGTTGTTGGTGCAGTTTTCTATCGTGCCTTTGCTTATGGATGCCACCGTGCCCACGTAGTTGTAAGAGTTGATGTGGTTGTCTGCGCCGAAGGTGATGCCCCTCACCACTCCTAATGTGTCAATGGAGGAGAACAGTGCATTGAACTTACCTTGGATGTCATTGCCGTTGTCGGTGTGGTATATGCCGCTGATGGAGTGGCTGTTTCCGTTGAAAATGCCGTTGAAGCCATACGCCACAGTGCTGATGTTGGTTATGGCGGCCTTGCCTATAGCAGGGAGTTGTACGGGTGTTTCTGCCGTACCTCCGAAGTCCACGTCATCCATCATCTGGAAGAACTCGCCCGTTCCCTTGTTGTCCTTGCTGATATTGGAAGCTATAGAGCGGAAGTCTGCCGCATCATACACCTTGTATGGGTTGCCTTCTGTACCGCGCCCTATGAGGTTCCATGCGTTCTGCACGGTGTAATATCCGTCAAGAGAGTAAGCGAGAGACATCGGCATGGTGCCGTAGGTGAAGGTCACCGCCACCTCTAACGAACCTGTGACGTGCGTATATTTTGCACTCAGTGCAGTGCCCCTCACCGTTTTCTCCTGACCGTCAGAACCTACCGTGGTAACGGTGAAGCCGTCTGAGCTCCATGTAAATGCCATGTCGCCGGTCATGTATGAGCCTGTCATGGTGTATGTAAGATTCGGAACGGTAAACGACTTTATTGTCATGTTCATGGCCGCATACGTCATGTCAGGGAAGGTTATGGACTGTGTGTCTGTGCCCATGGTCACCTTCACGGTGTCCTTCTTTATGTTTGTGAGTGTCTGTGCCTGCATTGCAGGAAGATAGAACTGTGCATTACCGATGAATTTCATGTCGCCATGCATTTGCGCCATGGCTGAAAGTGCTGCCACACAGACAGCGATAAGAGTAAAGAATCTCTTCATAATCAATTTGTTTATTTGTTTGTTAATATCCTGTTCATTCTTTTCGACGGCAAAGGTACTCACAATTTCCGATATGTGAAATACCTAAAAATGGGGAAATCGGTTGGGGGGGACACTGCGTTTGATTTTAGGTTGACGGTTATAGGTTAACGGTCATATCGGCAAACCGTCAATCCTAAAACCAACACCCGACAGAAACCAGTAGCGAATTGCGTGACAGTCCGCTGTCATTGCCTGCTGTCGCAGCACGCAGGTCGTACCTTACGGACACGTTCGGACGCACGTATGTGTGTCTTAACGGTATCTCATACTCCATACATATATGTGCCATCACCTGCCCTATGCTACCGGATTGCATGGCATAGCCTGTCTGGACGGAGAGCAATGACGTGTCGGCGAAGAGAAAACTCCGTCTGGCCTGGACGAAAGGTGACAGCGTATGCAGTGTGGCGGTGTAGAATTGAGGATAGAGGTATGCCGTCTGCTTGCTGCGCCAATAGTCCATTCCGCCACAGGCGTGCCACAAATAAATCTCTCCGGCAGGCTTCCAATAGCCGGAAAAGGCTATGCTGCCCTGCATTTGTGCCTTGTCGGACATCTTGGTCGGTTCGTAATATTCATAGAACACAATGGAACTGTTGTCTGACGAACTGACCTTGCGGTAGTTTGTGCGCTGCAACGTCAGCCGTTCTGTAGCCAGTTGCAGGTCTATCCGGCAGAAGCTGCCGGCCGTTTGCGGCAGATTGTAACGCAAATGCCATGAAAAGGCATCACCGCTATGCTGTGCATGCGACACGGTATATTGCGATTGACGGCCATAGTAGCCCGTTCGGTGACGGTAAGAGAAGTCCATGAACATTCCGTGCCACCCTGCCTGCGCCGTCACTCCCGCATATTCGGAGAAAAGGGGCAACTCCTGACTGCCGTCAGTGAAGCCATCGCCACCATAGGTTTCAATCTCTCCGTAATTGTTCGCATAGTCAACGAGTGTCTGATACACCGCATCTGTCGTGCCATAGGTATCGAATTGCAGCGTCTCCGTGGTGCGGCGGTACAGGAATCCTGCACCTATGCCGTCCTTGTCGTTAAGGGCGTAGTAGGCGTTCAGCCTGCTGTCAAGGTTCATCAGCGTATTACTGTGGCGCAGATCCTTGTGCTTGGCATAGTTGCCGGCAGTGAAATCCATCTTCGCACCGATAGAAAGGTTGCGCCATACCGCCCATCCTATGGTGCCGGTGACGTTGAACGTTTCGGCACGTTTGCCACCTGCATTGTCCGAAGTGGTCTCAACAAGGTCGAATGGCATCAGTTCCGTGGTAGGAAAGAGCATGCTCCCTGCCATCTGAGTGCCGCTTACGTTACGGTATGTGATGCTTCCGAATGCCACGACGTCCGCTGTAAGACGGCTGTATGACCGTACATCTGCGCTAAAAGAGTGCTGTTGCCTGCCCTCGGAAAGAGTACGCAGGTTGCCGCCATCGTATCTGTATGATGCAAATCCGTAGGCAATGGCACTGTCAGAGAACGTGGTCAGGGCGGCGGCATTGCCCGATGTCAGCCAGAAGTTCCTGTCCTGAACCAGTGTAAGGTCACGTTGGGCGTGCAAGGACAGGCAGATTATGTTAGCGAAGAGAACAATTTCCAGTTTCATAAAAGTCGTTTGTCGAATTGTTTGTATCCTGATAGATGTCGTGGCCGTCCACTGTCTTCTCCACCTTCCGCACAAGTGAGTGTCCGTAACCGCCGGTAAGGGTCACATACCCGTTGTCAAGGTCAGAGGTAAGACGTTTCTTGCAGGCCGCCAGAGCATTGGCATTATACACCTCTACGGCATCAAGTACCCACGAGCGGGGCACTTTCAGGCAGGCAGAAATGATGTCACCCTGCTTTCCCGCAGGGTAAACGATGTTGCCGTTGTCTTCTCCGAAGGCCTTGTGTGTGGCGCCTTCCGTCTTGAAAAGGATTAGGGCGGGTGACGTCTGGCTCATGGGCCATGCGTTTGCCTGCCCGTATTTCACTGCTTTAAGATAGTGCGAAGACGGAATTGCTTCAGAAGGTGAGGGGTAATACCTTGTGTTGTTGTACTTACCGCCGTCACTGCTTGACGCCTCAACGTCGTACATACAGTAATATCCGGAGTGGGCATAGTTGATGGAATTGCCGTATGCCAGTGTGTTGTCAACGGCACCCTGCACGTTCACTACGAGTTCTGAGTATGGTTCGATCTTCTGTCCGTCCTGAAAATACCATATTCCGTTTATAGCCGGCACCCAATCATCGTCAGCATAGTCAAGTCTGCCGTTTACAAGGAAGTTATGTCCGGAGGCTTCAGCGTTGTATGGCTCTGCCATCCCTATGGCAATGTCGTCCAGTGGCACTGCCTCAGCGGAGTTATTATACAGTATGATGCACTTGTCCAGAGCGAAGATGCCAGAGCCATCATCCTTTTGGCAGCCTCCGGCGTACACTTCCTTTATGAGGATAGGATTGCCTGTCTGCATGGATGTGATGGTAACGGGGAGCGTTACTGTGGTAAAGCCTGCACCAATGACAACGTCGCCGAGCGTGCCGTTATAGGCATTGCGGAAATAACCGTCGTCGATGACCTTGGAAACACTTGCACTGTATATGCCGGATGGGAGCGTAAGATGTGCCGTTCCGGTGCTGTCCGTCATGGCAGTGAAAGTCTTGGCCTGCACGTTTGTCATCTGGACAGGCATGGAGTCCAACGCTTCTGACAGGCGAATCTCCACGTAATAAGTGTCTGCCTGCTCCTCATAGGTGCAGGAGTGCAATGCCAACAGGCATAACAAGAAAAGGTATAGTTGTTTCATTGTTTCTTTTGTTTTTTATTATAGTGACGTTATGGAGTGCCAATCATTGTGGCTTAGGGCGTTTGTATGTAAAAAGGAATGGCCCATCACCATCAACCCACAACCCCAAACCATCAACCATAGACCTACCACCTCACCCTTACAGTCACTCCGTAATAGAACTTCGGGATGTAACTGCTGCCGAACAACGATGTTTCGAGGCCCGTCTGCGTGTTGTGTACGGCCGACATATTGTTGAAGAAATTATTGGCATAGAACGAGAGGCTTATGCACTTGCCTATCTCTTTCGTCACGGAGAAGTTGGCAGAGTAGTACGCCGACACGTCCTGTGGGTTGAAATAGTATGAGGTGTTGCTCCTTACTATAAGGTTACACAGCTGCCTGTATAGCACGGCATCACTCTGACTGGCGGCCATCAGTGCTTCGGCAAAGGGTATTCGCTCCGTGGGGTTCTCCCAGGTGGAGTAATATTCAGGATACAGAGCCACATAACTGTCGGTCTCTCCATTGTAGGCAGTACCGGAATTGTCGCCCGCCGCTTGCAGCAGTATGGCACTGCGCCCTTCGGAAAGGTTACGTTTGTAGTTGAGGAATGTGGCTTCCAGTTTCACGGTCATGATGAGTTTCAGCCGTGGAATACGTGCTGTCAGCGTGGTATTCAGACTGCATCCCCTGCTCATAGAGCCATTGCTGATGCTTGGTGTGCTGCCGGCGGAGGCCGAAGTGACGCTGCTGCCGGCGTAATAGCCTATGAGCGGCGACGTGCCGGAACCTGAAACGTAGTCGCCTATACCGTTGGGACAGCCTACTATGAGCGTGTTGTCAAGACCTTTGTAATGATAATAACTGCCGTCAAGACGCAATGACAGACCTACCGCATTGGCATCGGAGAGCAAGGGCACGTCAACAATCCATTCAAGGCCGTAGCGTGTCACGGGAGAACCGTTGACATACTGGCGGTTACTGACGTAAGTATTGTGGGTGGTGTAAGGCAATGTAATGGCCGTACTGCCGGAAAGGGACGACAGGGTGACAATGCCCGTGTTGGAATCTATGCTGTAAAGGCGGTCTGCACTGGCTATTCCACTGTTCTCAAGAGATGCCTGCGAGGTGTAGTTGTAAGAGAATGGTGTGTAGATGCTTACCGCCTGATATGGATTATGCGTCCTGTGCCAGAAGCCGGAGAGGCTTAACTTTGCGCCGTCAAGACTGGCATCGAAACCGAGATCTACCTGATTGGTGTACTGCCACTTGAGATTGTCGTTGTAAAGAGCCTTGGATACATTGGTGTAATAGGCATAGTAGGCCTTGTTGCCGGCAGTGGAACCGGGCGTAAAGACCAGTCTGTCAGAGTAGGTGTCGGCCGGATAGAGAATCTGGAATGACGGTAACTTTACGCTTTTGCCATAGCCTGCATGGAAGTTCAGCGAGTGTTTGTGCCCGCGGAGGATGTCATATCGGGCGTTGAAACGTGGTGAAAAACTTGACACCGTGCCATAGTCAGAACCGTTTATCATGGTCATGTCGTCACGGATGCCTGCCGTCAGCATCAGTCGTCCTACGGTAATGCGGTCTTCAAGAAACACGGCGAGGTTACGCATGGCGGGCAACGTGCTGTAATCGTATGGCCGCCACGTTGGGGCAAGCCTCATGTCATCGTAGTAAATGCCCTTGCCGTTGTTGCGCGATGTGTTCATCTCCACGCCAATTGTCGCCTTGTTGAGTGCGTAAGAGAAGCGTCTGGTCCACTCACCTTTGAGTTTTACCTGCGTGGCAAGGGGCTTATGGTCGTTGAAAGACTTGACATACCAATAGCCCGTCGGACTGAGAGTGATGCCGTCTGTGCCAGATGCCTCGTTATAGTCCTGCGCTATAGCGTAGCCGTTGTGCATGGTATGCAGGTAAGCCTGGGTGGACGAGGAGCTGGTGTTGGTGTAATTCTCCGTACGTTTGTCGCTTGTTGAGAATGCCGCATTGAGACTGATGTTGAGCGTTCCATACCTGTCACTGCTGCGAAGCCAGTTCAGTGAGAGGCTGCCGCGCAACTGGTTGTCACGTATCTTCTGGTAAGTGTCCTTGAAAGCGTCAGGGTCTGCCTCTGAGTTGTAACCGCCTATGTTGCCTGTTATGCCCGCTTGAAGGTTGAGGGTGGAGGAACTTAGGCGGAAAGCCTTGCCGTATTCCAAGGACAGGATGTTCCTGTTATAAGAGGTATATGGCGATGCTATGTCACCGAAAGAACGTGCATGCTCCAGCGAGAAGTTCAGAATGCCGCCGTTACCGCTTAACGCCAGCCCCTTGTTCAACGCCACCTGACGCGTATAGGGGTTGACAGAGGCTTCCACAATCCATGGCGAACGTCCTCTGCGGGTGTTCACCTTGACAACACCGTTGGACACATCACCATACTCAACACTGGGTATGCCGGAGATGACCTCGACACTTTCAATGTTGGAAGCGGACAGATTACGGGTGGAGGCGGATAGTGTTTCGTCCATGGAGGCATTGTTGTCAAGGCGCATACCGTCCACCTCTATCGCTGTACCGAACGCTGCATTACCGCGTTCGGACGTTCCTGACCGTAGGGCGAGGCGCGAATCGTTCATCAATGTGGAGTTGACAGTCTGGCCACCGGGCAGCAATGCCGTTATGTCGCTGAGGTTAAGAACCTGCGAATGGTCAAGTGTTGTCCTGTCCATCACATACGCCGTAGTGCCGATACCGTATCTTTTCTTCGCAGTCACCTCTATGCCCGGAATGCTGAGGTTGTCCTCTTTCATGCGTATATTGTTGAGGTAGGTATCCTTTGTCAACCGGAACGTCACCACACGTGTGACATATCCCAGCGTCTTCACCTCCACAGACTGTTGTCCTTCAGGCACGTTGGCTATGCGGAACAGTCCGCTATCGTCGGTTATGGCCCATAGTTCCATGTTCTGTATCCTTACAGTGGCATAGGCAAGAGGCTTCATGGTGCGGTCGTCAAGCACCTTTCCCGATACGGTGTGTGTCATGGCGGCGGCCACGGCATTGTATGCCGCAGCAAGGAAAAGCAATATAAATAACCCTGTTCTCATCTTCAACTTGTCGTATGTCATTTGTCGGGTGCAAAGGTACAGCGATTCTTCGGCATGGACAATACCGATTTGTGGGTATATATCACTCACATTACTTTGCCATTATTTGCTGTCAACAAAGTGAAAAAGACATGATTGCACTGCAAAAGCACCCTTTTTACACAGTGAATGTGCCCATATTACAGTGTAAAAGGGGCACGTTTGCAACACGGTTTCTTCGTACTGGCACATCACGAAACCGAAAAATAGAACAAAAAAGTAAGATTTTAATCATATTTTAAAAAAAGGTTGCAGTAATATGAAATTGTTTTTGTACCTTTGCATCATAATAATAAAAATGCGAGGAACATGATAAAGAATCGGCATAAGACGGCTATCATAGCCGGAGACCGTAAGGTCAGTTACAGCGAGATGCTGGGGCGCATAAACCTTTTCGCCCAACATACCCCAAAGGAAAGGGGCTGCAAGACCATTATATTCAGCGAAAACAGGGAGGGATGGATTTATGCCTTCTTCTCTGTATGGCAGAATCAGGGCATTGCTGTGCCTGTGGACGCTTCGTCAACGGTGGCGGATGTGGCCTACATACTGCGCGACTGTAGTCCGGAGTGCATCTGGATGTCGAAAGACAGGGAAGAAGTTGTTATGCAGGCGGTTAAAGAGGCCGGCATAAGTACGAAGATGCTACTGATAGACGACTACGAACTGGCTGCGGCAAAAGACGAGGAGAAGTGGTGCGGCATAGACAATATGAAGGAGATGGGCGATGAGTGTTCCTTGATAATATACACCTCCGGCACCACAGGTTCACCGAAAGGCGTGATGCTGTCCTACAACAACCTCATGGCAAACATACGCAGTGTTGCCGACACTGTGCCAATATTCACAGAAGAGAGACGCGCGATGATACTGTTGCCGCTACATCATGTACTGCCGTTGATGGGCAGTGTGATAGGTCCTATTACCCGTGGCGGCGGCGTTGCGATATGCCCCTCGATGTCAGGCCCTGACATTATGGAGACAATGTGCCGTGGAAAGGTGGCTATATTCATAGGTGTGCCGAGACTGTGGCAGACACTTTACACCGGAATAAAGAAGAAGGTGGATGCCAGTCCGGTCACGCGTACATTATTTAATATATGCAGGCGCGTGGGCAGCAGGTCACTGTCACGCTTCGTGTTCCAATCCATACGCAAGAAGATGGGCGGCCACATAGACTACTGTGTAAGCGGCGGTGCGGCCCTTGACGCTGAAATCGGTGCCGGACTGCGCACGTTGGGACTTGACGTGCTGGAGGGTTACGGCATGACAGAGACAGCACCTATCATCACCTTCACCCGTCCGGATGACATCATCCCCGGCTGCGTGGGGCGGCCTATGCCGTCTGTGCAGTGCAAGATAATAGACGGAGAACTGTGCGCGAAAGGCCCTAACGTGATGATGGGCTACTACAACCGGCCGGAAGAGACCGCGGCGGTGATAGACAAGAACGGTTTCCTGCACACAGGAGACCTTGCACGCTTTGACAAAGACGGCAGGGTTTACATCACAGGACGCTCAAAGGAGATTATCGTCCTGTCGAACGGAAAGAACGTACAACCCAACGAGATAGAGTACAAGATAGAGAAATACGACCAGTATGTGAAGGAAGCAGCCGTCGTACAGTACGGGGATATGCTGCGGTGCATAGTCGTGCCGCAGGAGAAATGGGCGCAGGAGATGTCGGACAAGGAGGTGGAAGAGGTGCTGAAACGCGAGGTTATAGAGCCATATAACATGACCGTCAGCAACTACAAGAAACTGATGAGCATCTTCGTGTACCGCGGTGAACTGCCGCGAACGAAACTGGACAAGTTGCAGAGGTTCAAACTCAAAGAACTGTGCGAACAGGAACACGAGGCTGAAGAGACTACCCTTGACGCTCAGGACAACGAGACATGCACGGAAGAGTTCCTCATTCTGAAGAACTATATAGAGGCAGAGAAGAAGGTAAAGGTAAAACCCGGATGCCATCTGGAGACCGACCTCGCATTCGACTCACTGGATATGGTGGGGCTGCAGGGCTTCATAGAACAGACATTCGGCATAACCATAAACGCCGACGCCATGTCATCCTTCCGCAACGTGCAGGAAATAGCCGACCGCATTGCGGCATCACACACCCGTAAGGAGGTGGAACACATTGACAGCCACAATCTGGTACAGGAGGCATCAAGCCATCTTGACCTGCCGGTGGCAGGGTTGTCACACCGTTTCTGCACAAGGGCGTTCAAGGCGTTATTCAAGATATACAACAGGTTGAGTGTCCGTGGCACGGAGAACATTCCCGTTTACGGACAGTTCATCATGGCTCCTAACCACCAGAGTTATATAGACGGTGCGATAGTTATGGCAGGTGTACCGTGGAAAGTCATCGACAACTGCTATTTCTACGCCACGGAGGAACACGTGAACAATCCTGTTCTCCGCGCTCTTGCACGCCGCCACAACATCATTCTGATGGAACGCCACAATCTGAAGAACTCCATACTCAAACTGGCAGAGGTGCTGAAGCAGGGCAAGAGCATCATTATCTTCCCTGAAGGTACGCGCTCCCGCGACGGTAGCATGACGACTTTCAAAAAAACGTTCGCCATTATGAGCAAGGAACTGAACGTACCGGTATTGCCGGTGAGCATCAACGGCGCATATAAGGCACTGCCACGAGGCACGAGGTTCTACAAGCCTGCGAAGATAACGCTGGAATACCTGCCTCTGATGACACCGTCGGACACCGAAGACCACACACAGTTCGCCGAACGGGTGAGGGCTGCCATTGAGGCTAAGATAAAGTGATGGCAGACGGTTAGCGATATAACCGCATGACGGGCGGGGCACTATGTATATCATTGTAAACCTTGCTTTTATCACTATGCAAACACCAATACTGCGGTCAGAAACCACTTTATTGTCAGAAAAATTGCCGATGTCGGATATTTTTCCTAACTTTGCACCCGATAACTATCCCGTTATGGGCAATACTACTAACTATTTTTCTCTATGAACAAACGATTACTCACACCGGCATTGATGCTTGTCACCGCCCTCGCAGCCACGGCTCAGAGCGCAAATACAACATTGCAGGCCGGAAACACCGAGGCAACAACCGCCTCAACAACGTCAGTCAAACCTGCCGCTACGCCACTGAAACGCGGACTGATGGCTCTTCACCAGTCTGCCGGCAACCTCGTGTAATGGCGGGCACGTGCCAAAGACGACCGCAACCTGCAGTTCCGGCTGTGGCGCGGCACTACGGCCACAACACAGAGCACAAAGGTCAACAGCGGAAAATTAATATCCGGCAAGACCAACTTCATGGATTCCGGAGCCAGTGCCATAAACTATTACAAACTGGAGGTGATTGACGCTGACGGCAACATCATAGAAAGCGAAGTGAGCGGAAAGACCTGGAACAACCAGACTCTATACATTCCGCTGACCGAAGGTG
>CAZPNC010000041.1:0-19806 GCA_964587945.1 uncultured Prevotella sp. | reverse complement strand
GTACAATTTTATTTTCTGAGTAAGGCATTACCCACACGATTTAACATAGACCCAACAACAATAATACTCGCTCGGCACACAGTGACGCTTGCCTAAACAAGAAACAACTACTTATGTTAATAAAGCAGCAAGCATGACGTTGCCTCAACTTCTTGCTGAAAGAAAAGGCTTGTTCACAGATTTTATTTTGACAAAACATTAATCCGTATTACCTTTGCAACCGTATTTCTGTAGAATGAAATAGATTTGCGAAAGAATGAGTGTATTTTTGATGTGTATTTCAAAGATAATGATTATCTTTGCAAACGGAAAACTAAACCTACTACTATCTTTACTGTAATGACAAGAAAAAAAATAATACAGAATATCCTGGATGCCTTTCCTGCTATAACATTAGAGGAGATGGGGGGTATCAGGCTGATGAACCGAACCGATACCAAATTTGTAACTACCATTGACAAGCTGAAGCAACTGCTCATCATGGCTCAGAAAGAATATATGGTACAAGAGGTTGATGGTGTGAGGGACATTCCGTATTACACTCTGTATTTTGACACTGTAGACTTTGATATGTTCTGTGAGCATGAACATGGGCATTCGGGACGGCAGAAGGTACGTATACGCTCATACGTGAATTCTGGGTTGCACTTTCTTGAGGTGAAAACCAAAGATAACCATGGACGTACAAAGAAGGAACGAGTAGTACTGAATGGTTTTGACCTGCAAACAGCTATGCAGGATGTAGAGCCTGGCAAGTGGGTTAAAGGAAATGCAAAGTATCTTGAATTTCTCGAAACACACCAGAAGTATCCGCCAGAGTTGTTGAGAAAGGCAATAGAGAACAGATTCTCGCGTATCACTTTGGTGAACAATGGTAAGACAGAGAGGTTGACCATTGACACCGGTTTGGAGTTTGTCAACATGTACAATGACAATAAATATGACCTCGATGGCATAGCCGTCATTGAACTGAAACGTAACGGTCTTGTGGACTCCCCTGTGTTGGACATGCTCAACGAATTACGCATCAAGCCAAATCATTTCAGCAAATACTGCATGGGAACGGCATTGACCAATACCACTTTACCAATTAACAGATTCAAGTTAAGGTTGCGAGCTATCAACAAGATGATGTGTTGCGATAGATAGTAGATGATAAAATTGATAAGCAATTGTATAAAATTGTTTTTAAAAAAAGTTTTATCGAATTCGTTTATAATCAGTGTAACCAATCCGCTCGGCACGTAATGATGTCTGCCCAAGTAAGTAAGAAACCAACCAACTCGGCATGTAGTGACACTTGCCGATGCAAAAAATAACTGTAAAATAAAACAACTTAATAACGATTTAATATTATTTAATGGAAGAATTGGAGAATTTGGAGATGCTTGGCACTCCGTTGATAGAAATGGGCGATTTCCTGACAATGGCACTCAGGTTCAGTTTCAACACATTCATTGTGTGGTTCATGATTCATTGTCTGTATTATCCCAAAAGCCGAAGAAGAGACTATTATTTCACTTTCATGCTTATAAGTATAAGTATCTTCTTCCTCATTTTCCTGCTCGGCGGGGTAAAGTTAAAGATAGGGTTTACTCTTGGATTGTTTGCTATCTTCGGCATCATACGCTATAGGACGGAGTCCATGCCCGTTAGAGAGATGACATATCTCTTTGCTATCATCTCCATATCAGTAATCAACGCCTTGTCTACAACCATCGGCTATATGGGATTGTTTTGTACGAATTTGGTTTTTCTCGTCGCTACTTGGTTTTTCGAGAGTTACATACTGTTACGGCATGTAAACACAAAACTCATACAATATGACAGGATAGCCTTGATAAAGCCGGATATGTACAATGAACTCAAGGCTGACCTTGAAGAGCGTACCGGACTGAAAATAGAAAAAGTAGAGGTCGGAGGCATTGACTTTCTGCGCGATATGGCTATGGTTAAAATCTATTACCAGACAGAAGTCAATGAAAACGTAACCGTGGACGAACATGTGAAAATAACAAGGGAAGAATGGTCTGCCGTTGAAGGGTAGAGATGACCAATATAAAATACAATGAATATGAAGAGAAAACTTTTTTTTGCATTTGCACTATTGGCCGTTGTCGGTGCCCATGCGCAATCTGACGACTGCGGTCTGTGGCTTAATGCCGGTGCGGAGAAGCGCCTCAGCAAAAAGGTGTCTGTGGGTGTTGATGTTGATTTCCGTACCCGCAACGATTTCCGTACGGTTGATAGATGGAGTGCAAACACTGGCGTATCCTATAAAGTCACGAAATGGTTGAAGGCTGATGCCGGATATTCCCTTCTTTATGACAACAGACAAGAGAAACTGACATATAATCTTGATGACGAAGGGGGTGTCTATTCCTACAATAATTGGCGACCGGGATACTGGTCAACGCGCCATCGTTTCAATGTGTCAATGACAGGTGAGGTAGGTTTTGGAGATTTCGAAATATCACTACGCGAACGTTGGCAATACACATATCGGCCGGCGAAGACAACGGAAAGGTATGACTTTGACAATGAAGGATGGGAGGAGACAACCGTTGACGGTACAGCAAGCCATCTGTTGAGGTCCAGGTTACAAGTGGAATATGCCAGGAAAAAAGCCACCTTCAAGCCTTTTGTCAATGCGGAACTGTTCAACGGAATGTCTCTTGAAAAGGTGAGGCTGACGTTGGGCACTGACATTAGACTGAACAAACATCATGTACTGGAGGTGTTCTACCGTTGCCAGTTTACCAACGACAAAGAGGCGGACAGTGAACCTAATTGCCACTATGCCGGTGCTGGATATACATTCAAATTCTAACTTATGAAACTACTGATTCAATGAAGAATAATTGCTTTTTTTATTTAACGACGTTTGCACTCACTTTATTGACCATAAGTGCGTGCAAGTCTGACGACACTGACCTAAGAGCTTATATAAACGAGTTGGAGAATCCGACTTATACAGAAATCAGCATAGACAGGTCTTCTCTTGACGAAAGCCTGCAGAAAGAGGATTTCGATGCTGGGGATATGGTGGAAAACGAGGATATATCATATGTGGTGACGCTTGATTTTACAGAGAACGATGTGACCGTTGGCGGCAATACAAATGCTGTCATGATAACGAAAAATGGTGCTCATGTAAGAATAGTAAATACCCGACAGGGTGTGAAATTCATTCTTAGCGGGACATCGTCTGACGGTGGACTGCTGATTTTCAGTGAGAAGAAGTACATGATTGAATTGGCAGGCCTCTCACTCGCCAATCCGGAAGGAAGCGTCATAAACAACCAAGGAAAGAAAACGTGTTATGTGGCTCTTGCCGATGGTAGTGAAAACAGACTGGAAGATGGTGCCGGATATTCTGTTGAGAGTAGTGGAATACAGGCAAAAGGAGCTTTCTTCAGTGAAGGGCAAATGATATTCAGTGGCAGTGGTAAACTGGATGTGTATGCTAACAATAAGCATGGTATCGCATGTGACGATTATATAAGGTTGCGCAAAGGTATTGATGTCTATGTCAAGGTGAACAAACATGAAGGTTATTCCGGTAGTGGAATAAAGGCCAACGATGGTTTTTACATGAACGGTGGTGTGGTAAACATGGAGATAGAGACTGACGGTGGCAAGGGTATCAGTTGTGAAGATTCGGTAATTGTGGATGGGGGACGTCTTATAGTCTTGACAAGTGGTTCGCCTATGGTTGACAGTGCTGCGAATGATACCACGTCATGTGCTGGCATAAAGACCGACATGGCACTGGAGATAAAAGGCGGTAGCATTTATATAAAAAGTAGTGGCGAAGGTGGCAAGGGCGTAAACAGCACCGGTGACATTAATGTTACTGCCGGTTCGTTGAATGTTGTGACATTGGGCAATAAAGGACTTTCTACACCAAAAGGGATAAAGACAGATGCCGATATGAAAGTAAGCGGCGGCTATATAAGTTCCTTCAGTAACAAGGCTTCACCACTTGAAGTGATAGGGACATTGGATTGTGGCAATGGCAAATACTCATTGTCGAACAACAGAAAGACTGTTACCATCACCTTCTGATGAAATATCAAACGGCACGGCCACTTTTTAATTAAAAATTGGCCGTGCCGTTTGATTATTATTCTTCAGTATCATCGTCATCATCCGTTTCGGGTATTGTCAGTTGCTTAAGGTCGTAGTACGAACCATTGTATATATTGAAATCCACATAACCTTTTATTCCTGGCAAACGTCCGGCATCGGTATGTTGCCAGAACTTCCATTCCCCTTTGTACTCCATCTTGTCAACATAGTAGTGTGCTATCCAATAAGGATACCCATCAAAACGGGTGTCGGAAAGATATTTCTCCTTAAATTTATAATATGTGTATATTATAGGTTTGACGTGGTAGCGGTCTTCGACAATGTGCAGCCATGACAATACATCCTGTTGGAACTCTTCGGTTGTCAGTTCCGGATTCTTATGCTCCACATCAAGCACAGGTGGTAAATCTCCAGCCTCCAGCTTTACCTTGTCGAGGAAGTGATATGCCTGTTGACGTGAAGTAGATTTTGTGCTGTAGAAATGGTATGCTCCACGAATGAAACCATATTCACGTGCCTGAAAGAAATTGTCAGTGAAGTTCTCGTCTATCATTGTCGCCCCCTCTGTAGCCTTGATTATTACAAAGCGCACTGGGGCTTTCTGTATCATAGCATTGCGCAGGGCTTCCCAGTCAATATAGCCTTGATAGTGGCTTATATCTATACCCTGTATCTCAAAGCCTTCACCTTCTGGATATGTCACATCTCCATATATGGCACGCCAGCGGAAGCCCGTTGGACCTACAAAGAAATAGTAGAATACAAAGACATATATGGCAGCAACAAACAGACCTCCCAGCCACCACCACACATGGAATCTTGACGATTTGCGTGTGTTCTTTTGCCTATTGTGGCATTTGGATGAAGAGAAAGGCATGCTGCTGGTTGTTTAGAAAAATAAGAGAGAGAACTTTGGATTTTGCCGGTTGGGTAATATCTGTCCAATCGGCTAAATCCAAAGTTCTCATACTCTTTTCATAAATGAATGATGTTTATTCGTGTTCCAATTGTAGGGTCTTGGTTGGCTGGTCACATACCTCCGTAGGACCGAAGTACTGTATTGGACCAGGATAGACGAAATCAGTTTCACGAGCCCATTTTGTGCGGTGGGCAATGAAATACTTATATGGTTTTCCGTCCAGTTCCACAAGTGCCTTGCGTATTACCGGCTTCATTTCGCCATTACGCTTTTCCATATTCATCATCATGGTGATAGGAATACCGCCTGCAATCCATTGGTCAACAGGTTTTGAAGTATTCTTCACTGAGGACATATAGCCTGTCTTGCCTGCTGCAATGAGCATAGAGGCATTGAAACCAAGTGAATAACAATAGTCTGCGTCAAAGTTGGATGGCGCTGCGCAACGACCTTCGTAACCGAAGAAATGGTGTTGTGTGGAGAACTGGCCACTGTACAGACCCTCTTTTTTCCATTGATCCAGTTTCTTGCTAACCATCTCCGCCAGTAACTGCTCTGTCTCGATGAGAGAAACTTGCACGTTACCATGTGGGTCACGCTCAAGTGCAAGTTGGCGTGAAACGGCGATAGGAAGACTTTTGAAGATAGCGGCATTCTCTTCAGAAAGGTGTTTCAATACATAATCGATTTTCTTGTCGTCAGCGACAAAATCGAAGTCTGCCTGATTAGCGGCAAGCATATCATTGAGCTCAGAGATAAGCTTCTTTATGGCAGGTATGAACTCAATGAGTCCTTCTGGAACAAGAACCACACCGTAGTTCATGCCACGTGTAGCACGGTCGGCAACAGCATCCGCAATGTATGTTACAACATCGTCAAGAGTCTGTTCTTTTGCCTCAACCTCTTCGCCTATGAGGGTGATGTTAGGATGCGTCTGCAATGCACATTCTAAAGTGACATGTGAAGCAGAACGTCCCATGAGTTTTACGAAGTGCCAGTATTTCTTTGCAGAGTTACAGTCACGCATAATGTTGCCTATAACCTCAGAGTATACCTTTGTAGCTGTATCGAAACCGAAAGATGTTTCTATTTCAGAATTCTTCAAGTCACCGTCAATGGTCTTAGGGCAACCAATTACTTGCACACCGGCATCAGTAGCCTTGTAATATTCTGCAAGTACACATGCATTAGTGTTGGAGTCGTCACCGCCAATGATAACGAGAGCCTTGATGTCAAGAGCCTTTAATATCTCCAGTCCCTTGTCAAACTGCTCCTTCTTTTCAAGTTTTGTACGACCGGAACCGATGATGTCGAAGCCGCCTGTGTTGCGGTATTCATCGATGATATCTGCCGTAAGTTCCATATAATTATGGTCTACAAGACCTCCAGGACCAAGAATGAAACCATAGAGACGGTTTGCCGGATTTAGTTTCTTTATGCCATCAAAGAGACCTGATATGACATTGTGTCCACCAGGAGCCTGTCCGCCGGAAAGTATCACTCCGACATTCATGGCTATGCTTTCACTCTCGCCCTTTGTAGGTTCGAATTTGAGGTATGGCATACCATAAGTGTTAGGAAAGAGTTTCTGTACCTCTTCCTGATCAGCAACTGACTGTGTAGAATCACCCTCAACAGCCTTTAAAGCACCACGTAGAGCCTTCGGCAGTTTAGGCTGATAGGCAGCACGTGCAATCTGTAATGCGCTTTTTTCCATTTGTCTTTATTAAAATAATATGTTTATGTATATTGTTTTTATTTCGAATTGTGATGCAAAAATACAAAAAAAAAACGAAAATAAGCACATAAGTCGGTGAATTCTTTATTATATTGCAGAAAAATGTTTAACTTTGCAATGTGAATTTTACAATTAACCGAAATATACACAATTAATAATGAAAGGAAAGGAAAATGAAAAGAATTAAGGTTTTTGCCCTTATTGTGGGCTTTTGTGTAGCGCTCGCAAGTTGTAACTCTTGGAATAACATGAGCAAGACGGGCCAAGGTGCTGTCATAGGTGCTGGTGGCGGTGCCGCTTTGGGGTCAATCATTGGTGCTATTGCGGGCAATACTGCCATAGGTACTGCCATAGGTACTGCTGTTGGTGCCGGTACTGGTGCTGTGATAGGAAACCGTATGGACAAGGTGAAGAAACAAGCGCAGGCACAGTTGCAAAATGCAGAGGTGGAGACGGTGAAGGATGCAAACGGTCTTGACGCCGTAAAGGTGACGTTCAACTCTGGTATTCTCTTTGCCATAAACAAGGCAGACCTCACTGGCACAAGCAAGGGGGAATTGAACAAGCTCGTTAATATAATGAAACAGAACTCTGATGTCAGCATTGATGTACAGGGGTACACTGACTCTACAGGTAGCGATGCCATTAACAATCCGCTGTCTGTAAGCAGGGCACAGTCTGTAGCCAACTATCTTACATCAAACGGTGTACAGTATGCGCAGATGAAGAATGTCAACGGATATGGTTCAACAAATCCTGTTGCAGACAACTCCACTGAGGCAGGACGTAAGCAAAACCGTCGTGTCGAGATTTATCTCTATGCCTCAAAAGACATGATAAACAAAGCACAACAGCAGGCTCAGTAGTTTGCGTTATTGGTGTTTCTTGCTTAGGCAAGTGTCACTGGTAATCAACGAGTTCAATAAAAGACTATTGCAAAACTGATTTTGTATAGTTACTTAAGATCATTGTAATGAAACTTTCTATACCTTTTATCGGAAAGATTATCAAATGGATAGTAGCGGCATTCTTTGCCTCTACTATTCTTGCTGTTGTGGCCTATAAGGTTATTCCCGTATGGTTTACACCACTGATGTTCATACGTGCGGCACAACAGATAAGCAGCGGCGAGATGCCTAAGATACACCATAGATGGGTATCATTCAACGAGATTACATCTGATATGCCGATAGCGGTGATGGCAAGTGAGGACCAACGTTTCCTTATACATCATGGTTTCGATTTTGATGCCATTCAGAAGGCGGTGGAACGAAACATGAAGGCTGGAAAGAAAAAGTATGGAGCAAGTACAATCAGCCAGCAAACGGCAAAGAATGTGTTTCTGTGGCCAGGACGTTCTTGGATAAGAAAGGGACTGGAAATGTATTTCACTACACTGATAGAGTTGGTTTGGGGTAAGGAACGTATCATGGAAGTGTACCTTAACTCTATTGAGATGGGCAATGGGATATATGGTGTCGATGCCG
This sequence comes from uncultured Prevotella sp., assembly GCA_964587945.1. Taxonomy (GTDB): domain Bacteria; phylum Bacteroidota; class Bacteroidia; order Bacteroidales; family Bacteroidaceae; genus Prevotella. Next base: position 11,570 of record CAZPNC010000041.1, on the reverse strand, counting down.
TAGCGGAATACAATTTCGGTGAAACGGCTGCCACACTGTCAAGGCGTGACTGTGCTTTGATAGCCGCTACATTGCCAAATCCGAGAAAGTTTTCAAGTAAAGAACCTTCGAAATACATAAAGAAACGTCAAAGGCAGATAGTAAAGGAAATGAACTTCGTAAAGTGGAAAGAAGAGAAATAATGCAAGACTCCAACTTCTTGAATGATTTGAATGAATCACAGAGAGAGGCCGTTGAATATATCAGCGGCCCCTCTCTCGTCATTGCCGGTGCCGGTTCCGGTAAAACCCGCGTATTGACATATAAGATAGCCTATTTGTTGACTACGGGGTTGAAACCGTGGGAGATTATGGCTCTTACATTCACCAACAAGGCCGCACGCGAAATGAAAGAGCGTATAGGAACCCTTGTGGGGGCAGAGACGGCACGTTATCTGCGCATGGGAACATTCCATTCGTTATTTGCACGGATACTACGCACGGAAGCGGCGGCTATAGGTTACTCTAATAACTATACTATATATGATGAAGCGGATTCCCGGTCGCTTATAAAAGCTTTGGTAAAGGAACTGGGTCTCAACGACAAAGAGTATAAGCCAGCAGACATACACAGACGTATATCTGAAGCCAAGAACAGGCTTATGACGGCAGAGAAGTATACAAACGACCATTATGCTGCGAAAAGAGACGCTGATGACAGGGTGCCACGGGTAGCGCAGATATATAGCATGTATCAGCAGAGGTGCAGAATGAGTAACGCCATGGACTTTGATGACTTGTTGCTCAACACATTCATTTTGTTTAATGAACATCCGGAGGTACTGCAGATGTATGCCACGGCATTGAGGTTCATCCTCGTGGATGAGTATCAGGACACCAATTATGCGCAGCAGTGCATTATCAGACAACTCACGTCACAGCATCAATTTGTATGCGTGGTGGGGGATGATGCGCAAAGTATTTATGGATTCCGTGGTGCTGATATCGACAATATCCTTAATTTCCAGAAGATATATTCAGGTACACGACTATTCAAACTGGAACAGAATTACCGTTCCACCCAGCGTATAGTACAGGCAGCCAACAGTCTTATACACAAAAACCAGTGGCAGATAGAGAAAAATGTCTTCAGCCGCAACGCTGAAGGCGACAAACTGTTGTTGAAGGAATTTGCGAGTGACCGCGAAGAGGCTATGTTTGTAAGTAATGACATAAGAATGAAGATAAAGTATGATGACTTTGAATATTCTGATTGTGCCATACTATACCGTACCAACTATCAGAGCCGTACTTTTGAGGAGCAGTTCATGAAGAGCAATGTACCATATAGTATTTATGGTGGCATGAGTTTCTACCAGCGTAAAGAGATAAAGGACATCATAGCCTATTTCCGTCTTGTCGTGAACCATGATGATGAAGAAGCTTTACGACGTATTATAAACTATCCTGCCCGTGGTATTGGCGATACTACAGTACAGAAGATAGCTGTGGCAGCGCAGACATCAGGTATGAGTATGTGGCAGGCTATCTGTACACCTGTTGACTCTGGATTTGCCATAAACAAAGGTACTATGGCAAAGCTTGCATCCTTCAGAGCATTGATAGAAAGTTTTTCAGCCCGTCTTGCAACCGAGGATGCCTTTGCATTGGGACATGATATCGTAAAGATGTCCGGTATAACACAGGATATATATTCAAGTACAGAACCGGAATACCGCTCACGACAAGAGAATATAGAAGAGTTCCTGTCATCAATGCAGGAGTTCGTAGAGTCAGCGCGTGAAGAAGGTGAATCGGACAAGCTCGTTGAATTTCTGCATGATGTGGCATTGCTCAGTGACCGTGATGATAATGACAGCGTAAAGTCGAAGGTTACACTGATGACCATTCACAGTGCAAAGGGGCTTGAGTTCCCTGTTGTCTATGTTGTGGGCATGGAAGAGAATATTTTTCCCAGTCCGATGAGTTCTGACTCTCAGCGCAAGTTGGAGGAGGAACGCCGTCTGCTTTATGTCGCAATAACACGTGCGGAGAAATGTTGTACCCTTACATACGCAAGGAGCCGTTATCGCTATGGAAAGATGGAGTTTGATACTCCAAGCCGTTTCCTGCGTGACATTGACCCGCGTCTACTGACGGTCGCCACTGGTGGGTATTCCATTGTCAATGCTTCACAAGGCAAACGCTCTTTGTTCGGCTCTATGCCGGAATATGCCGAGCGTCCCGCAACCACACATTACAGCAACACGCCAAAGGTTATGGGACACAACAATGTCAAGCCTATGCCCGCAAATACTGGCATTACAACGCCAAGTACAAAAGGAGGATGTTCTGCGAGTGAATACCTGATTGTAGGTAGTGCTGTACTACACGACCGCTTTGGTAAGGGCGTTGTTCGTAAAATAGAAGGCACGGGTGAAAGCACCAAGGCAACTGTGGAATTTGAGAATGCAGGGACAAAACAACTGTTGTTGAAATTCGCAAAGTTGAAAGCGTTGTAATCAATCCTCACCCCATCCCCCGGCCAGTACGCCGTGACGCTTGCCTGATCAAAAACCTCAACTACCCTCAACCCATAACCCACAACCGATAACCCATAACCTACTACCAAACAACCACACATTACCTATATGCAGGTATTGTACATTCGGCTTGAAATGAGTAACTTTGCACCCACAAACTAATAATTCTCAAGGAACTCGTAATGAAGAAGATGAAACTATATGAACCCGATGATCGGATGCTGTCACTTATCCGTGACAATTATAATGTGTTACAGAGTCTAAGCGCATTTGGTATCGGTATGGGATTTGGTGCCAAGACCGTAAAGGAAGTATGCGAATCACGCAATGTTGATACCTTCACATTCCTTGCAGTTGTCAATCTGACTATCAATGGCTACCATTCTCAGAACGACATACACCACCTTGACGTGCGTACCTTGCTGCAATATCTACGTGCTTCGCACCGTTACTACATAGACTTCCAGTTGCCATTCCTGCGCAAGGAACTTGTAGAAGCCTTGGCGGCAGGTGACAGGTTAGGTTCACTTATAATAAAGATGTTCGATGAATATGCCCGTTTCATTACCCACCACATGAAGTTTGAGGAGCAGACCCTGTTTCCATACGTAGAAGGTTTGCTCAACGGAGAACGTAAGGCGGGTTACGACATAGAGACATTTTCCAAACATCACGACCAGACAAGTGAGAAGCTAAAAGAACTAAAGAGTATTATTATCAAGTACTTGCCTTCAGATCCTCTGCTTGGCAATATGCTCACTGCCACCCTTTATGACCTTTACAATCTTGAAGAGTGGCTCACGCTCCACGCCAATGTGGAAGAAGCCATATTCATTCCCGCTATTCAAGAATTGGAAAAGGCACACCATATAGAGGAAACCGTACCTAACCTTGCTTCTCTGATCAATACACCGGCAGACAATGGGGAAACATTATCAGAAAGGGAAAAAGACGTTGTCATAGGTGTCGTGCAAGGATTGACCAACAAAGAGATTGCAGATAAACTCTTCATTGCTCCGAATACCGTCATTACCCATCGCCGTAATATTGCCCGCAAACTTCAGATACATTCCATTGCAGGTCTCACCATTTATGCAATTGTCAATAAACTGGTAGAATTGGAATCCTGATTATCAGTGCCGCGCGGCACACAATGACGCTTGCCTTAGCAAGAACCGTTAAACAACACCCTCCAATAAAAGGCAGGAAGTGAGAATATTCTCACTTCCTGCCTTTTATTGGAGGGTTGAATCTTACAGCGGGAATTTATAACACCCGCCTTTACTGGAATACTACTCCCATTCTATCGTTGCAGGTGGTTTTGAGGAGATGTCATAGCATACGCGGTTCACTCCCTTTACCTTGTTTATTATCTCATTGCTCACCTTTGCCATGAAGTCGTAAGGCAAGTGTGCCCAATCTGCTGTCATAGCATCGGTAGAAGTAACGGCACGTAGTGCTACGGGATGTTCATAAGTACGTTCGTCTCCCATCACGCCTACAGAACGGACGGTGGAGAGAAGTATAGTGCCAGCCTGCCATATCTGGTCATAGAGGCTGACCTCAATTTCACCGTTCTGCATATCAGCGGGAACACCGGCTGCAAGCACACGGCGTGCCTCTTCACCATTGAGTTTCGTCTTGTATTCACGCAAGCCATTGATATAAATATCGTCAGCATCCTGTAATATGCGAACCTTCTCTGGTGTGATGTCACCAAGTATGCGGACAGCAAGCCCTGGTCCAGGGAATGGATGACGTGTAATCAGGTGTTCTGGCATACCCATGGAGCGGCCTACACGGCGAACCTCATCCTTGAACAACCATTTTAGAGGTTCACACAGTTGTAGGTTCATCTCCTTAGGAAGCCCCCCTACATTGTGGTGGCTCTTAATCACTTTACCGGTGATGTTGAGCGACTCTATACGGTCTGGGTAGATAGTACCCTGGGCAAGCCACTTGGCACCGGTCTGTTTCTTGGCTTCAGCATTAAACACCTCAACGAAGTCACGGCCAATAATCTTGCGTTTTTGTTCTGGGTCAGACACACCAGCAAGGTCAGCGAAAAACTTTTCTGAAGCATCAATGCCAACGACATTCAGTCCAAGGCATTCATAGTCCATCATGACATCATGGAACTCGTTTTTACGCAACATGCCATGGTCAACGAATATACAAGTGAGGTTCTTGCCAATAGCCTTGTTCAGCAGTACCGCGGCAACGCTGGAGTCAACGCCACCGGAGAGTCCGAGTATAACCTTGTCGTCTCCCAACTGCGCCTTCAGTTCTGCAACAGTCGTCTCAACGAAAGAGTCGGCACTCCAGTCTTGTTTGGAACCACAGATGCCAACGACAAAATTCTTCAGTAACTGCATACCTTGAAGCGTATGGAACACCTCCGGGTGGAACTGTACCGCCCATACCGGCTGTTTGGTGGAAGCATACGCTGCATACTTTACATTATCGGTTGAAGCGATGCATTTGAAACCTTCTGGTATTGCTGTGATGGTGTCACCGTGACTCATCCATACCTGCGAGTTATCGGTAAATCCGTTAAAGAGAGGATTTGCTGTATCAAACTGCACAAGGTTGGCACGTCCATATTCACGTGAGTCTGCCTTCTCAACCTTACCACCAAGGGTATGCGAGATAAACTGCGCACCATAACAGATGCCAAGTACTGGTATCTTGCCCACAAACTGTCCAAGGTCAACTTTGAACGCCTCCGGATCATGAACCGAATAGGGTGAACCACTTAGTATAACACCTATCACCGATGGGTCATCTTTTGGAAACTTGTTGTATGGCATGATTTCACAGAAGGTGTCAAGTTCTCTGACACGGCGGCCTATGAGCTGCGTTGTCTGTGAGCCAAAGTCAAGTATTATTATTTTTTGCATAGTTTTTTGTCTGATTGTCTTATTATCGGCTATCCTGTTTTTTTATAAAATAGCAAAAATAAAGGAAAAAGAAATTATGAAACAATATTATTTAGAAATTCATCAGCATGGGCGAGTGTATCAAGTTTGCCTACATCCAGCAATTTCAAGTCTTGTTTTACTATACCTCTGATGTCTGTCTCTGCACAATGGCGGAGGTAAAAATCAATGACCGGAAAAGTGTCACCCCATTGGTCCATAAGCGGAAACATTGAAGGAGATAATGAATGAATGCCGGAAAATGCAAGCATTATTCCTTCTGTAGATACAGAACGTGTGGAAGGTGGTGCAAAGTGTTTGGCTACCGTCTCCTTATCTCCATTCATTGCCATGATGGCAGGATATGGGCTTTTTACCTCTCCTGTCACAATGTTCGTCCATCCCACAAGCCGCATATTACTGTCAAACAATAGATAACGCTGCGTCTGACGTTCCGAAACAAGCAGTGTCGCATCATTCCCCTTACCTTGTTCATAGAATTCGGCAAGGTTAACATTGCTCAGAATGTCAACATTATGTATCAGCACTGGCTCTGCGATGTTCTCGAACAGGCTTCGCGCCTTCTTGATGCCACCGCCTGTCTCCAACAACTTCTCCGTTTCATCAGATATGGAAATGGTGAACGGAAATGTCCTTTTGGCCAAGGAGAGAAAGTTCTTTATCTGCGCCGCGTGGTGATGTACATTTACCACAACTTGTTGTGCCCCTGCTTTTTGCAAGTGCTCCAAAACATGCTGTATCAACGGCTTGTCAGCCACAGGCACAAGGGCCTTGGGTATCACGTCGGTCAGTGGTCTCAGTCTTGTACCCTTGCCGGCGGCGAAAATCATTGCTTGCATTGTCCTATGATGGGGATTTAAAGAACCAATCTGAATTTTTTACAATAATCTTTTTATTGTCCCCGCTGATTGTCAGTGGCGCTCGGCACATAGTGACGCTTGCCAAAGCAAGAAACAACTCGCTCGGCACGCAGTGATGCTTGCCTGAGCGAGAAATAACCACTGCATCATGCAGGTTGGTAAGATTGCAGATAACATTTACATCTTATCCTATCATTCTTACCTCTTTATCCTTTTATTCCTCGTCTTGATTAGGAATGATGAGTTTGTAGCCTTTGCCATGTATATTGATAATCTCTATTTGGTCATCATCACGCAGATGCTTGCGCAGTTTGGTGATATAAACGTCCATTGAGCGGGCATTGAAATAGTTGTCATCAATCCAAATGGTTTTCAGTGCGAAGTCACGTTGTAGTATTTCGTTGGAGTGACTGCAAAGCAATGACAGCAATTCGTTTTCTTTAGTAGTGAGTTTCGTCTGTTTGTCACCGATAGTGAGGAGTTGTTTCTGTGTGTCGAACAGGAACTTGCCTATCTGGTATTGCGTACTTTCTTTCGTTTTCTTACCGTGTACACGGCGTAGTATCGCCTCTATGCGGAACACCAGTTCTTCCATTGAGAAAGGTTTTGTGATGTAGTCGTCGGCACCAATTTTGAATCCTTCGAGGATATCTTCCTTCATCTGGCGTGCAGTGAGGAAGATGATAGGAATCTCTGCATTTGCCTGACGTATCTCTGTAGCAAGTTGGAAACCGTCTTTTTTCGGCATCATCACGTCAAGCACACAAATATCATACGGGTTCTTGAGGAAAGAACGGTAGCCAGCCTCTCCATCAGCGCAAAGATCTGTCTCAAAGCCCTTTGCCTGAAGGTATTCGCGAAGGAGCATACCAAGGTTCTCATCGTCTTCACAAAGAAGAATTTTCAGGTTCTCTTCCATAATCGTTTCGTTTTAATTGTTATTAATATTCTTTTCTTAAGTATGTGGACAAAATATAGTTTTATATTATTCTTTTATTGAAGTCGTTGGTTATCAGTGACGCTTGCCAAAGCAAGAAACAACAATAAGACACGCTCGGCACACAGTGACGCTTGCCAAAGCAAGAAACAAATACTTGGTTCATTTATTCTAACTACGGTGAGGATTTATAAACCCACCTTAAAGGTAGTCTATTTGTCATCTATTACGTCTATCGTGATAGTGAAGGTAGTACCTTTGCCATGTTCCGAGTCAACGTGTATCGCCCCTTTGTGTAGGTCTATGACTTTCTTGACATACGCCAGTCCCAGTCCGAAACCCTTGACATCGTGCCGGTTGCCCGTATGCACACGGTAGAACCGTTCAAAAATCTTCTTCAGATTGTCCTTCTTGATGCCGATACCCGTATCACGTATGGAGACGCTAACCTTGCCTGGTGATGGGTTCCATGTGCGCAGGTATATGTCAAGTGGCTTATCCTGCTTGCAATATTTTACCGCATTGTCCATGAGGTTGAAGATAGCATTGCTGAAATGCATCTCTTCTATGTAGACCTGTGAATCCACGGCCTCTACTTCTGTATATATATGTCCACCAGTGTGTTCTACCCTTAGGGTAAAGGAGTTTGCAATACCTTCCACCAGTTCGTTGATATCAAGTTCCCTCATCTTGAAGATAGACTTCTTCTTGTCGAACATTGACATCTGCAGAACCTTTTCTACAAGGAAACGCAGGCGTTTACTCTCATCATTAATTACGCCACCGAGATGTGTAATCATCTGCTCGCTCTTTTTCACACTACCGTCATTTAACATCTGCGAGGCAAGGGAAATGCTGGAGATAGGAGTCTTCAGTTCGTGCGTCATATTGTTTATGAAGTCGTTACGCATCTCCGAGAATCTCTTTTGGCGGAATATCACCACAATGGTGAAGATGAAAGTGACAATCAACACACCTGTAAACACCAAGGCTGGAATCATGAAGTGGACGCTGGAGTAGATGTAATTGTTGATGTCCGGGAAATGTATTGTCACAGTTCCTGTTTTTGCCGCAGGGTCATTGCGGAACAGTATCTGTGAATATGTTATGTCTTTTCCTTCATCTGTATATTCCGGACAGCGGTAAATTTCCCTTCCATCATTTGTCTGCACGTTGAAATGATATTGCAGGTCAATGCCGTTGTTCAGCAGTTCACTGCGAATGTCCTGGTCCAGTTGCTTGAAATTTATACGGTCACGTAGTGGTTTCTCGCTTGCCGTATATAGTATACTGTACACCACCTCGTCCAACAACGCCTTCTGGTAGATATATCTGTTGCGCACTATCTGCTGCATACTCTTCTGTGCGTCAGAGATGGCGTTCTTGTCAGAGGACTTTACCAGCAACCCCTTCTGTACCTGTTGTGGACTCAGTGCAATGGTACGTAATTCAAAGGAAGAGTATATAGTACCGTCGTCTCCGGCTACAGAATATTGATGTGACTGCTGCACCGCACCGCCGAAATTATCGTTGGAAGTTTCGGCAACAGTACTGAAAGCTTTACGCTCTGTCGCATTTACGTCCTTTTCGAGAAAACGTAGCGTCTCGTTCAGTTCAAGGTTGCGCGAAGCCTGATACAATGCTCTTGTAACAGACTCATCAAACTGTTCCTTCTTCATTTTCGCCATATCTTCTATATATGACACCTGAATCCAGAGCAGTCCGACAAATGACATGCCCATGATAATGGCTATCGCCCATATTGTTGACTTTCTCATCTTGTCCAGTAACGTTTCTGCGGGCAAAGTTACGATTTATTTTTGTTATCACAACGGACAAATGTTATTATTTTTGCGGACTTATTAAATATTAACAAAAGTTCCCTTGCTTAATTAGTGTAACGAAAGTTATGGTGGCTATATAACATAACATGGGGTTTACATGACCATTACTGTTGTCATGTCATGGTAACGGATAAAACAACTACATCGATGAAAAATGCAAGAAAATATTGGCAGGATGAAAATATTAGATAGAGAATAGAGGTTTTCCATAATATATAGGTGATATTTCCGTATTAAGCGGAAAGCCTACACCTTAATATATATAGGGGACTATAATGATGCATTATTAAATCATGTGATTGTCAGTGCCGCTTTCTGTAGCAAGAAACAACAACTCGGCACATAGTGACTCCATTTATATATTGTTGAGAATATGCAAATATGTCGCACCTTCGGCGCTCATTGGGGGGTGATGGTCCATAGACATGGCTCACGCCCTGCCCTTTGTCTATCGCACGTTCATTGCTCATTGGGATGGCAAAGGCAACGAATAATGGGGTCCTGCCCTTTAGTCTATCGCACCTTCGTTGCTCATTGGGATGGCAATGGTAACGAATAATAGGGTTCTGCCCTTTAATCTGTCGCACGTTCGGCGCTTATATGGTGTACAAAGCCCGGTACGGGCGACATAGTATAGGGTAGGGCGTAAGCCCTATCTATAATGCGTAGCCCCGTAGCAGTAATAAGCGCCGTAGGTGCGACATAATTTCATATTGTACCGATAAGTAAGTGGACAAAATTAATTTTATGATAATCTTTTATAGAAGTCGTTGATTATCATTGGTGCTTGTCTAAACAAGAAGCAACCACTTGGTTTTTAATACTTTGCATTTTAAAAGGTACGGCAGGTCATTTTGTTTTCTTCTCAAGAATAGTTGGAAATTCATAGCATTGTATATCAACGCTTTGTAGGTCTTGCTCGTACCTCGGCTTTTGAGATTGCCTTTTTGCCCTGAAACTCTGGTCACAAAGGTACGAATAAACAAATAGAAACGAGCAGAATCAAGATAGTATTAACTTGTTCGGTACTTGTACGGTGTACTATTTGATTATTGATAGTTCGCAATGCACATACAGCAGTACATCGTTTAAAATTGCATACACTCTAATCCTCTTGTTCATAATAGTATGAATAGTCAATACCCTTCATGAATGTCTCGCGATCATCAATCTTATCGGTAAGAGCAGATTTTAGTAACTGCTTTATTGGGGTACCATCAGCCACACTGCGAGTCATAGCATCAAGATAGCTTTTCTTGTTCACCAAACTCCAATCTACACATTTCTTCGAACTTCGCTTCAACATTAGGTCAAGCCATATTCTCGTACTTCTGCCGTTGCCTTCACGAAATGGATGAGCAATGTTCATTTCTATATATTTGTCGATAATGTGTTCAAAAGTATCTTCGGGCATATTAGCGATATTGTCCAATGTTTGTGGCAAGTATTGCGCCATGGCAAACTGGAATCCGCCTTTGGCTATATTTACTGTGCGTATCTGCCCGGCAAAGTCGTATAGCCCACCAAAAAGATAAGCATGAATCTGCTGCAAACCTTTTATGCTACCCACTTCGATAGTACTAATCATACTACTTTCAAAGAGAGCATAAGCTTTGGATTTACTTCTTCCATCAATCGTTTCATCACTATTTGTAAACCATGCTACAAATCGAGAAGCTTTGGTATTTGGAAAACAAGCGGCTAAAGCAAGTACACCATCCATGTCAAGCACATCAGCGAGTCTTCGCTTACCATCGGGTGAGAGTAGTTTCAACTGGTTAGTGACACTAACCACTTCATTCTGCTCGTTCTTTAACTTCGTTTTCAGATACTTCCAATAGTTGCGATTCTTTGTATAATCATCTTGTGCATTCAGTACACCTACTATATCGAGTACAGAAAACCACCATTTGGAATTAGTCTCATCCCAAACGGCTCTTACCTCACGGTCATCAAAGAATCTTATTGATATTTTTTCTGTCATAAGTAAGTGGACAAAATTAGTTTTATAATATTCTTTTATTGAAGTCGTAGGTTATCAGTGGCGCTCGGCACGCAGTGACGCTTGCAAAGCAAGAAACAACCAAACAACAGTAATACCCGCTCGGCACATAGTGACGCTTGCCAAAGCAAGAAACAACTACTTGTCTTTTATTATTTCCTTAATTCCGCAATTTAGTTAACAATTATTCATTACAAGTACCTGAGCAACAAAATGCTGCTCGGGATTTTGTCATGTCAGATTTTTCACCTATCTTAGTGTTACGAATTCAAAGACAAATAAAAAGTCGTAAAAGACAGGGCAAAGGTACAAATAAAATCTGAGAAACTCACACCTTTTGGCTGTATTTTTTCTATAATGGAGCAATTCGACTTCATGATATCATCCGCAATCAACTCAACACTTGGATTGAGACGCAGGCAAGACTTACGACTTCAATGCAGCAGAGAAACTGAACATCCTGCTTG
>CAZPNC010000040.1:0-19829 GCA_964587945.1 uncultured Prevotella sp. | reverse complement strand
TACCCCTGAGATCTCGCTCAGCAAGATAAATATGGATTATGCGTAACTCCAGACCTGTCTCTTGAATGATACCAGTATGTTCCTCTTCAACGTTTGTAACTCCGAACAGGTCGAGAATACCCTCGGGAAGTATCACTCGAGCAAGGGACTCATATATGGATGATGTAGTTTTCTGTGCCATGATGCAAAGCTACAACATTTTATACAAATATTAATCGTTGTCACATGATATTTTGGGTAGTCAAGGTGAAAGTCATCCACGGAGAATATCTACTGGGCCGATAATACTCTTTACTTCTCTACTACGCAGGATATAGAGGCAAACAAACCTTATATAATGGGTCTATGTTAAATCGTGTGGGTAGCGAAAATGCTCTCCACACGATTTAACATAGCCCCACAACATTCAATGGTATTGCTATAATGAGAAAAGCAGCAAGTTGTGCATACATAATGTACAGTTGTTGCTTTTCATACTCTTGTTCTTGTTACGTTGCCATTGTATATGTTGTATGAGGTGAGCATCAGAGTACTACGGCTGTTGAAGTGATATAATGCTGGTTGCAAAAGCAAAATAATGGCTTATATTAAAATAATGTGGGAAAAGTTTGGAAAAGCCAGAAAAAAGTATTACCTTTGCAGCCGCTTTCCGATGTAACCTATGGCAAGAGTGGGGCGATTAATGCGTTTCCACGAGTAGAGAACACTTGCTACGTTGCATTTGAACGATAACAACAATTCAATCATTTAAAAAAAAATGGATTTAATCAAAGTTGCTGAAGAAGCATTTGCAACCGGCAAGCAGCACCCAGACTTTAGGGCTGGTGACACTGTTACTGTCGCTTACAAAATTATCGAGGGTGCAAAAGAACGTATCCAGCTCTATCGTGGTGTGGTAATCAAGATTTCCGGCCATGGAGAGAAAAAGCGTTTCACTGTCCGTAAGATGTCTGGAACGATAGGTGTAGAGCGTATCTTCCCTATGGAGTCACCAAGCATTGATTCTATTGAAGTCAACAAGTATGGCAAGGTACGTCGTGCGAAAATCTATTACCTGCGTAAGCTTACAGGTAAGAAGGCTCGTATTGCTGAAAGACGTGTCGTAAACAAAGGCTAATCTTCGACAGACAACAGTCTTGAAAAACAAAAACGGCTTAACCGCATTGCAGTGGTTAAGCCGTTTGCCTGTTTGGGGTCTTGTTGAAATGATGTTATTATATATGGAAACAGGTGTTATTCATTCACCATGTTGCGTCCGGCATCGATGCGGAGGAAAATGAAAAGCAGCAGTGTGAAGCCCCATAGTGAAGAACCTCCGTAACTGAAGAATGGTAGTGGGATGCCTATTACGGGGGTAAGTCCAAGTACCATGCCGACATTGATGAAGACGTGGAAGAGGAAGATGCTAAGTACACAGTATCCGTAAACACGCCCGAAGATAAAGGGTTGCCGCTCTGCAACGTGTATCAACCGTAGGATAAGACACAGGAAAAGTACCAGTACTCCTGCTGAACCGAGGAAACCTTCTTCTTCTCCCACAGTGCAGAAGATGAAGTCTGTATCCTGTTCCGGCACGAATTTCAATTTAGTCTGCGTCCCGTTAAGGAAACCTTTCCCGCCCAGTCCGCCAGAACCTATTGCTATCTCGCTCTGGTGTACATTGTATCCTGCTCCTGCAAGATCTTCTTCTAAGCCGAGAAGTACGTTGATGCGCACCCTTTGGTGAGGCTCCATGACATTGTTCAGAACGTAGGAAGCGGAGAAGAAAAACAGTAGAGAGCCAAGTGCAAACACCATAATAAGCATGTATTCCTTTATCTGCCTGCCTGCCCATACCCATATAAGGTAGGCCAGCATGATTATTGTCAGGCTGATCTGTACCCATAAAATATTGAAGGGTATGACATATTCCGAAAACAACAGTGTCAGGAAAGTCACTACTATTGATACACCGCTGATGAGCAATGCCTCCCCGCGGGCTTTGCAATAGACCCATATCAGGCCTGCAGTGAATATCTGTATCATAAGAATAACAATGAACGAGCCCACGCTCGTGGGGGTGTCAAAGAGCATAGTGTCTTGGAATCTTATTCCGATGACGAAGTATGCCACCATTGCCACGGCGGTAAAGAGGAAGCTTCCCGTCATCCCCTCCCTGTAAAGCATAAGGAAAAAAGCAAAATAAACGAGTGCTGACCCTGTCTCCTTTTGCATGACTATAAGTACCATAGGGATGATTATCATGCCTATGGCCTTTGCAAGGTCACGCCAGTTGGTAAGGGTGAATTTATAGGCGGACATCAGTCTTGCCACTGCCAGAGCCGTTGCGAACTTTGCAAACTCTGCCGGTTGCAGGCGCAGTGGTCCCAATACAAGCCATGATCGCGAGCCTTTAATTTCGTGTGGGTTGAAGATTGTGGCAAATAGTAATAGCAGCATGAAGCCGTAGATGAAGTAGGCAAAGGCCTCATACATACGGGAATCGAGCAGAAGCAGGCATACTCCAAGGGCAATGCTGGTACCTATCCACACTATCTGCATCCCGGAGCGTGAGTCGAGTGAAAATATGTCAGTATCACCGAATGAGTAACTGGCACCGCATACGCTCACCCAGCCGAAACATAGCAAGGCAAGGTAGAGGGCTATGGTTACATAATCTATTGAGCGGAGTACGGAATTGTTCTGTTGTTTCATAATCACAGTGTTGTGAGTAATATGTTGTTTGAGAGTGCAAAGGTATTAAAAAAAAAGCGTTTAAGAAATGTTAACTACGTGGAACTCTTCTTTTTAAGAATAATTTACTAATTTTGTACCAAATATCAGCAAGAAAACTGTGTTATATATTAATAAAACCAATATGTCGTCATTTGCTCAAGTGGCAAGAATGACGATACTTATACTTTCAATATTGTTTGCTGCCGGTGCTGAAGCGCAGGTCATGGATAACAGTCGTCGCGTGGATACGCTTTCCTTTGCAGAGCGTTTCTCTGTGCGGACGAATGTGGTTGACTGGTCACTTATGGTTCCCAATGTCGGTCTGGAATATGATTTGGGACGTGAAAACTGGAGCCGTTATGCCATAAATTTTAATCTCAGGTATCGTCCACATACCATAGGTCCATTTGTAAGACCTGTGGTTTTTGAATTGTTTGAGGCAACATTGGAGGGTAGGATGTATTGGCGTGAGCGTAAGGCTGAGTCGAGTGGGTATCTGCGGCGGCATAATCACTGGTGGGACAAACTGTTTTCCTGTCGCACGATGTTGCCAAGCCATCCCAAATGGATATTCTATCGTGGCGTATATTTGTCATATACTGACTACTCTCTGTATATGAGGAAGTACGATGGCAGGGATGGTGAAGCGTTAATGGCTGGCGTTACGTGGGGATTCGTGAAACCTTTCCTCGCTTTCCAGAATGGTAATTCCTTGGATATGGAGTTCGGTATTTCTGCAGGTTTTTGCTATACCAGATATGATAAATTTGTGCATGACAACGTTACCAACACCTATCCGCGCACGGCAAGGATAGGATGGGATTTCATTAAATACCCGGTTGTGCGTGATATACACGTGGCGGTGGTGTACCGCTTCGGCCATTACCCTATACAGAAGAAATACCGTTGGCGTTATGATGTCGACATGGCGTTCCGCGCAAGTGTTGATTCCGTATTCAATGCACGCTATGCCAGTCGGGAACGGCAGTTTGTGCGCGACTCGCTCTACCGTGTAGTGGCTAAAGACTTTAAGGTCCTGTATGACTCATGCGTGCATCAGCGCCACATAGAGAGACAGAGGGCTATAGACTCGAAGGCACCCCGACGTAAGACAATAGATTGAACATGATGAGAAAGATAACCATTTTGCTTATAATGGCATTGGCAATGCTGTTTAATGGCAACGCCAATGCACAACGTCTGGCCGTGAATACCGACGTGGCAATGGATGCCTGTATGGCTCCATCGTTTGGTATAGAACTGACGATGGGAAAGAAATCGACACTGAACCTCAACGGACTCTATGGCGAAAAAATCATTGGCAAGGATATTCGCATTGCCGCTTTACAGCCGGAGTGGCGTGTTTACATTTCCGGTCGTCCGATGTACCACCACTATATCGGTGCTATCGGCCTGCTTGCATCATATAAAATGAAGTTTGACGATAAGTGGCATGATGGTGATGCTGCCGGAATAGGTATTTCCTTCGGTTATGTGTTGCCTGTGAAAGACCGTTTGTTGATAGATTTCCATAGCAGTCTTGGTGGCATATATTACCACCAGAAGGAGTATATGAAGAATGAGAACTATGATGAAAAGCATGTCAATTCGGATGGATACCCTATTGCCAACGCTTCGGGAGGATTGCTGTTGCCGCTGCGTATCGGCGTTTCCCTGACATATATTATTAAATAACCACATCGCCCCTTAATGCAATGAAAATAAGAACGCTGTTAATAGTCGTCATTACAATGCTGCTACCTTATTATATAAAGGGAGCGGCAACTCTGTTTGCACAGAGCGAAGCCATTGACGCCAATACCCATATTGTGTTTGAAACGGCTGGGGAAAAGGAGTATCGTACTGTACAGTATGCCCTGTTCAAAACGGAAAACAAGGCAAGGACGGTCATGCAGCAACTGGAAGAGGCTATAATTCTGCAGAGAGGCGACAAAGGCGCGGTGCAGATGGATGCATGGAGTAAGACTGTTGCGCAGAACAAGATAAAATTCCGTACCTCCAGAGGTAATGGAGACTTCAAGGTCCATGCCTATCCTGATATGGCCCTCATTGTGACTTCTTATTTGCCGGATGATGAACTGACCATAGAGGATGCTCAGTTTGCTGTGATAATACTAAAGGCCGGACAGACGGAATACAACCAAGTATTCCAGGTCAAGATGGACAAGGGGGCACATGTCATCAGTAATGTGGACGTTGTCGGTACCAATCGTGATACTATCAGTATAAAGGCGGCGCCTGCCATTGATGACGGCAAGAATATGTACTTCAAGATTCATGTGGAATTGCCGGTAGGTTATGGCAGCGATTATGCGCGGCTTGTGGTGCAACCTCGCTCCGTGGACTGCCAGACGGAGGATACGGTGGATTATATAAGCGGTATCGTTATGGAAGGAACGGAGTTCCATAAACTGCAGAACAAGCGTATGCTTTTCGACTATGACAAGTATGATAAGGTGGCTTATGCCTACGTTTCAAAGCCGTTGTATGCCGACGAGAAGGTGTTTATCGATACCACACTTGTCTATACCAAGCCAGACCGGCGTCGGAATTACAAGATACCATATACTGTTCAGATAGCGGATTTCAACCATGTGTACTTCAACAGAAGTGCGGCTACAGGTTCATGCAACTCAAAAAACATCTTCAAGTTCCTCGACCTCGGTGTGGCAGCTGCCGATATGGATGTTGAAGAGTTCCGTATTGATGCGGAAAGCAATTACGATACCAAGAACCAAGACCTACGTTTGCAGTTCGTTGTCGGAAAATCCGAACTTACCGGTGACTCTATAAACCAGGTATTGCTCAATTCCCTTATCAAGGAACTACGTTCTTATGGCGAGCAACTGATGGAAGTGCGTGTTGAGGCCACCGCTTCTCCAGAGGGAGGTCAGGAGCATAACCGTCGTCTTGCGGCAGAACGCACCCGTGTTGCGGCAGGCAAAGTACGTGCGTATCTTGGCAAAGCCGATATATCTTTCCATTCTTCACAACCAAAAGTCTATACATGGGATGATGTGGCAAAGGAACTTGACTATGACCGTAAGCCGGAATTGGCCGAAGCTGTGCGTAAGAATATGGGCACAGGCGGTTTTGGCGGTGATGCTGCCATTGCCCAATTGGATGGCTATGAGACCGATATATTACCCGTATTGGAGCGTTTGCGCATCATGCGTGTTACATATCGCTACGAGAGGGAACACGTGATGGATGCCAATGAGGTTACGTCTGAGTATTACAAGCGTAAGGCCGACCTGCTGAACGGCAGAGGTAGAGACTTCTCCGACGGCGACTATTATAATCTGTTCACTGCCATCACCGACTCTCTGGAGCAGGATACACTTACGATGTTGGCCTACCGCCATATAACCAAGCGCGGAGGGTATGAACAAATCAAGTTCTCTATGTATGTGGCCAACCGCATGGCTATGCAGAACCAGAAGCGTGGCAAACCCGATTCACGTGTTCTTGACCCGTTTATAAACAAACGTTTGCGTGCAGTCTCAACAAAAGAATTCGGTGAAAAGGCTCAGAAAAACCGTCGTGAGGTGCTTATCAACCAGATAATAACTTATTTCCAGATGGAGGAGAGGGACAGTGCCTTGAGTTTCTGTAACTATTGGTTCGGTAAAGATAACGATGCAAAAGTGGAGAGGCTGCGCAAGTACATCACGTTCAAGGAGGGATTCATAAAATATGCCACCCATCAACTGACATCAGAACAGGAGAAAGAAGTGCTGGACGCAATGAACTATGTCATCTCCTGTGCACCAGACAACAAGGCCGTGATATATACCGAGGCTCGTGACATTCTTGATGTGCCATATAAGGTTGCCTTGTCGCTTGTAAATGCCATGTCTGATGATAATCCGAAGAAATGGTATCTGCGTGGTATCCTTGAAGCGGATATGGAGGAAAAGAAACTCTCCGTCAGCAAGCCTGCCTCGTATGTACCGGTCTATCTAGCCTTCTTCAATCGCAGTTTTGAACTGGAGCCATCGTTCAAATGGCTGTATTTCTATGACGGACAGATAAGTGACCAGCTACGTGAGAAATATAAATACATCAAGACAGATAAACCACGCTACCGTGAGATATTCATGGAGAAGGCCCAATCCAATGCTTCTTCCATAGCAGGCAATGAGAATGCCATTGAGATAAGCGGAGAAGACTAATCCTTTGTGTGGTTTATGCTGAATCTTTTATAGTGTCAATTCTGTGCCCCGAGTCCACACCCTTCAACCATCAACCCACAACCCAAGATACATAACCAATGAAGATATTGATAACGATAATAAGCCTTCTGATGCCGGTAATGCTGTCGGCACAAGGTTATCGTGTGCAAAACATAAACCAACCCGATACTATTGATGAGGTGGATTTGCAGGCTCTGCGTGACACCTCAATGATAAAACGCCGCAATATAGCCAAGACCACAAAGGCAGTCAATGCCCTGGATTACGTTGTTGACGACCGTTATGCCCCAACCGACCACTCTTTTGAAAAACATTGGTATGACCATATTTATATAGGTGGCGGTTATGGTGTGGAGCAGATAAAGCCACAGTCGGACGATTTCAAGTTCCGCACTATGTCACACGTAAAACTCTTCGTGGGAAAAGAACTGGACAAGAAGAACAGTCTGCGTCTTTCTGTAGGCGGAGGGTGGGGTTACCAACGCGACAAGAACTTGTGGCTGACAAGCGTTCAGACACGTTTGGATTACCTTTACAATCTGTCCACTCATTTCAATGGCTACAATCCCGCACGTCGTATGGAGGTTTCACTGCTCGTCGGAACAGGCGCCAATGTATCATGGATGCAGAACAGCAAGACCGAATTTGCCCCAGAGGGACACTTCGGACTGCAGTTGAAATGCTTCACCGGTCCTCTCGGCACAATAAATGTAGAGCCATACGTTGGCATCTCATCCGATCAGATTGACGTTTCCGGTTCACGTAATTGGCGTGGATATGACATTTTCTACGGTATGAACGTCAATTACTCTTTCTTCCTTGTTGATAATCTTTCCAAAGAGGCACGTCTCAAGTTGTTGAGGTCACGTCTTGCTGGCGACAGAATGGTAGACGCACAGACCTTGGAGAAATGGCGTACACCGTGGTTTGTTGAGGCATCCAACGGCTTGGTCATGAGTTCCTCCAATGAACTGGGCTTCTCACAGACCCTTGGCCATCAGATTTCTTTCGGTATAGGCCGTTGGCTCTCACCGGTAATGGGCTTCAGAGTCTCCGCTATCTCACGCTCCACGAAATGGAAAGAAGTAGAAGCCACTGCCGGCACGGCAGGAGACGTGCATACCATGGCATATAACTCAAACTATCTCAGTGGCCGTGTTGAAGCCCTGTTTAATCCTCTCGGCTTCATGAAGACATTCCAGTGGGATTCCCCATGGGGCCTATATTTAGCCTTCGGAGGTGAGATGGGTACGCTTGCCAAATATGATACGGGCGGTAAGGTCAGCAGGAAAAGTGAATCCTACGACCTCGGCCTACACCTTTGGGGACGGCTTTCCAGAGACCTCCAGGTGTTTGTAGAACCCCGTTACACACACAATGTCTATACACTGCCATCAGGCAATGGCGGTGGACGCACCATGCACGGCGACAACAATTGGGGAGTGGACCTGGGCCTTACAATGCTTATACGTTCAAAGCGGTACTATGATTTCAACGAGATGGACGAAACACAGCAATACACCTATCGTGACATCCGCGGTTTCCGTGTCGCTGCGGCCGGAGGCTTGTCACTGTTGCAGCGCAAAGGCGGGTATTATACAGGTTCGGGACTTGACTGGAACGGCATGGCTGTAGTGGAATACCGCTTCAACCACCTCCATTCCGTACGTGCCCATGCCGATTTCCTGTTCCTTAATGGCACGGTGTCGGGGGGCTTTACAGACACTTATGCCGCTGCAAATGGCAGTACCGTAACCCGTAATAGGGGGAGCGCATTATGGAATGCCAGCAGCAGTGTGCTTTTCAGCTCACTCAACTACCAGGTCAGCCTCACCAATCTGTGTGGCGGACGCCTGCGCAACCGCAGGTTTGAACTGGAGGCCTTTGCCGGTCCTGCCTTCGGATTCAGGCTGAATGACAATTATACACTTGCTTCGGCAGTGCCCTCAGCCAATACGTCCCACACTGTCGTGCCCAACGTTAATGATGAGAAAAAGACACTCTTCGGTTTCGATATAGGCCTGAAATTGAGCACCCATGTGTGGAAAGGCGTTTCCGTCTTCTTCACTCCGACGGTGTATCTCATGGGAAGTACGTCACCGATACCTGGCAGCAGCACCGTGGGTAGCGGCAATATGCGAGCCTTTGAAACACTGAACTTCGGCGTACAGTACAAAATCGGAAAACTCCGCCGTAATCCTGAAGCAATGCGAAGACGCCGCATGCAGCGTGATAGCGATTGGAATACACTGCAAATCCAGAAGGGAAGGGAATACGAAAACAAACGGAAAGCAAGGATTGAAGAGAGAAAGAATAAAACCAACAAGTGAGCCTGCCTGCGTAGCGATGCACACCGATGTCCATACAGGCACCCATACAAAAAAAGTCAATATGAAAACGATACACATAGTTTACAGAATATTGTTGACATACCTCCTCGGTGTGGTCTTGCCATCTTCAGGCGGCACAGGCTTCACGGCGTCAGCACAGATGGATCCCGATGCAGTGCAGCCAGCCATGGCAGAACTATTGCGTCGCCACTCCACAAGTGCCGATACGATAGCCAAGGAAATTTCAGAGCGATTCTTCAACAGCGCACCCATGCAGATGGCATTGGCAAGGGCATATTACCGCAACAACGAGCGGCAGAAGACACGCTTCTACCTGAAAAAGGCGATGGCGGCAGACACTAAGTTCGCACCGGCTTACATCATGTATGGCGACCTGTACGGAGAGTGGCAGGTAGACTCCGCCTCTTATTGGTTTGACAGAGCGGTGGAGGTCAAACCCGACAGCCCCGATGGATACGTGAAGTATGCCAACGTAATGGCACGCAAAGACATGGACAAGGCTATTGCAAAACTCGAAGAGCTCCGAAAGACAATACCATCATACAATGTCGATGTGGAGATTGCAGCCCTGTATAACAAGAAAGGCGACGACAAGGCAGCTGCCGCCGCACTGCAGGATGTGGACCCAAATACCCTTACCATGAACCAGCTGGCACAGTATATGCAGAACTGTTATTGGAGCACATACGATGAACGGGCCATGGAAGTGGGCGCAATAGCAATGAAGCGGTTCCCCGACAACCGTGGGTTCAACCGTGTCTATGCATGGAGCGCAGCACGTAGCGGACGCTATGACGAGGCTGTAAACAATGCAAGACTGTGGCTTGCCAAAGCCCCCGCAGACTCCATCAACTCCATAGACTACCTTGCCATCGGCTCTGCCTACGTGGGAGAGCGGCAATACGACAAGGCATTCGAATATTTCAGTCGCATAAAAGACTTGAAGAACGACTATTTCGCACCGCAGATGCCTGCCCAGATTGCCCAGCTGGTGAACCGCAACGTGGATGCGTTGAAGGATAAGGGCGACTATGAAGCAGCGGCAAACCTCTATTCACAATACATAAAGGCATACCCCAGCGACACAGACCCCGCATACCAATATTACACATTGTCGCAGATATACCGTTCGCAGCAGGAAGAACTTGACGGGGAACAGCAGAAGACTGTCATAAAGAACATGTTCCGAATCTATGATGTCATAGAAGATAAATACCCCGACTGGAACAACATACATTATGTACTCTACACACATGCACGATGGATCTATTCCTTCTTCGACCCCGAAAACGCACAGAGTCTTGCTTTGCCATATTATCAGAAACTGTATGATGTGCTGGCAAAACGCCGCAAACTGTCTGAACAGGAGAATGCGATGATTGTGGAAGCCTGCAAATACATCGCTTCCGACAACTATTTCCAGAAGCAGAATGTTGTCGCAGCACGCACGTGGTGGAGCAGGATACTTGTTTACGATCCTGCCAACCAGGCGGCGAAAGAGGCCCTTGCGAAAATCAAAAAGTAAACAGGGGGGGAGGGATACCATCCCAACCATCTGCCTACGATGGCCTGACAATCTTATAGCTATAGCCCCATGACAGTCCCGGAAAGGTTCTGCCATGGGGCTTTTTGTATCTTGATGACACCTACCTGTTACTTGCACATCATCTTTTCCGTTATCACACTTCCGTCATTCAAAAGTTTACGGGCAATTGTGAACCCAGTTCTCCGTTTACTGTTCAGCTTACGCCCGGCAAGATCATAATAAGAGGTATTCACGACTTCAGCGGCATCGTTTGCTGTTGTGCGAATCTCCGTAACATCTTCTCCCAGCCCTTCAGGAACCGTCCCCTGGCAGGAGAGCAGCAGTTTGTCAAGTTTCGCACCATCTTCACGGTATCCGATATGCAGCGTATGCTCACCCTCCAGCATTGTGTATGTACGTGGACACTTATTCCATTGCCATTCCGAAGATGTCGGAATGCCATTCCATGAAGACCACTCCTCGTTGTCGAGGCGAAGCCAGAACGAGTCGTCGTTTGCACTCGGGCAGATAGTACGAAGCCACAGCACGTAGGTGGTAGGACGTGTAATCTTAAACTTGATGCTCACCAATCCCTTGCTGTCTGTCGGTGCACTGTTGTTGCTGTTGTTGCCGCTTTTTACGGTGACATATTTTTTTCCCGAAGCCTTGTTGTCTGCCAGCGTCTGCCACAGCGAGCCAACCGTTCCGCTTTCGGCTTCGATGTATAAATCCGTGTGAAGCAATGCTTCACGTTCTGCAAGAGTGACAAGCTTGAATGCTGTATAGCTGCGCCCTTCAAAGGGAACGCTGTCGTTATTGCAGAGCCTTAAAAGCAGCAGCTTGCCGAAATCAGACTCTTTACCCATAAAGCGGATGGTCGTCTCCTTTTTTGTCTCCCCCGGTTGGAATGTTACGGTGCGGTCGGCTAATTCGTAATCAGTATCTTGTATTGCGTCTCCCGCTACGGGTACTATCCTTACAACTACCTTTTCCTGTGCCGCTTTCGCCAGCCGTAGGGTTATGGTGTGCTCTTCTCCGCGGACCACTTCCGTCACCAGGTCTTCTGCATAAGGCTGTACAGAACCGGCCTCACGTGTCAGGTCGCATCCCATATCAGCAAAATGATAAAGCGGATAGGCACCCATGTCTATTCCCCCGTCTCCCGTTCCTATGCACGCACTGCTCGTTTTAAGCATATAATCAGAAGGATTGGCTTTCATTGCAACAAAATAAGGCGGCGTATTATACAAATCTCCTGTTTCGTTTTCATTGGCTACAAACACTGCAGGAGTGACATCCTTGCCCTTGTACTGTATGCTTGAAATCTTTGAAGTGGTACGCCAACAATTGTTGCGGAAATGATTACCGCCGTAAAAACAGGCAGAGTCTGACATCACCAAAGAATAGTTATTGGAACCATAGACAATGTTGTTCCTCACTTCATTGTGTTTTGACTTATGCAGATAAATGCCGTTTTTGCAATTATACGCAACATTGTTTATGTATCTGGAATCAAAACTCCAGTTGGTTCCGCTATATAGAGCCGAGCGGTATCCTGATTCCTGCATGTTGATGGCTACGTTCTCCTGAATCCAGTTTACGGCACATCTCGACTCGTTGAACACAAGGCGTTGTCCGCCGTTACCGAAATTACGCACTATCAGATTCCTGCTCCCATCTCTGTCTAACCATATTCCGTCTTGTCCACCGGTAATATGGTTAAAGCACATGATGTTATTCCCGAAACTTGTATCCGAACCGGTAATTGAACTTGAGAACCTATACCCGGCACTGTCCCAACTGCGTTTCTTTCCATATAGATTTACGAATGTGTTGCCGCTAATCAAGTTGTTCTTAGTGTCTTGCCCCACCATGTTAACGCCATCACCGTAAATGTTCTTGAAAAAACAGTTGCTGACAACGCAATGCTGCGCATTGTTCATGGATATCATCGAAACGCCTTCAGATGATGTGGCAATGTTCTCATGCCCATTGGTAAGAATCTGACAACCTGTAACAACGCAATGACTTGAACGCCTCAGATTGACACACGATTTCAAGTAAACCATATCCTTGAAAACCAGCTTCCCAATCCATATATAACTTAAATCCGTCAGATTGAAAATGTCATTCAGCTCATCGGAGATGGTGTTCTCTCCCTTGCTAAGAACCACTTCACCTGTTCCCGGCCATGGGCAGAAAACAATGCATCCATTCATGTTTCCCGAACTTTTTGGCCTGATATTCATCTCGCTGTACATACCTCCGGCAATAAAAACCGTGTCGCCAGCCACAACTTGGTTTGCCGCTTTCGTAATACTACCGTAAGGTGTTGACATAGTCCCTGTTCCAGTTCCGTCAACTGCTACATAATAATTTTTGGATTGCATGTCTGCACAACACGCAATACATGTAATTAAAAGACATAGAATCTTTTTCTTCATCATTTGGATACTTAAGAATATAGTTATAATGGTTAGGTTATGGCAAAAGCTGTATAAGTCAGCCATTCCGGACGGTGAACAGAAAAATAATAATATGAAGCATAATGACGCCTTGGTCTTGTAGTAAGTCCGTATCAGGAAAGAGTCTTTAAGTTCATTAGTATCTCTCCCGTATTTTCGGGGGCTTGTCAGTCGCTTTCGTGAAAGTGCCCTTATTGTATAGTGAACACGTCCTGATTATTCTCTAAAAGGGATGTGATTACAATGTTATTTGGGCACTTTTACAATATGGATGGATTTTTACCATTTCTGCCCACTGACTTATTTGACTATCTGTAGTGTGAAATAGGCCCCTCCGCTATCTTCTCCATCCCAGCTACCTACTTCATCCCATCGACTCTTTCTGAACAGCTCCATAGTTCCTTTTGTCATATCAAGTTTTATGATCCTGTAATAATCAGGACGCGCTTTTGCATTCTTTGTGCTTCTGCATACGATACACATACCATTCTTGGTCTTTCCAACCTTAGAATTATCAAAGTCTTTGTCATCGTATGTGTACGAGGTGTCTGTAACCAAGTAATATAGGTGTTTGAATACTCTCCACTCTTTATATTCATAGTTATAATAGAATTCTGTCAATGTATCCTTTTTAAATCGCCATACTTCCTCTTCGTCACCATGATATGGTTCTATTTTTCTCCAGTCTTTCCCTAACAGCTGTGAGATGTCTATATTCTGGGCTGGTGGAAGATAACTTTGTTTCAGATCGTCCGCATCTGGCTTTGTAAGAAACTGTGCCCTGCTATAGCTTATTCCAAACAAGGCTATAATGATAAATGTGATGACTTTTTTCATTGTAATGCTGATATTTTTTTGCTGGATTTTAAAATAGGTCCTTCATGCTGACTGTATACAATACGTTACTGAGGTTAGTGAAAGATTTTGCAAAGTTAACAAATGCAGACGGTAGTTTCTTTCTTATTTGTACCATATTCTTTGTCTTTTGTATCTTTTCCCTGTTTTTTTTCATGTATTTGTTACATA
The DNA here is from genome assembly GCA_964587945.1 of uncultured Prevotella sp. Lineage (GTDB taxonomy): Bacteria > Bacteroidota > Bacteroidia > Bacteroidales > Bacteroidaceae > Prevotella. The sequence continues at coordinate 5,530 of CAZPNC010000040.1, read as the reverse complement.
AAGGGAAAAATTACAGTCAATTTCGATAGCACTTTTCTGTCATGATGAGCATAGGACAGCGAAGTGCAACTGTGGTGCCAATAAACAATAATGACACCACCAAATATGCGTGGATATTGTTTGAATGATTTGCAAACTGTATGTAAGGCATTATTCCGAACAAGGGGTGTATCTCCTTAAAATAGCGTTTAAAATTTGGCGGTTACAAAAAAAATACGTAAATTTGCAGATAAAAGTTTTCAGAAGAAACGTTATCGTATAAAAAACAACAGATGGAAAGCAATTTCGTAGACTACGTAAAGATACAGTGCCGTTCGGGAAAGGGTGGCCGGGGCAGTATGCACCTGAGGCATGTAAAGTATAATCCTAACGGTGGACCGGATGGCGGTGACGGCGGTAAAGGCGGAAGCATTTACCTTCGTGGCAACCATAACTACTGGACGCTGCTGCACCTTAAATACCAGCGCCATGTATTTGCGGAGCATGGTGGCAACGGTGGGCGTGATAAATGTCACGGCACTGACGGCAAAGACGTGTATATAGACGTGCCGTGTGGCACGGTGGTCTATGATGCGGAAACGGGAAAGTTCGTTTGCGATGTCATGTCAGACGGTCAGGAAGTGCTGCTGCTCAAGGGCGGCCGGGGCGGACTGGGCAACTTCCAGTTCCGCACAGCCACCAACCAGGCACCGCGCTTTGCACAGCCCGGTGAGCCCATGCAGGAGAAGACGGTGGTGATGGAACTTAAACTGCTGGCTGACGTGGGTCTTGTAGGGCTGCCGAATGCGGGCAAGTCCACTTTGTTGTCGAGCCTTTCTTCCGCGAAACCCAAGATAGCCAATTACCCCTTCACTACGCTTGAACCTTCGTTGGGCATTGTGGCCTACAGGGACAACAAGTCTTTTGTCATGGCCGACATACCGGGCATCATAGAAGGGGCTTCTGAAGGCAAGGGCCTCGGTCTGCGTTTTCTGCGCCATATAGAGCGCAACTCCCTGTTGCTGTTCATGGTTCCGGGTGATACAGACGACATAAAGAAGGAATACGAACTGCTGTTGAACGAACTGGGGCAGTTCAATCCGGAGATGCTGCAGAAGCATCGTGTTCTTGCCATAACAAAATGTGACCTGCTTGACGATGAACTCATAGCCATGCTGAAGGATGACTTGTGCCATAGCGGCCTGTTGTCGTCTGACGGAAAGACGGAGAACGGACACGTGGTGTTCATTTCCAGTGTGACGGGTATGGGCATAGATGACCTGAAGGACGTGCTGTGGGAGGAACTGAACAGTGAATCCAACAAGATAGCGGGTTCCATAGCGGAGGACACCCTTGTGCACAGGGACAAGGACTTGACATGCCTTGCCGATGAGGTGATGGAGGAAGACGCTGACGCTGACGTTGAAATAGGAATCATCGAGGCTTTGGACGAGGACGATATAGAGTATATTGACGAGGACGACATAGAGGACCTTGATGACTTTGAATACGCTGACATCGAGAAGTGATATGGAAAACGGCATGGTGACATACGGCCTTGGTGATGGCATTGTGGCTTTCACCACCGACAGAACGGTTGGCAGAGACCCGGAAAAGATAATGGATGCTGTATGCGACCGGTGCAATGACGCTGCCGGCATGGCGTGGGGGTGCCATAGGGAGGACCTGCGCTTTGCACGTCCGCACCAGACGCATACCGATCGCATGATGCCTGTGGTGGCTGAATTTTTCGCATTGCCAGAGGCGACGCGCACAAAACTGATGGAGGGTAAGGATGCGGTGATGACTGATATGGCAGGTGTCATACTCGGGGTGTCCACCGCTGACTGCATCCCTGTGCTCGTCTATGACCCTGAACATCATGCTGCTGCTGCGATACATGCCGGTTGGCGTGGCACGGTGCAGCGTATTGTGGTGAAGGCTATGGAGCAGATGCGCCAGATGTACCGCACGGATGCTTCGGTATGCCGTGCTGCTATAGGGCCGGGGATAAGCCTTGAAAGTTTTGAGGTCGGCAATGAGGTGTATGACGCTTTCGGTAAGGCCGGCTTTGATATGGGCGGTGTAGCCCGGAGGTTTCCTGTCATGTCGTGTGGTGGGGATGCCGTGCCGGCAGAAGAGAAATGGCATATTGACCTGAAGGAGATAAACCGCAGGCAGTTGCTGATGGCCGGTTTGCTGGAGGAAAACATTGTGGTAAGTGGCATAGATACGTTCACGGACCCTCACTTTTTCTCTGCCAGACGTGAGCAGAAGTGCGAAGTGAAGTGCGGAAGGATATTCTCCGGCTTTGTTATGCGTCCGTAGATGTGTGGGGCGGATTACCTCGTAACTGACAGAAAAGACTGAAACCTGTATGCTTTCCTGCTCCGTAAAGGCAAGGAAAGATATATTGTACAAACTATCTATTATGCTATCAAAACTTCTTTACGCCATCTTGTTGTCGGGTGTGTTTGCCCTTCCTGTTTCTTCTGATATGGAAAAGCGGGATGGAGGTGTATTGCGGAATGTCCGCCCTATGACATATAGAATAACCCACTATGACGACCACAACGGAATGTCGCAGTGGCACATGACGAGAATAGTGCAGGACAAACGTGGATTCATGTGGTTTGCCACATGGAACGGGCTTAACCGGTATGACGGTTACGAATTTGCGGTGTTCAAGTCGCAGTTGGGTGACGGCAACAATCTTACTTCTGACCGTATCCGTAATATGCTGTTGGGTGACGATGGCAACCTTTACTGCCTGATAAACGAGCACGTATGGCGTTTCAATCTCACTACATACAGGTTTGAAGCACCTGATGCAACGACGCACGAAAGGTATCGCACGAGGCTGAAGTCTGACACTGTGGTGCAGGGAGAGCATACTGTAACGGTAGGAGAACGGCAGTTTGATAATGTCAGGCAGGTGTTTATGGATTCACAACGTAACGCCTGGGTGATGGGGCGGTATGGCGTATTCAAGGCTTCTCCTGCTCCGCAGCCTGCTGATATGGTCGCTTCTGTACCCTCGGATATAATCCGTTGCATCTTCGTAGACCATAAAAAACGTATATGGGTGACCTCGCGGAACCAGGGAGTGGTCACGGTTCTGGACAGTCTTGCCAATTTTATAGGTTATCTTGGGCTTGACGGCAGGCTGCATAAGTCGCCCTTGCGTTTCGCACCGGTCTTCAGCATGGCCCAGCAGCGTAACGGAACAATGTGGTTAGGGTCCAAACCTGAGGGGCTTTTCCGCCTTGATGAGACGGAAGACGGGGTATTCAGTATGAAACATCTGGTCAGTGGGACAGCGGAACAGGTCAGAAAGGGTGAAACAATAAACTGCAATGCCATCTATGACATAAAGGAAGACCGCCGTGGGAGGCTATGGATAGCAACACACGGTGGTGGGGTTAATTTGCTGGAGAATCCTGACGGCAGGATGAAGTTCCGCAACAAGGACAATACTTTCAAGCATTATCCTGCCAATAATTTTCTTACGAGACGGCTGATGATAGTCGGTGATACGCTGATTCTTGCTACAACGACTGAGGGCTTCCTTGTGCTGAAAGGTATAATGGGCGCACCGGACAAGGTGGCGATAAACCTTCATCTCCGGGAATCAAACCGTGAGGCGAGCCTATCATGCAGTGCAGTAATGGATATGCTTATAGACAGGAAGGGAAGACTGTTCGTCTCGACAGAGAGCGGCGGCGTGAATATGCTGTTGACGAAAGACCTTTCAGCCAGAACTTTCGATTTCCGGCACTTCAATACAGACAACGGCATGGGGTCGGATGTCGCTCTTGCCATGAAGGAAGTGGGTGACGAGATACTCGTCCAGTGCAACAATCAGGTGACAAGGCTCAATGCTGACCTTGGCGAGACGGAGAACTTCAACGACCGTTTCTTCTCCATTGCATCACGTTTCTCTGACGCGGAACCGGTAATGTTGAAAGACGGACGCTGGCTTCTGTCGCTTGAGTCCGGACTTATAGTGATGCCTGAGCAGTCATTCCATCAGCGTTCGTATGTGCCGCATATAGTGCTTACATCATTTTCTGTGCCCGGCAAGCCTGTGGATTATACCGCAGATGTATATGACACTATACGCCTTGCACCGTCAGACCGCAACATTACCATCCAGTATGCGGCTCTTGACTACGCCGACAATTCACACATAAAGTATGTTACACGTATGACTCAGGAGACACCGTGGTGGCATACCAATGATACATTGGCATGGAATACGCCTCAGGAGTCGCATGTCGTGAGTTTCTATGACCTTTCTCCCGGCACCTATAAACTTGAGATACGCTCCACAAATGCCGAAGGTCTGTGGACGGATAATACCCGTGAGGTGATTATTATTGTTGAACCTACGTTCTGGGAAACGCCTTTCGCGTTCTTCATATACATAATGTTGGCCATAGGTATAGTCTCCGGCATAACATATACAATACTTTATATCCGGACTCTTAAACGGCAAAGGGAGGAAAATCTGAAGGCTTATCTGAAACTGTTCGAGAAGCAAAGTGCAACTGTGGTGTCTGTTTCGGAAGCCGACAGTACGTTGGCCACTATGGCAACGGACGATGATGCCGGCATTCCGGCATTACCTTCCATTGAAGAAGTCGGCCGCAGTCTTCCGCATATAACGGAAGAAGATGATGCTTTCATGCGCCGTCTGCTATCATTTGTAGACGAGAACCTTTGCAACAGTGGTATCGGTGTGGACGAGATGGCATCGGCAACGGCCACCTCGCGTTCCAGCCTTAATCGCAAAACCAAATCACTTCTCGGTGTCACTCCTGCCGATTTCCTGAAGGAAGCACGTATGAAACGGGCATGCCAGCAACTGCTTACTACAACGAAGGGCGTGAACGACATTGCATATTCGTGCGGTTTCTCCGATCCGAAATATTTCTCCAAATGCTTCAAGGCATCCATAGGAATGTCTCCAAGTGAGTATCGGACAAAGAAATGATGACGTGTTACATTCTCCATGAAAAAACTGTTTTCATGGAGAATGTAACTTTTTATTTACCATTTGTAACCTTTTGCCACAAATTTACCCTATTGTTGGTTCAAATTTGCACGGTAATTTGGCAGTATTGTGAACCTCAATCAGATGTAATCTTGCTAATTTTGCAGCACGAAATGAATTACTAACCAAATCAATTACATCAATGAGTAAAAATTTTTTCTCCCGTTTGTCAATGCTGTTAATGGCACTTTTTGTCGTTGTCATGGCAGTGGAGGCGAAGAAGAAGGTCCACACCATCGGTGATTCCACTATGGCCAACTACCCGACTGACGGTTCTACGGACAAAAGAGGATGGGCACAGATGCTGCAACAGTTCTTCAACACTGACAATGTCACGGTCAACAACCGCGGCAAGTCCGGTGCTTCCAGCAAGTCATTCTATAATGAATCCGCTTACTGGCCTACCCTTGTGACGGGTGGCAGTGACGCAATGCAGGCAGGAGACTACCTCCTTATACAGTTCGCCCATAACGATGAGAAGAACGGAGGAGCCGA
>CAZPNC010000039.1:0-21582 GCA_964587945.1 uncultured Prevotella sp. | reverse complement strand
GGGATGCGCCCATTTTCATGGAGCGCATCCCGCTTATATTTGGCAGATAATGCCGAAAACCGGCAAATGTAGGGCATTCGCCTTTACCGCATAACAGTTATCTGTGGTACGGATATACGGCTATACATATTCCGCTATAATGTAATTATTTAACGAATACTTTCGTGACCGTACCGGAATAGGTATTGACGGTAACAGAGATGGTATCCGGTTGTGTGGCAGTGTGGACGAGGTCGTTGAGCGGAAGACTGACATGAGTGTCCTGTGTATAGTATTCTGCTATTCCGGCCTGGTCGTGATACAATGACAGGAAGATTGCACCTTTCCCTCCGGTGTGTATTGAATCGGTGACAAATTGGATGAGTTGCTGATTGGAAATGCCGTTGCTGCTGCCTGTCATCAGGCCTAAATGCAGGTTGAGATAACAGCGGTTGCGTGACAACCATGCCGCAGTGAGTTTCACAGGGTCAGTCTTCATTTCGGCAATCTCAGCCTTGTCATGTGGACGGACAATAGAGACGTCTGTAAAATTGAGGAGCGTTATAGGGACTGAGACGTCTGTCATATTATAGTGTATGATACGGCGCAGCATGGTGTCCGGCGGTATTTGGCTACTGACGGCAAGGTCTGATGGTGGTATCAGATGTACATCGTCGTCGGTAATGATGTCCGTCACCTTTGCATTTGCTATTGTCAAGTCAGCATAGTCAGCATGTAAATATGACAAATCGCCGTCACCCGTCTCGTAAGAATCATGGTTACAAGACGCGGTGACGGCGATTATGCCTGCCATAAGGATGGTGGGAAGTACTGTGTTTCTTAACATATAGGTGGGTTCTATAAATTGACTTTGCCAGATTCCCGACTTTTTGCCGAGGGCAATCTGACTGTTGAAGAAGGAATATAGCGGGCTATATGACTGATGAAACCGGCGAAACACACCGGATAGAAGCAAAATGACAACAAGACATCAATTGAATATGTCCTGTATTATGCTACGGTGGGAATTTAGAGGACCCACTTATAGTTTATATGTTTTGCTGTATGGTATGCACTGCCGCATGCAGTTGTATGCACTATGCCTTTGTTGCGGCAAGGAAATTGCGCGCAGGATTGGCATACATGGTGAGCAACCGTTCACGAAGGAAGGGAATATCAGGATTCGGGACTTTCACCTTCGCCAGTTGTCCTTGCAGGTATTTTCCGAAGCGTTCCTTGTCATTGAAGGAGTAATGGTCAGAATTGTCCGTTCCGTCAAGTTCGTCCATCGCTATCCAGTTGACCGGATACAAGCGATAACGTGAATGGATTTCGTGGTCTATGTGTTCTGCCACGAGACGGAAGACTTCTTTTTTCGGCAGAGAAGTGTCGAGAGAGGAAAGCCACCGGTCTATACATGGTGACACTTCATAATGTACCTTGCCCTTCTTGCCGAGTATTCCGGTCCTCATATTGTCCAAATCATCCTGTTTTGACTTCTTCCATTGTGGCTGGTCGCGCTTGAATTGGAATTCCTCTGCTTTAAGATAGTCACATGGGTCATATTCATAGGAGATGGTGAGCGGTGCTATATGCAGGTCTTTCAAAGCCTCTATGACAGCCTCTCCCGGTGTTATTCCGGGGCGTTTCACCAGTTCTTCCGGTGCACCTAAGCAGAACATCTTGAGTACAGAGTCCTGTGTACGGTCGTCAGAGTCCTTCGCGCGTCCTTCACGTTGGGCTATCCATACGTTCTCCTGCTTACCATTGACGGCGAAATGTATATATTGGCTCATGAGAATAGAGGAGCGCATCATCTCGTGCGTGGTCAGTCCGCGACGCACGGTGAAGGCTTTATTCATACGTACAAGTTTCTTTATCCACGGATATATGAGAAGATTGTCGCCTATTCCTATCTCCACAGTACGGTCGAAACCGTGTTTGAAGAGGGAGACATCAAGGAAAGCGGAATCTAAAACTATATCACGGTGATTGGAAAGAAAGATGTATCGCCCATGCTTCGACATATCTTCAGGATAGCCGAAAGACAGTCCTCGGGTACATTTCCGTATTACATAGTACACGATTGGCTTCATGATTCGCAGCTGGAAGTCCTGTGGTGTCTTTACACCACGGTACAACAGACGCAGTAGTATGTTACGCAATCCTCGTGGAAGCCATGGAAACATGGAATCCATGAGGTGGTTTAACTGTCTGTCTGCAAGGAGTTCCTTAAAGACAATCGGCATCTCGCTTTTTGAATAGGGGCGAATCTCGTCAAAATCGTGTATGTTTATCATATAGACAAGTATAGATTATAAGTGAATGGTCATAAATTATAATTCGCAGGGCACTGGAACCATTAAGCCGTAAGATTCTGATTAGGGGTCATAAGTTATAGTCCGGTGAACATAAAGTCATCAAATCTACGGCCCATGACTCCCAACTTGCCTCTTTTTTTACATGCGTTTGAACTGATTCTCGACAATATCCGCAAGGACATCTGACATATTCAGTCCTGCGGCACGCACCTGCTGTGGTATAAAGGAGGTGGCAGTCATACCCGGAGTGGTGTTTATCTCCAGCATGTTTATCTTGTCAGTGCCGTCAGCATTCTTGCTTATGATATAGTCAATGCGTATGATACCATTGGCGTGTAGGATGTCGTAGATGGCGGATGTTACCTTTGCCACACGCTCTGCCGTTTCCGGTGCGAGACGTGCAGGTGTTATTTCCTGTACCTGACCGTTGTATTTTGCATCGAAATCGAAGAATTCGTTGGTGGTTACAACTTCCGTTGCCGGCAGCACTACGCTTTTTTCACGTGTTTTATATACGCCCTGTGATATTTCAGTACCGTCAAGGAATGCTTCTATCATGGCTGTCTTGTTCTCGCAGAATGCCTTGTCGAGTGCGGAGGCGAGTTCTGGAAAAGCCTTGACTTTGCTCACACCGAAACTGGAACCGTCTGCAGCAGGCTTGACAAAACATGGGAAACCGACAGTGGAAAGGACATTCTCCTCCGTGATATTCTGCTCCTCACCCTGACGGACAAGTATGCTTTCAGCCACACTGACTCCGAACTGGCGCAGATAGTTGTTAAGTACGAACTTGTCAAATGTCATTGCTTCCACCAGAACTCCGCTGGTGGAATATGGCATACGCAGCATGTCGAAGTATCCTTGCAGCAGTCCATTCTCGCCGGGAGTGCCGTGAATTGTTATATAGGCATAATCGAAAGTCTTCTTCTTGCCGTTCAGTTGGAATGAGAAATCGTTCCGATCAATACGTGTAGTAGTACCATCAGGGAGATTGACATGCCAGTTCAGTTTCTTGAAGTCAACAATATAGACCTCATAGTCATCTTTATTGAAGAAGGAATAGATGCCTGCTCCTGAATGCAGTGATACGTCATGCTCGGATGAGTCCCCACCGCAGATTATTGCTATTGTACGTTTCATTGTATATTTGTATTACTTGTGAGTTTCCTCCATTTATCAATCAGTGCGGCAAAGTCTTCCGGCCAGTCGCTGGTGAAGTCCATCTGCTTACCTGTCAGCGGGTGGATGAAACCAAGGGTGCGTGCATGCAACGCCTGGCGTGGACAGATGTTGAAGCAGTTTTGTATAAAAGCCTTGTACGAGGCTGAACGTTGTCCGCGCAAGATTTCGGCACCTCCGTAGCGCTCATCACCGAACAATGGGTGGCCGATATACTTCATGTGGGCACGGATTTGGTGTGTCCTACCGGTTTCCAGTATACACTCCACAAGTGTTACATAACCGTATTTCTCCATGACCTTCCAGTGTGTGACGGCGTTTTTGCCAATACCAGATTCCGGTGGAGCCACAGTCATCCTCAGACGGTCCTTCGGGTCGCGGGTGATATTGCCCTCTATGCGACCGGAGTCTTCGGTAAAATGTCCCCACACGAGACAGTTGTACGAGCGGTGAGTATTATGATTAAAGAACTGCTTGCCGAGGTTTGACTTGGCATCAGGTGTCTTTGCCACCACAAGCAGGCCACTTGTGTCCTTGTCTATGCGATGAACCAGTCCCACTTCGGGTGAGTTCGGGTCAAAGTCGGGTACATCTTTCATGTGCCACGCAACGGCATTGATGAGTGTTCCACTGAAGTTGCCTGCACCAGGATGAACAACCATGCCTGCGGGTTTGTTGACAACCATCAAAGCATCATCCTCATATATAATGTCAAGAGGTATGTCTTCCGGATGTATTGTAGTGTCATGCTTTGGCTGTTGAAGCCTGAGCGTTATGACATCGGCCGGTCTTACCCTATAATTAGACTTTACCGTCCGGTCATTTACATAAATAAAACCCGCCTCCGCAGCTGCTTGAATGCGGTTGCGGGACGAGTGTTGCATCCTCTCAAAGAGGTATTTGTCTATACGGACAGGAACTTGGCCAGGGTCAACCTCACACCTGAAATGCTCATAAAGAGCATCTTCATCCGGCGTTGTGGTGGCTTCCTCGCCAAGTTCCAGTTCGTCAAAATCTTCTATGTCGTATTGTTCTTTCATAAATGAGGCAAGGATATTGCCGTTATGATGCCGTGTCAAATTTACTCTATGACCTCGAAGTCGTCTCCACTGCCCCCACCTTCTTCAGTATTGCCATTGCTGTCACTACCAGAGTAGATGTCTTCAGTTTCGTAATCGTCGTGGATATCAGTCATATATACTGAATCTGCCGCATCGCGGCGACCGTTTCCTGCCTGTATTATCAGTTTGCTTTCTATGGAGATACGGTCTCCTGCAGTCATATTCTTTCCGTTTACAAGGATGCCATATACCCAGTCTTTCTCTCCCGGAACATACTGTGTAGTGCCGAGTTTGAAACCTAATGAGGACAATCGCGCCATCGCCTCACGCAAAGAGCAGTTGTCTATTATGTCCGGCAATATAAGAGTGGGGGAATCTGTGGCATTGATAGTGAGGTAGATGGTACGTCCGCTTTTCACTATTGTGCCCGGTGCGGGCAACTGATCCAGTATGATTCCCGGTGGAAGGCTCTTGACATAGCCGGTATCATTAATGACAACGTCCATGCCAAGGTCCTGAAGTATCTTAGAAGAGGCCTCATGCGAATGTTTACGCATGTCAGGTACAGTAATGGTTTCACCGTGATGGGTGTAGAGGTCCATCGCGAAACTGGTACAGAGAACCAGAATCACTATGACAACTGCCATGGCCAGGAAATTCAACCACAGGTATCTGCCCGTCAGTTTACGTATGAATTGTGAGGTCTCCACTGTGTTTCTGACTTATGGTATATTATCGTATATCTATCACAGGGACAACATCCTTGTCATTGTATTCAAGGTTTTCTCCTGCCATACCCCATATAAAGGTATAGTAGTATGTTCCGCTTGCGGCATGGATAGACCACTCCGGTGACATGATAGCCTGTTCATTGTGCAGCCATACGTTACGTGTCTCCTGCGGTTCGCCCATCACGTGTGATATTGTCTGGCCTTCCGGAAGATTGAAATAATAGTAAGCCTCAATGCGTCGACCGTGTGTATGAGGTGGCATTGTGTTCCATACTGCACCAGGCTGGAGTTGTGTCAATCCCATTTGCAACTGACATGGGCCTTCCTGCAATGCGTCACGCACAATGAGTTTGTAGATAGTACGGCCATTAGCCTCCTCTTTTGTACCTACAGGTCCCCATACGGCAGCCTTGAGAGAACCTTTACGTCCGTCAAGAGTCACCCACTGGGTCTTGTAATGTTTGTGTGCCGTAGCGGAATTGATATAGAACTTGGCAGGATTCTTGCCGTCCTTTGAACGGAAGATGACCTCCTTGTTCACGTCTTTATCCGCACTGAGGTGTCCGCGGCCAACATAAAGGGCCTCTTTGGGGCCGAGTACATATTCCTTGCCGTCCACAATTACAGATCCCTCACCCTGTCCGCAGTTGATGATACCCATCTCACGGTTGTACAGGAAGTACGGTTCTTTGATTGTTTTGTCAACGGATAGTCCGAGACCTGCGAAGTTTTCTATCTTCAAATCCTTCGTCACAGGCATCGCTCCACCAAAGATAAAGCGGTCATACTGTGAGTATGTGAGGTTAATCTCGTCTGCAGACATCACCTTCTCCATCACGAAACGATCACGAAGAGTCTGTGTGTCATAATGCATGACATCACTTGGATGACACGCTGTCTGGAACTTGACGTTCTGCTGTGCAGACACACTGAGTGCCGCTACAGCCAAGTTTGCAATGGCTAATGCTTTGTTCATGTTATATATTTGTTAGTTATGTATGATGATGATTATTTTTTCCTGTTGATACATACACGGTTCCACGCCACAAGTGCAATGGTAAGAACTGTGAGAATGCCCGCTCCTATGTATTCAAGATACCTCATGCAGGCATAGATTGCAAAGGCGAGAGGTGATGATGCGAAGTCAAGTGCGCCGGCACTGAAACCTTCCGGAACCTGAACCGCCTTGTCATCGGGATGCGCTGCAGATACTTCATGGGCAGCCGAGGTGAAGTGTTCTGCCATGATTGTTACGAAATAGAGACCGATAGCCATTACCACCAGACCGACGATGAATGACTTCACCACATTTCCATTGGTATAAGGAAGTACCATTACGAACACATAGAACATACCGGCGAGGGATGCCAATGGCAGGAATTGGTTGCCTGGTAGTACCACAGCAAGCACAAGTGTCACGGGAATGAGCAGCAGGCTTACGATAAGTGTGGCAGGATGGCCAATGACAAGTGCCGGAGACATACCGATATAGAATTCCTTGCCTGCACCGAATTTCTTCGCAATCAGTTCCCGTGTGTGCTCGGAGATAGGCTTCAAGCCTTCTATAAAGAGACCGGTTATACGTGGGATAAGTTCCATTACGGCACCCATCTTTATACCAAGACCGAGTGTTGCCGGTATATTGTCAAGGAGTTCCTGTGAGTCTTTACATGCCAGACAGCCGATAATGATGCCTATTATGACACCCAAGAAGAGAGGTTCTCCGAAAAGACCGAATTTCTTCTTCATGCCTTCAGCGTCAATGTTCAGTTTATCAAAGCCCGGAATCTTGTCCAACACCTTACCTATGACAATGGCAAACGGTGTAAAGCCCTGACAAAAAGGTTGAGGTATGGAGATACCTTCCATGCCGGGATAAAACTTCTGGAACCTCTTTGCAGTGAGATCGGCCATGACCAATGTCACGATATAGCAGATGATAGCGGCGAAAAAGCCCCATCCTATGCTGTGCGTAAGGAAAAACACCACCGCACCTATGAAAGCAAAATGCCAGTAGTTCCACAGGTCTATGTTGACAGTGCGCGTACATCCTGCAAAGAGCAGCACAAGGTTGATACCAAGGCAGACCGGAATGATGAATGCACCGACCGTAGTGTTATAGGCAACAGATGCCGCTGCCGGCCAGCCCATGTCGAACACGTTTAGCTCAAGGCCATAGATTGTCACCACTTGCGACAGCGCCGGGCCGAGACTTGATGTCAACAGACCTGTTATCACGCCAAGGCCGACAAAGCCGACACCTACATACAGGCCGCTTTTCAGTGCCTTTGAAAACTTAATGCCTATGCAAACACCAAGAATGGTGAAGATTATTGGCATCATTACCGCGGCTCCAAGGCCGATAACATATGAGAATACCGCTTCCATCGAATTATTCCTTTATTAGGATTCTATTGTTTTTTAATATGAAAATTATTTGTTTATCTTGACTATCACAGGATTATCAAGTTGTTTTTTCCACTCTTTCAAGTAGTCAAACCATTCTTTTGATGTCTTGAAACCGAAGGTCTCCATGTCACACGTAGCAGTGAACCAGTAATTCATTTCATCACTTCTTGTCCCTACGACCTGTGCGTATGCCTGGTTAGGCAAATGGTCATTGCCGTCAGTAAAGTGGCTGTCAGCCTTATAAAACCTCTTCGGTACAGATATTCCCAATCCTACCGTATGCGTATCATACACTTTCGGGTTATTGCCTGCACAAGCAGTTCCCCAGCATCCACGCAGACCCGCTTTGTCGGTAAACTCTTCAGAGCCCTCGACAATGTCAACGATACCAGTAGAAAGCGGAATATCCGCCACGTCACGTGAGAACGCCACCTCTACTGCCACATCACGATGACCGGCATAAAGAATATATCTCGTGGTGATGTCAACAGGCTTGCATCCCTCAACAGGACGCCACCCCTTGTTAGATATATCAAGGATAGTGCGTATAGGGCCGTCCGTCACCACTGTCTGTGTGCGGTTTCTTACATTCTCGAACATCACGGCCGTCTTGCCGTCCCATCCGTGCAACGCACCGCAACCATAGGTACTACCGGTATAAAGCACGTCATCACCTGAGTTTGCGGCCTTTTGCTCCTTGGTAGGATAGAATCCTGTCTCAGCAATATCTGCCTTCAGTTCGCGATGTCCATAGTAGTCTATGGACTGGCGGAAATCACAATACACCCTAAAACCCACCATATCGTTTTCCATCACGGCACCATGTGGGTATATATAGTTGAAAGGATTGGTATCCTTTGGGAATGTCACCGACTTTATCTGTTGGTGTTTCTGCGTTTTTGCAGACTTGTCACGGTCGCGTATGCCTATGTATCCGTATGTCACGGCATTGTACTGACGCGGTTCTCCCGCCGTTGACAGTTCCACGGAGAATGTCTGTTTCTCCTTTTTCTGCATATCAGTAAGGAATGCAAGTTCGTCAAACTCACCGTCATCGTCAAGGTCGTCCAGTTGGCAAGGTACTTCCTTTCCATCCAGTTTGACGACGGCAGAGCACACGTCGTCATCAACCTCCATTACCACAGGCACAGCCTTACGCTCAAAGGCCGAAGGATTAGTCACCGTAACAGTGACAGTTTTAGTCGCAGCTGTTGCGGTCGCCGTACACAACAGGGCTGCAATGAATGTTAGCAGATTATTCATATTCTTAAGATTATAGTATTAGTTCATTCTTAATATCATCATCATCGATAATTTCCTGAAGCGGAATCATGACGAACGGACGTTCCCTCATCAACGGATGCGGTATGCAAAGATCAGGGTCTGACACCGTCATGTCATCATAAAGCAGGATGTCTATGTCTATTATCCGGTCATGATAGTCCCCATTCCTTGACTTTACGGTTCTCCCCATCTCGCTTTCTATTCTTTGGGTTGCCTCCATAAGCTGTCGTGGAGAGAGTGTAGTGGAGCATCTGACGGCCGTATTCAGAAATTCATTCTGTGACGAAAACCCCCACGGTGCGGAGCGATGATATGACGATTTACGCACTATCAGCCCCACAGAGTGTTCTATCCGCTCATAAGCCTCAACTATGTTATGTTCCTTGTCACCGAGGTTTGTCCCCAGTGACAGGTATGCAACATGCTCCATCCGCTTTATCAGTCGTTGACTATCAGCATCACATCACCGAAACACCCGAATGTATATCCGTTTTTAATAGCCTGTCTGTAAGCCTCCATCACTATGTCAAAGCCTCCGAAAGCACATGTAGACATCAGCATTGTGGACATAGGGTGATAAAGATTGACGAGCAGGCTGTCCGCAAGTCCGAAGTCGTAAGGAGGGAAAATGAACTTGTTAGTCCATCCGTCATACTCCTTTAGGAAGCCATCTGTTCCCACACTGCTCTCCGTAGCCTTCAGCACGCTGGCACCGATGGCACAAACCCGGTGTTCAGCCTTCTTCGTATTGTTTACCAATTCACACGTCTCTTTGTTGATGTGCATTTCCTCCGAATCCATCTTATGCTTGGAAAGGTCCTCAACCTCTATCGGATTGAAGTTGCCGAGACCGGTATGTATGGTTATGAAGGCACTGTTTATGCCGTGTATCTCCAGTCTTTTCATCATCTGACGTGTGAAGTGCAGCCCGGTAGAAGGTGCCGTGACGGCTCCCTCATGTTCAGCAAACACACACTGGAAATCTTCAAAATCCTCATTGGTGACAGGTCTGTCCAGTTTGCCGTTCTTCCCCTTATGGTCAATGATGTAACGTGGCAAAGGTGCCTGACCGATGGCAAAAAGGTCACGTTTGAATTCGTCATGAGGACAATCATACAGGAATCTCAATGTCCTGCCACGTGAAGTGGTGTTGTCAATGACCTCCGCCACGAGTGAACCGCTTTCATCAAAGAACAGTTTGTTGCCTATTCTTATCTTGCGTGCAGGTTCCACCAGCACGTCCCAAAGACGCATCTCCTGGTTCAACTCACGCAACAGAAACACCTCTATCTTCGCATCCGTCTTCTCCTTCGTGCCGTACAGGCGTGCGGGGAACACCTTTGTATTGTTGAAGATAAACGTATCATGTTCGTCAAAATACTTGAATATATCAAGCAGGGTGAGAAACTGCTTTCCCTTAAGGGGCTTGCCTTTCTCGTCAGTCTTGTGGAAATCTATCGTCTGTGACTTTTTGTGCACCACCACCATACGGCATTCGTCAGGGCGTTTTATAGAGAATGTGGTATCCCCCTCCTTTCCATTCTTCACCGTATGCTTGATGCTATGCGGATATAATGCTACTTGCGAGGCAGGCAGATTAAAGTCAAACTGTGATAATTTCATATATTCTGATAATGTATAATTGTTGTATTTTATTGCTTTTCCTTCTTGTAGTTCTCCGCAAGCCATTGCGGAAAGTCTTCAAGTGTTATGCAGTTCTCTATCTTCACGTCGCCAAGGCGTGTGCGGCACAGTGAGGTAAGGAAAGCACCGCTTCCCAATGCTCTGCCGATGTCTCTGCCCAATGAACGGATATATGTTCCCTTGCCACATTCCACGCGGATAAATGCCTGCATCTTGTCTCTGTCAAAACTCATCAGTTCAATCTTTTCCACATGTACAGGCTTGGCTTTCAGCGTAACGCTCTCGTCGTTCCGGCGCAGTTCATACGACCTGACCCCGTTGACTTTCACCGCACTGTATGTCGGCGGAACCTGCATAATGTCACCTTCAAACCGTTTCAGTGTCTCACGCACCAGGTCTTCGGTGATATGTGCCGTAGGGTAAGTGTAGTTCACGGTGTGCTCCTTGTCGTAACTTGCCGTTGTCGCACCGAACTGTAACATGGCCGTATATTCTTTGGAATGATACTGCAGGTTCGGTATTTCCTTGGTGCATTTGCCTGTGCAGAGTATCAGCACACCGGTAGCGAGGGGGTCAAGTGTCCCGGCGTGGCCGGTCTTTATGCGCTTCACGCCCGCAGCCTTTGAGATACGGGTGCGTACGTATGCCAATGCGCCGAAGCTCGACATGCCATACGGTTTGTTTATATGCAGGATTTCTCCTTGCTGAAAATCCATATAGACTATAAGGCGTTACATATTATGGTGATTACACCGACGATGGCACAGTAAATGCCGAAATACACGAGTCTACCGCTTTTCACGATGTTTATCATCCACTTACAGGCCAGACAGCCACTGAAGAATGCCGCAAGAAAGCCTGTCACAAGTGGCAGGGTGTCAATACCGCCGAATGCCTCTTCGCCTTTCACCGCCTTCATAATACCAAGAAGAGCCTCTCCAAGAATCGGCGGGATGACCATAAGGAATGAGAACTGCGCCAGTTTCTCCTTCTTGTTGCCAAGCAACAGGCCCGTAGCTATTGTGGAACCGGAACGGCTCAGTCCAGGCATCACCGCAATGGCCTGCGCCAAACCAATGATGAAGGCATCACGAATACCTATCGTCTCCTTCTGACGCGGCTTGGCATAATATGAGAATATAAGCAGGGCAGCAGTCACAAGCAGCATTATGCCGACGATTAGCAGACCTGATCCGAATATTTCCTCTACCGTATCCTTGAAGAATACGCCGACTATGCCGACAGGAATCATGGAGATGATGATGTTGAAGAGATATTTTGTCTCGTCATTCATCTCAAACTTGAAGATTCCTTTCAATATCCAAGCAATCTCACTCCACAGGACTACGAATGTACTCAGTACTGTAGCTACATGGACTGCCACGGTAAAGGCAAGATTCTCCTCACCGTTGATACCGAAAAGGTATGACCCTATCGCAAGATGTCCGCTGCTGCTGACTGGCAGATATTCCGTCAGCCCTTGCAGAACGCCAAGTACCAATGCCTGTATCTCGTTCATTTCTTCTTAGGCTTATACATTATACCTACGATGATAGAGAGGAAGCCAACCAGGCATATCACCGGTGCGACCTTTATTCTCATTGCAGAGAATACCTCACTGTCAAACGCCTCACGGCTTGAACTCGCCCCTGTCATCAGCAGGAAGCCGATAATGACAATAACCATACTGACACCTATCAGTATGTAGTTAGTCTTGCCAAACGCAAAATTTTTGTTGTCCATGTATATAAAAGTTGTATTTTATGAAAAACAGAAGGCCTAAGCCTTATACAGGTTCCTTGCCGGCATCCGCAAATAACGGTTGACAGAGAAGAACACACACACCGTGGAAATCATGATACCGAATACCAGCACCGATGCTCCGGTGATGGCAATGACTTCCCATGTCACCACTTCCATGATGTCAGGCTCAAAGTCATACAGTGCATATCCTATGCCGGCCAGCACAGCATCGGCCACAAATGAGGCTATCAATCCCTCTATCACCGCCACACCTATAAAGGGACGGCGTATGAATGCCCATGATGCGCCCACAAGCTTCATCGTATTGATGGAGATACGGCGGGCATATACGCCCAGACGTACCATATTGTTTATGAGGGAGAAGGAGATGAACGTCAGCAGTGCAGCCAGCACCAGCATCACCAAGGTAACC
Organism: uncultured Prevotella sp.; assembly: GCA_964587945.1. Lineage (GTDB taxonomy): Bacteria > Bacteroidota > Bacteroidia > Bacteroidales > Bacteroidaceae > Prevotella. Next base: position 8,798 of record CAZPNC010000039.1, on the reverse strand, counting down.
TTGCTGAGGTTGTTGTTCACGCTGTCCATCAGGTCTTTCTGGTAACTCACCTCCTCTACCTGCTTGTATTTCTTAAGGTCCTGCGTAATCCATGCCATGGAGTCCGCATTGGCACAATCAGCCTTCAGGTGCAGTTCTGCCGACGGCACAAAGGGATTCATGCCAAGAAACTCTGACGGGTCGGTGCCAAGAGCCTTTGACTGTTCTTTCAAAGCCTGTTCACGGGATATATAAGTCAGTTTGGTAACGTAATGTTTCTTGTGCATCTTGTTGCACAGCACCGCTGCCTCACGGTTGGACACATTGTCACCGAACATCACCGTTACGGTGAGGTTCTCTTTTACGTATGCAGACAAGTTACGTGCAGTCAGTCCGGTGAACACCACCAAACCGAGCAGTATGAGTACCAATGAGGTGCTTATGCAGAGTGTAACGACTTGCAGCCCACTTCCGCCACCTTCATTTTTGCGTTTCCTTTTTGTTGACATATATATACGTTTAACCGTGGCCCTCTGTTATCCCAAGAGCCTTATACAGGTGCATAATCATGCAATCACGCTACAAAGTTACAACAAAAAAGAGGCGAAAGCAAGTGTTTAACCAATATTAACACGAATATACTATAATACAATTCAAGACTACAAATAAAGGTTACGCATTGACCGGTATGCCCTGTTTGGGAACAGTCATGACAGAGTCTGTATTAAGGTGTATTGCGAAAGTGCCCAAATCGCATTGCAATCAGGCCACTTTTACAGTATAAACAGGCCCCTTTTACAATACAAAAAGGGCACAATTACAAAGTATGCACTTTATAATTGTGTCCTGTCTGTATATTTACGTGGTCATGCCACGTGTATTTCTATTCGTATGCCTGCTCGTGAACGCCTGCCACTGCACGGCCGGAAGGGTCGTTCATGTTTTTCCATGCCGCGTCCCATTCAAGGGCTTTGGCTGTAGAACAAGCCACACTGGCCTCATGAGGCACCGCCTTTGCTGCACTCTCACTCGGGAAATGTTCCTCGAAGATGCTACGGTAGTAATATTCTTCCTTGCACATTGGCGTGTTTATCGGGAAGCGTTCTGCCGCATGAGCCATCTGCTCATCGCTCACGGCCTGTGCCGTAACCTCCTTCAGTGTGTCAATCCACGAGTAGCCTACACCGTCAGAGAACTGCTCCTTCTGTCTCCATACCACACTGTCGGGCAGCATATCGGCAAATGCTTCGCGCACAACCTTCTTCTCCATCACCGTTCCCGGGCACATCTTGTGTTCCGGATTGAGTGACATTGTTACATCAAGGAACTCCTTATCAAGGAATGGCACACGACCTTCCACGCCCCATGCGCTTAGTGACTTGTTGGCTCTGAGACAGTCATACTGGTACAGTTTGCCAAGTTTGCGCACTGTTTCCTCATGGAACTCCTTTGCATCCGGAGCCTTATGGAAGTACAGATACCCACCGAACACTTCGTCTGCGCCCTCGCCGGAGAGTACCATCTTTATGCCCATGGACTTGATGACCCGGGCAAGGAGATACATTGGCGTTGAGGCACGCACAGTGGTCACGTCGTAGGTCTCTATGAAATATATCACGTCACGGATGGCATCAAGTCCCTCCTGTATTGTATAGTTAATCTCATGGTGTACGGTTCCGATGAAATCGGCCACTTCCCGTGCCTTCACAAGGTCGGGGGCGCCTTTCAGTCCAACGGCGAACGAGTGCAGCCGAGGCCACCATGCCTTCTCTGAACCACCTGTCTCAATGCGTTTTGCAGCATATTTCCTGGCTATTGCCGATGTTACGCTGGAGTCAAGGCCACCTGACAGCAGCACGCCGTAGGGCACATCACTCATCAACTGACGCTTCACCGCATCTTCAAGGGCATCGTGTACCGCGGTGACACTTTCCTTATAAGACAGTTTTGCGATGTCGGCAATTGGGCCGGAGCATTCTCCCGGCATCTTGTCCATCCACTCACGCTTATACCATTTGACCATCTTTCCCTGCCTTGAAGAGTAGTAATGACCCGGCAGGAATGGCTCGTATTCATCGCAGAATCCTTCCAGAGCCTTCAATTCTGAAGCCACATAGAGTTTTCCGTCCTTGTCATGCCCGATGTAAAGAGGTATCACTCCTATCGGGTCACGGCCTATAAGATACTCGTCAGTGTCCTCGTCGTAAAGGGCAAAGGCGAATATTCCGCTTGCCTTCTCGAATATCCAACTTGGATCATCACTGCCACTTGCCTTCCATTCACGGTACAATGCGAGGAAGACCTCGCAGTCTGAGCCCGTCTGAAAATCATATTTTCCTGCATATTCCGCACGGATATCGCGATGGTTGTAAATCTCTCCGTTAACCGCAAGTACCTGTTTCCTGTCGGGAGAGAACAGAGGTTGCTGCCCCGATTCAGGGTCAACGATGCTTAACCGCTCATGGGCGAGGATGGCGGAACCGCCAACATAGATGCCGCTCCAGTCCGGTCCGCGGTGACGAATCTTCTGGCTCATCTTCAGAGCCTTTTTCCTTAGTTCAGCAGTCTGCTGCTTGATACTGAAAATACATGCTATTCCACACATAATATTATAATTTCTTTATTTGGTGAATGTTTAAGTCTGCTTTTGCTTCTATTGTCCGGTAGTATAGTCTTCATAGTCATAGGTTGCAGATTACCGGCACTTTGCCTTGGGGTTCTTTCCTTAAAGGGCTTGCAACCGGTGCGCTGTCGTTGTGTTGTTTTACCCAAAACGTGAAGGTACCTCCTTGCGGAGGCCCTTCACTTTGAGTAGTGTCATCCTGTCTTACCGTTGTTCCATTCTCTCAGTGGTGACAGGGTGAACGCTGGGTAACATCAGTTATAGCAAGCCTCACCGTGCTCGTAAACGTCAAGACCTTCTTCTTCAATAATGCGGTCGCAACGGAGTCCGTGAGTGTATTTGATGACAGTAAAGAGAATCATGCCGCATATGAATGCGAATGCGCCTACTGACAATGCGCCAAGTGCCTGCGTTCCGACTGAAGCTTCAACGCCATCGATTGCAGAATCACAGAATACACCGGTAAGTATTGTTCCGACAATACCGCCAACACCGTGTACAGACACTGCACCTACAGGGTCGTCAATCTTGCAGACCTTGTCGATGAAACCGACAGAAATACACATTACCACACTGGTAATCGCACCGATGAGCGCTGCTGCACCTATGCTTACACAGTCACAGCCTGCCGTTATGCCTACGAGACCGGCAAGGACGCCGTTGCAGAGCATTGAGAGTGACGGTTTGCCGTCAACAATCCATGTGTAGAACATTGCTGCTATTGCACCTGTTGCCGCTGCCATGTTGGTGGTGACGAACACGTGTGACATGCTTACTGCATTTGCATAGCCTGTTGCTGCTACGGTAGATGCAGGGTTGAAACCGAACCATCCTACCCATAGGCAGAATACGCCGAGGGCGCAAATCATCAGGTTATGACCTGGGATAGCGTGGCTTTTGCCATCCTTACCATACTTACCGATACGTGGGCCGAGTACTATTGCACCTGCAAGGGCAAGGGCACCGCCACAAAGGTGTACCACAGTAGAACCGGCGAAATCATGGAATCCCATTTCAGAAAGCCAGCCGCCACCCCATGACCAATGGCCTTCGATTGGGTATATGAATGCGGATATCAGTATTGAGAATACTACATACATGGAGAACTTTGTGCGTTCTGCCATGGCACCGGATACGATTGTGGCTGCCGTTGCGGCGAAAACCGTCTGGAAAATGAATGTACATTCAGCAGGAATGTTTGAATCGCTGCCTATGAAACCGAAGCCTTCCCAGCCAATAAGGCCGTTGCCTTCGCCGTACATGATTGAGAAACCGACAATCCAGAAGATTACTGTGCCGAACATAAAGTCCACAAAGTTCTTCATAAGGATATTGGCGGTGTTCTTTGACTGTGTCAGTCCGGCCTCGACAAGGGCGAAACCCGGCTGCATCCAGAACACGAGTATTGCACCGAGCAGTACCCATACGGTATCAAGACCGTTAACGTAATCTTTCGCTTCCTCTACTGTCGCAGCAAGAGGTGTGGCAAATAATATGTCCATCATAATCTTTTCCTTTCGTTTTTTATGGTTGCCGGCTTGTGGTTGTCGGTTTACAGCTGTGAGGATTGCAATGTCGCAACAATGCTTTTCATCCTTCCGGCCGGAAACCTAAGACCCACTACCTTGAACCAAATTGTGTCTGTGTTGTTGTGTTGTTGTCTTTCGGCTATTTCTTGTCTGCCAGAACAGTGTCTCCATGGTCACCTGTGCGGATGGAATAACAGTCAAGCATATCGCTGAGGAAAATGCGTCCGTCACCTATTTTGCCTGTATGTGCCACGTCCATTATCACCTTTATGGTGGACTCAACGAATATTTCGCGACACACAATACTGATAGCCACACGCTCAATGACATCTGTAGAATACTGGACACCGCGGTAAACGCGCTCCTGACGACTCTGCCCGATACCGTGTACATCGTGATACTCAAACCAGTCAATGTTAGAGTTAAGCAGGGCTTCTTTCACATCCTCGAACTTTGTCTTGCGGATGATTGCTTCAATCTTTTTCATACTTAATACCCTTTTAATTAATTAAATGTTGTGTTTGTGTTGTTGTCTTGTCTCTACGACCTTGCTCTTCATGCGCTATGCCATATACCTTATTTATATAATAGGCTGCAATGGGCTGCGCTTTGAAACTGTTACCGCATCGACATTTACCATATTATTGGCATAAAAGTGACACTTTGTTCGTTTCATGGTGCAAAATTACAACATTTTGTCAATATAAAGGTTATATAAATGTCACTTTGATTAACAAAAATTGAGTACTATTTCAAATTGTAAGCACACACAGCCATACTGCTTATATTTTGTAAACAAAACACCCCCAAATCCTAACAAATTGTTATTTTCTTAATATTTTTGTGTTAGAATGACAATAATATGATTGTTTTTCCGACAAAAAGTAGTAATTTTGCAACAGATTCAGAAACAGAAGTGAAAATAATCAATCAGAGAGCAATGAGAAAGAACATCAGATTTACAAAGATGCACGGCGCAGGTAACGATTATATATATGTTAATACATTATTATATAATATACCAGACCCGGCCAAAGCATCAACCGAATGGAGCAAATATCATTTCGGTGTAGGCTCGGACGGACTGATACTCATAGGCAAGGCTACGGAGCCGGACGCCGACTTCTCAATGAGGATATTCAACAATGACGGATCAGAAGCCATGATGTGCGGAAACGGAACACGCTGCGTTGCGAAGTATCTCCACGACAAAGGCATGACGGACAAGAACCCTATACGACTTCAGACACTATCAGGCATAAAGATACTGAACCTGCATACCAATGCAGACAACGAGGTTGAAACGGTCACAGTGGATATGGGAGAGCCGACATTGAAACAGCCTGCACAGTTCGGAGTACATGGTGGAAAGGCCTTAAATTATGAAATGACAGTTCTGGGACGTGTGTTTCAAGGGACATTTGTTTCAATGGGAAACCCACATTTCGTCATATTCGTAGATGAAGACGTAGAAACGTTCGATGTAAGACGATACGGTTCTGTGCTTGAAAAGCACGACATTTTCCCCCAACGCTGCAACATAGAGTTTGCACAAGTACTCTCCGATGGCACTATACGGATGAGAGTGTGGGAGAGAGGCAGCGGAATAACACTTGCTTGCGGCACCGGTGCCTGCGCAACAGCAGTGGCGGCGAAACTTACAGGACGGAGGAACGCCGAGAGCAACATACTCATGGACGGCGGAATGCTGAACATAAAGTGGGACAGGGACACCAACCACATATTGATGACAGGACCTGCCGCCATATCATTTGAAGGCGAAATAGCATTGCCGGAATAGGTGGTAGCAGGGTGACAAAGAAAAGACAGCAAACTTACAACATATAAAAGAAAGTAAAAAAATGGCATTAGTAAACGAACATTACCTGAAACTTTCGAGCAATTACCTGTTCGCTGACATAGCGAAGAAGGTTAATGCCTACAAGGTTTCACACCCGAAGATAAAGGTGATAAGTCTTGGTATAGGCGATGTGACGCGTCCATTGGCTCCTGCGGTAATAGAAGCAATGCACAAAGCTGTGGACGAAATGGCGGAGAAAGCAACGTTCAGGGGATATGGTCCGGAAAGAGGATATGACTTCTTGCGTGATGCTATCATAAAGAATGACTTCCTTCCACGCGGCATACACCTTGATCCAAGCGAGATTTTCATTAACGACGGCGCGAAATCGGATACCGGCAACATTGGTGACATTGTACGGTGGGACAACTCAATAGGCATGACAGACCCAATATATCCTGTCTATATTGACTCTAACGTGATGTGCGGACGTGCCGGAGTATTAGAAAACGGCTCTTGGAGCAACGTGAACTACATGCCATGTACGGCAGAAAACCAGTTCATACCGAAGATTCCTGACCACAGGGTTGACATGATTTACCTCTGTTACCCTAACAATCCTACCGGGACAGTACTGTCAAAGGAGGAACTACGCAAGTGGGTGAACTACGCATTGAAGAACGATACGCTCATTCTTTACGACGCTGCATACGAGGCTTTCATACGAGAAGACAACATACCTCATTCCATTTACGAGATAAAAGGGGCACGCAAATGCGCAATAGAGTTCCACTCGTATTCCAAAACATCCGGATTCACCGGCGTAAGATGCGGTTATACCGTTATACCTAAGGACTTGACGGCAGTCACTTTGGATGGAACACAGCGCATAGAGCTAAACCATCTGTGGGACAGAAGGCAGAGTACGAAGTTCAATGGAACGAGTTACATATCACAACGCGCAGCGGAAGCGATATATACACCAGAAGGCAAGGCACAGACAAAGGCCGTAATAGACTACTATATGGACAATGCCACACTGATGCGCGATGCTCTTACCCGCATGGGATTCGAGGTATTCGGAGGGAAAAACGCCCCATACCTGTGGGTAAAGACACCTAACGACCTACCATCATGGAAGTTCTTCGACCAGCTTCTCTATGGAGCAAGCATAGTATGCACACCGGGTGTGGGCTTCGGACCATCAGGAGAAGGTTATGTACGTTTCACTTCCTTCGGCGAAAAGGAGGACTGTGAAGAGGCGATGCGCCGCATATACGACTGGATGCGCAATTGAAACGAACCGCCAAAAACGCCTTCTGACACCACAAGACTTTCCAGATACATACACAAACATTATATATACACAAACACAAATTATTCATCTTTTAATTCAGGAAAGGAAAAAGATTATGAGAATTATCAAGGTATTGACCCTCGCAGTTATGGGTATGATGAGCATTAGCGCAGCGAACGCTCAGGAAAAAGTAGAAGGTACTGTTGCGGCAGACGTTGTTTCACGTTACATTTGGCGTGGCCAAGAACTCGGAGATGCAGCCATCCAACCATCAGCAACCCTGTCATACAAGGGACTCTCACTTGCCGCATAGGGTAGTTACGGTTTCCTTAACACACAGGACACAAAGGAATTTGACCTCACCCTTGCCTACACGACAGGAGGATTCAATGTAGGTATCACCGATTACTGGTTCTCCTACTATGGACAAGGAAACACTTATTTTGAGTATCGTGCCCATGACACATCCCACGTATGGGAAGCCAACATCGGTTATGACTTCGGTCCTCTGGCCATTCAGTGGTACACCAACTTCGCAGGTGCCGACGGTTTCAACGACAAAGGCAAGAGAGCATACTCCTCTTACCTGCAACTAAGCGCACCATTCACACTTGCCACCTGTGATTGGAAGGCTACAATAGGCGCTGTTCCGTTCAAGACTTCTTTCTATAATGCAGCAGACGGTTTCGCAGTAACGAACATTGCGCTCCGTGCTACCAAGGAAATTCCGGTATGCAAGAGCTGGAGCCTGCCTGTATTCATGGAAGGTTCATGCAATCCAAGCACAAAGAAGGGCTACCTCGTTGTAGGTTTCACCGTAGCGCCTTAATTATATAAAGGTGTAAAAAAACTTGTGTGAATACGAAAAAAACACTACCTTTGCAGTGCAGAAATAACCTTACACTGCAAAGGTAGTCAACAACAAAAACGCTTCTATGTCCTTGTTTAAGGAGAGAGGAACACGGAAGCGGCAAGCAAACAAGAATCAAAATCAATAAAAACTTAATACAATGGCAAATTTAAGATTCCAGGTTGTAGCCGAGGCATTTAAGAAACGCCCAGTAGAAGTGCCGGCACCGGCAGAACGTCCTTCCGAATTTTTCGGCAAATATGTCTTCAACAAGCAGAAAATGTTCAAATACCTTCCAAAGAAGGTCTATGACAAGATGCTTGATGTCATCGATAATGGCGCACCACTTGACCGCGCCACCGCAGACAAAGTTGCTGAGGGCATGAAGAAATGGGCTATGGAACTCGGTGCAACACACTGCACGCACTGGTTCCAGCCACTCACAGGTACGACAGCAGAGAAGCATGATGCTTTCGTAGAACATGACTGGAAGGGTGGAATGATAGAAACATTTGAAGGTAAAAGCCTCGTACAGCAGGAGCCTGACGCATCTTCTTTCCCATCCGGCGGCATACGCTCCACATTCGAAGCACGTGGTTATTCAGCATGGGATCCTACATCTTCTGCCTTTGTTATTGGTGACACACTGATGATTCCTACAGTATTCATCTCATATACAGGTGAGGCTCTCGACTATAAGACACCGCTCCAGAAGGCTC
>CAZPNC010000038.1:0-22051 GCA_964587945.1 uncultured Prevotella sp. | reverse complement strand
CCTTGGACCTCCAGATTATGAGTCTGTTGCTCTAACCAACTGAGCTAAAAGCCCGACACAATATTTTTATTATTGCGGTGCAAAGGTAGTTATTTTTCTCCTAATATGCAAATTTTTCAAGAGGAAAATGATGTTTTTTCTCAATTTTTAGCCGATAAGATGGAATGTGTTACCGGATAAAGACGTTATTACCCCTTTCATTTCAAGGGAAAACAATTGCGCTACGACTGTGCTGATAGGCAGCCCTGTGTAAAGCGTCAAGGCGTTCGACTGGCTGTCTCCTTTTTCTTTCAGAGCATTGACAATAGCCTGTTCTTCTGGTGTCAGGGCAGGAAAGAGAGTCCGTTCTATGCCTTGCTTCCGTGCTTTGGTCACTTTTTCCGCATCCTGCCACATCATTGCGTTTATGATATCTTCTGCTGAGGACACCAAAGCGGCCTTGTTGTCACGGATAAGATTGTTGCATCCCTTGCTGAACTCTGCATTTATCGGTCCTGGTATGGCAAACACCTCGCGGTTGTAGTCCTGCGCCAGACGGGCGGTAACAAGACCTCCGCCGTGCGAAGCGCTCTCGGCCACAATTGTAGCGTCGCACATTCCCGCTATGATGCGGTTGCGTTGCAGAAAGTTCCGTGCCTCAGGGCGTGTACCGTGGAAATATTCTGTTATGACAGCACCACCGTCTGCCACCATCTTGTCAGCTTCAATGTGGTGCAGTTGTGGGTATAGCCTGTCCTGGCCGTGTGCCACAACTCCTACTGTCGCGATACCATTGCACAGGGCGGCACGGTGGGCGCAGATGTCAATGCCGTAAGCCAGTCCGCTCACTATGATGATATCCGGGCACAACTCTTTCAGATTCCTGACGATACCGTTTATCGTATCCCTGCCATAAGGGGTGCATTTGCGTGTGCCTACGATATTGATTATGTGGTCAGTGTTAAGGTTACAATCCCCTTTTGTGAACAAGGCCATAGGCGCATCCGTGCAGTTACGCAGCCGGCAGGGATAGTCATGGTCGGCGTATGACAGTATCGACACACTGTTCCTTTCACACCACAGTTGCTCTTCTTCCGCCCTCTTCACATAATTTGATATATCCCCTTTCATGAAGTCAACGAGATTATCCGTGGCATCTGGTATGATGTCACGGATTTCTTTCCTATGCTCTATCACGTTACTGGCAGACCCCGTTGCTTCATACAGCTTTATGGCGTCTTGTAATGGCAATTTCCCCGCTGCAAGCAAGGCTATTGTCAGGGAGGCGGTGGTTTCAGTCAATTGCTTATATGGATAGTTTGTGGTTTACAGGCTTATTGTTTTTCCGTCATGCTTCACCCATAGAGTGTACCTATAATTCTGCATTCAAGGGCAGGGTATAGAAGAATGTGGTGCCGTTTTCTTCATCTGTGGTGAACCATATATGCCCTTTAAGATAGTTTTCGCCAAACTGTTTCATGCTATAAGTACCCAATCCCCGTCCGGTACCCTTTGAGGACTGTCCGAACCGGAATATCTTGCTACGGTTCTCCGCCGGTATCACACCGGGATTGTTTACGGAAAACGTTACGGCATCCTTTGCCTCTGTCTGAGAAACGGTCACTGTCACTGTGCCGTTTTCAGGCGCAGCCTCCACGGCGTTCTTCACCATATTGAGGATAATGCGGTGCAATAGCCTGACATCCGTGCGTATTTGCACATCTGTATTACAGGTGTTGTCAATCAATAGTTTGCCGTGGAAATGCTGCACGGTTAAATTTAGTGATATGTTGGCATCCTCTACAAAATCCTTTACCTTTATGTCAGTAGGTAACAGAGCCAGGGAGTTGTTCTCGGCATTAAGTATATCCTTTTGGTATGAGATGTCATTGATAACCTGCTCACTTAGTTTTTTTACCTCATTCAATAGCTCTTGGTCCGGTTCTTCCAACAGAAGCTGCACGAAACCGTTCAATGCTCCCATCAGATTCAGCACGTCATGGAAGAATACACGGTCCATTACCTGTTTCTGTTTGCGTGCGGAAATGTCCACGGCGAATATTATTGCGTATTTCTTTCCTTTGAATATGAATGGTGTAATGGTGTTTTCTATTACGATTTTGTTGTTGTCTTTCTGTGTTAGAGTACATTCGTCCATCACGAGTCTGTTGATGCTCATCGCTTCTTTTACCGAGTTTCGCAGTTTGCAAAACTTGCAATACTCGTGCGTTCCGCATCCGGCAGTGCTTTCTGCAGCATTGATACATCCCAGATAGTCGCCAGGTCTCATCCTTTTACCTTGGGCGTCATGAATCTCCTGGCTATTGACCGAAAGGAGGTTCAATGCTTCATCTACTATAAATATAGAAGTATGAGAGGCTCTAAGACAACGTTCTTTATCCAGAACCTTGTCTATACAATTATCAAAAAGAGTAGTAGAGTTCATTAGTATTATGTTATATAAAAAATGTTGTTTATTAATCGAGTCCGTACAGGAATTGCACAAGTGTCTGCCCGACAGCCTTTAGAGTGCTTTTGTCAATGTGTTGCATATCGTCATTTACGGTATGCCATGTAGGTCCGAAGCTGCTTTGTTGACAGTCAGGGTAGTATGGTATGATGTCAATCGTAGGTATTCCCGCTTCGTTCAGTGGCTTGTGGTCATCTGTCACCGTCCCTCCGTCCTGGTTGATGAATACAGATGAATATCCGGCATGGTATGCCGCCTGCCACACTTCTGCCAGAAGATTCTGTGCATAATGCTTTGACAGCCCCTCATGATAGAAGTGTGCACCCTGTCCTCCCACCATGTCGAGAAGGATTCCGAATGAATATTTCGTTGCGGAACCGTTCTTGTCCTTTGCCGGACTGGCTGGCAGATTCTTGGCAAAGTATTGTGCCCCCAGTGCCCATGTGTCCTCGTTGTCGTCCTGTCCGGACCATTGCGGAGTACCATAGTCCTCGGCATCGAAACACACAAAGTCTATTCCGTACCCCATCTGTGTCGTATCCACGACGGTGGAATCGGCGTTTCCTGAGGGATAAGCGTTTATACAGCGAGCCAGTTCCATCATTACCGCCACGCCCGAAGCACCATCATTTGCTGCCATTACGGGTTTCTTCCAGTTAGATGTGTCCGTGTCGTTGTCCGCCCAAGGCCTGCTGTCCCAGTGCGCACATATCACAATTCTTTGTTCCGCTTCCGGATTTGTACGGGCAATGATATTTGTTGATTTCAGCATCTTGCCGTCCCATCCTTTCAAGTCAGCCTTTTGGGTGATTACATCGCAACCATATTGCTTGAAACTCCGCACTATCCACGCTTCGCATTTGTCGTGGGCATCACTGTTCATGGTGCGTGGCCCGAAACCACATTGCTCCGCACAAAAGAAAAAGGCGGAGTCTTCGTTGAATGTCGGCCCTGCAAGGGCAATCCCTTCATCTTCTACCGCTTGTGCCCGCTTGCCGCTGTTGCAGGCAGAAAGCACCACAAGCAGTGAGAGAAAGAACAATGAATAGATTTTTTTTATCATGTAGTTTGTGATTATGCTTTACTGTTCTGCACCTCTTCCATGACACGAAGCCAGTTGCCGCCCCATATCTTACATATCTCATCTTCAGAGTAACGTTTCCTCAACAGGTGCTTAGTGAAGTTTATAACCTCTGAAGAGTCGGCCATGCCGAGTACCCCTCCATCTCCGTCAAAGTCAGTTCCTATGCCTACGTGGTCAATGCCCATGATGCGGATGGCATGTTCCAAATGTGCGATTCCATCGAGAATGTCTGTCTCTGTCGTGGTGTTCTCCGAACATCCGAGTACTGTTCCCGATGGCTTTAGAAAGCCATGGTAGAATGTAGTGTGTGCTACACCGCCCCTTTTTGCGATGGCGCGCAACTGGTCATCGGTGAGATTGCGCGGGTGGTTGCACAATGCACGGCAGTTAGAGTGTGAACATACTATTGGTGTATGGCTTATCTCCAGTGCGTCATAGAAACTTTTCTCTCCTCCATGACTGAGGTCCACCATTATGCCGAGACGGTTCATCTCCGCTATTACCTTTGCTCCGAAATCAGAAACGCCCCCATGGGTGTTGACGGTACGGGCAGAGTCGCAGATAAGGTTGTCGCCGTTATGGCATAATGTCATGTAGACAATGCCGCGGTCAGCAAAGTGCTTGATGTTGTCAAGGTCGTGCTCTATGGCCAACCCGTTTTCTATGCCGAGTATGATGCTTTTCTTTCCCTGTCTCTTGTTGTGGAGAATGTCTTCACTGTTGCGTGCAAAGGCTATGTAATCAGACTTTGATGCTACGATTTTACCGATTTCATCGAATATGAAGTCTGTGTATTCTTTGGGAGAATCAACATCGAAATTCACCATCTCCCGGAATGTCTTACCGCCTTTTCCGGTCTTCACGTCAAGGCTTTCCGGTGGTTGTGGCAGGTAACACGCCATTATAGTCGCATCCTGTCGCCCCTCGTTCATCTTATGTATGTCCACTAATATGCGTGGGTCACGTTTGGTGAAGTCCACTCCTTGGTGGAAGAACATCGGTGTATCGCAGTGCGTGTCAAGCGTTACGATATGCGAATGCAGTTCCTTGGCCTTTCTGAACACGTCCGCTTCGTATACCAGCCAGCGGAAAATCGGTAGACCTTCCTCGCCTAACCATTCGGGATGCCATTGCACTCCCATTACGGCTTTACGCTCGTTGCTCTCCATCGCTTCGATGAAGCCGTCAGAACTGAACGCTGTGGCATTGAAATGTCTGCCCGTTTCGTCCACCACCTGGTGATGGAAGGAGTTGACGCCCAGTGTCAGTGCGTTTCCTTCTGTCTCCTCTTTATATATATTATATAAGGTGGAAGCCTCGCACACGGTTACGGTGTGTGTAGGTTCCGTGCGGTCTGCATCCTGAGAGTGCTTTATTATAGTTGCTTTTCCGTCCTTTTCTGTTGCCTTGGCTCTGTTTTTCGCCTCGCTCAGGTCCTGTGCCACGTGACCTTCGAGTGCCATTGCCAGTGTCTGCATACCACGGCAGATGCCAAGCATAGGTATCTGCCGGTTGAAAGCAAGGCGTGTCAACAGCAGTTCGGCACTGTCCCTTGTGGCATTTATGCTGTGCAACATGGTTGAAGGCTGCTCTCCGCACCACAGGGGATTATAGTCTCCTCCGCCTGATAGGATTATGCCGTCAAGGTTTTCAATAGTGTTTATTATGATATCCGCATCGGCAATGGGCGGTATTATGACCGGCACGCCGCCTGCTGCCACCACCTGTTTTTGGTATGCGTCGCGCACATTGACATCAATGTCGCTGTGGTTGGCAGTGATACCGATTACAGGTTTGCGTCGGGCTTCGGGGAAGTCAGAGTAAATTCCGTTTGTTATATTTTCTAATGAAAATCTTTTCATTCCGCTTCTTCAAAATGTATTGGCACGTCACGCTTTATGCTCTGGTCGAGAGAGATAAGTGTTTCCGTTGATACCACGCCGTCAATGCACTGCAGAGTGTTGTTGAGAAGGTCCATGAGCTGCTCGTTGTCGCGTACATATAGTTTTACAAGCATGGTATAAGGACCGGTGGTGAAGTGGCATTCCACGATTTCCGGTATCTCAAGGAGTTTTTTTACCACGTCCTTGTACATGGAACCACGCTCCAGTCTTATGCCTACGTAGGTGCAGGTAGTGTAGCCAACGGCCTTGGGGTCAACGGAAAAACCGCTGCCTGTTATAACGCCCTCTTCCTTAAGGCGTTCTACACGTTGGTGAACGGCGGCACGGGACACACCACATTCCTCTGCCACGTCCTTGAAGGCGATGCGGGCATTGGCTGACAGGATAGCCATAATCTTCCTGTCCAGTTTATCTACTTTTTCCATTTTCTTTGTTGATAGCGTAATGTTGGTTTACAATTTGACAGCAAAAGTACTGCTTTTTGCTGAAACTTGCAACAAAAGGTGGCGATTTTTGCGTTTTCGGGGTGTCCGAGGGTGGAAAAATGTAGTATAATGATATTGCAGGTTGTCCGTGCTATTGTTTTTGACCTGTTACTGTCAGGTGTCAGAATACCTTTTTCTTGTGGTGACGGCAATGGCATTTTATGGCAATACGGTACACTCTTCCATTTCGACCTTCAGTATTTATTCTGTCCTGATTTTCAGTGCGTAGTTTTCTGCTGCTTCCATTATCTCGCGCTCTCCGGGGCCTTTGTCGTTTATGCCGCACAGGTGCAGGATGCCGTGGATGATGACACGGTACAGTTCTTCCTCGTAGTTCTTGCCGAAAAGTGTGGCGTTTGAACGCACGGTGTCGAGGGAAATCACCAGATCGCCGCTGATGATGTCTTCCTCGTCATAGTCAAACGTTATGATGTCCGTATAGTAGTCATGCTGCAGATACTCCCGGTTTACCTCAAGAATCTTTTCGTCATCACAGAAAAGGTAGCCTATTTCTCCAACCTCTCTGCCGTATTTTGCAGCCACTTTCTTTATCCATGCCGTGGTGTCGCGCTTGCGTATTTTCGGCATTTTGACGTTTTCTGAATTGTAAGTAATCATAAATTATGGTTGATGGTTTGGTGTTATCGGGACAGACTGTCTCCCCTGTTCTGTAAAAGGGATGCTTTTACTGTGTAATCGTGCCCCTTTCGCAATGTAATCGTGCCCCTTTTACTGTGTGATTGTGCCCCTTTTGCAGGTGGCTGTTTCTTTATGGCAGGAATTTGCTTACGTCCTTGCCGAACAGTTGCAGTGTCCTTACTGCACTTGACGACAGGGAAGCCAGTTCAGGTCTTGCAAAGAACACTACGGTCTCAAGGCCTTCACCCAGCATGTTGTTGTATTCTGCCTGCTTGCGCTCATATTCAAAGTCTTGTACCGAGCGTATTCCCTTCACCATTGCCGTGGCATTGTGTCGCGCTGCAAAGTCAGCCGACATGTCGGAGTATGCCTCTACCGCCACACGTCGGTCGTCTTTGTAGACGGCCTTTATTTGGTCTATGCGCTTGTTAATGTCGGCTTCTTCATGTTTGTGCGGATTGTAGCCGATGCCTATGACCACCTTGTCGAATACCTTGAGTGCCCTTGCGACAATGTCGGCATGACCTATGGTGAAGGGGTTGAATACTCCAGTGAAGATTGCTGTTCTCATAAGTGGTGTGTTTCTGTTTGAAACCGTTAGTGCGTATTGGTTAATGTGTGTAGACTGAAGCCTTGTTTCGTTGTCAGTCGAAGAATGTCGGCGTGATGATGTTGCTGCCTGAACGGTAGGCATCGCGCCCAAGATGTGCGTATGCCAGTTCCGTTGTCACGCGTCCGCGCTGTGTCCGCTTTATGAATCCCTCCATAATGAGGTATGGCTCATATACATCTTCCACTGTTCCGGCATCCTCTCCTATGGCGGTGGCAATAGTACCGACACCTACTGGTCCCCCTTGGAACTTGTCGATGATGGTCAGCAGTATCTTGTTGTCTATCTCGTCCAGACCGTATTCGTCAATGTTCAGAGCCTCCAATGCCACCTTTGCTATTTCCATGTCGATGGAACCGTTGCCTTTTACCTGTGCGAAGTCGCGCACACGGCGCAGCAATCCGTTTGATATACGTGGCGTACCGCGCGAGCGTCTGGCAATCTCGTCGCAGGCGGCATCGCTTATCGGTACCCTCAGCAGACTGGCTGAACGGCGTATTATCTTTGCCAATGTCTTGGGGTCGTAGTACTCAAGGTGCATGTTTATGCCGAATCGTGCCCTCAATGGTGCCGTGAGCAGTCCGGAACGGGTGGTCGCTCCAACCAGTGTGAAGGGGTTGAGGTCTATCTGTATGCTCCTTGCCGACGGGCCCTTGTCTATCATTATGTCGATGCGGTAGTCCTCCATGGCGGAGTACAGGTACTCTTCCACCACGGGAGACAGGCGGTGTATCTCGTCAATGAACAGTACATCGTTTGTCTCCAGCGATGTCAGCAGTCCGGCAAGGTCGCCGGGTTTGTCAAGGACAGGGCCCGATGTAATTTTGAATCCTACGCCGAGCTCGTTGGCGATGATGTTGGATAGTGTCGTCTTGCCAAGTCCCGGAGGACCGTGCAGTAACGTGTGGTCAAGCGGCTCGCCACGGTATTTTGCGGCATCCACAAAGACTTTGAGATTCTCCACCACCTTCTGCTGCCCGCTGAAATCGTTGAATTGCAGTGGGCGCAGGGCTTTTTCAAAGTCTTTCTCTGTCGGGGTGCTGTGTTCAGTGTGTATGTCGAAGTCGTCTGCCATTATGTGGTTGTTTGGTCGTTATTGCTTGTTTGTATTGTCGCCGTTGGCCGGTCAACGGAGCATTTGCCGGTTGTATGGTTCTTTAAGGACTTTGCTCTGTGAACTGTCTGCAACCTTACATCTGTCTGTTTACATCTTGCAAAGTTACGGAAAAATGTTTTATGTGCCAAATAAAAAAGCAAATTATATGTTTTTGATTTGTTTATTATACACTTTTTGAGTACCTTTGTGGCGCAAAAACAAGTATCACATCATAACAATGGCACAAGAAAAGATTCTTATAACAGGGGCTTCGGGGTTCATAGGCTCTTTCATAGTGGAAGAAGCATTGGCCTTGGGCATGGAGGTGTGGGCTGCAGTGCGTGGCACGAGCAGCATGAAATATCTGCAGGATGAGCGTATCCGCCGCGTGGAACTGGACCTGTCTGACGAGAGCCAGATGACGATGGCGCTTAAAGGGCTGCCTTTTGACTATGTTGTACACGCCGCAGGGGCGACCAAGGCTCTGGATGATGATACGTTCTTTAAGGTTAATACCTATGGGACGGAGAATCTGGTGAAGGCTGTTGAGAAGACTTCGCCAACCGTAAAACGGTTTGTCCTGATAAGCAGTCTTAGCGTTTTCGGACCGGTGAAGGAGCAGATGCCGTATGAGGAAATATGCGAAACGGACATACCGCAGCCCAATACCGCTTATGGCAGGAGTAAACTTGCGGCGGAGGAATGGATGAGGCATTATGCCAAGTTGCCGTTTACCATACTCCGTCCTACTGGAGTGTATGGGCCTCGGGAGAAAGATTACATGATGATGGCTGACAGCATACGGCGTGGTATGGATGTGGCCGTGGGATATAAGCGTCAGGATATCACCTTTGTCTTCGTGAAAGATGTGGTACAGGCAGTGTTTAAGTCGATGAAATCGGATAAAACTGTCGGTAATGCGTATTTCCTTAGTGATGGAGAGGTGTACACTTCACGCACATTCAGTGACCTTATAATGGCGGAACTCGGCAAGAAGTATGTGTTGCGACTGACCTTCCCGTTATGGGTTCTTAAGCTAGTATGCGCCGTTAGTGACCTGTATGTGCATGCCACCGGCAAATTGTCAACTCTCAATAATGACCATTACAACATACTGAAGCAGCGTAACTGGCGCTGTGACATAACACCGGCGGTTAATGATTTCGGCTATCATCCGGAATGGAAACTGGCCGACGGCGTAAGGGAAATGTTGAAATAAAGATGCAATGATAAAATTGAAACAACACTTCTTGCCGATGACAGGTAAGCGGGGGAAAGGCTATAAGGATGCTGCGCTGAGGCTTGGCCGCTGGGGGTTCATGGCCCCGGAACTGGCACAGTTTGCCTATGCTGCCGTAACGGCGGTGGTGATACTCTTCACATGGACAGGTATTGACGATCCGCAGGCGCTGCTTTGGCAGCGTGTGACGTTGCTGAGCGGGACTGTTGCGCTATGGATTGTTTACAGACTGTGGCCATGTCGTTTCATTGTGTTGTGTCGTATTGCCTATCTTATGCTGATGCTCGGTTCATGGTATCCCGATACTTATGATATAAATCACCAGTTCGGATGTCTTGACCATTTCTTTGCTGCTTACGAGCAGGACCTCTTCAGTATGCAGCCCGCTCTGTGGTTCTCGCGATTTTTCAGCAGTGCCGTGGTGTCAGAATTGATGTATATGGGGTATGTGTCGTACTATCTGTTCTTTGTTGTCACCATAATATATATTTATTTCCGTGACTATCAGCAGTTGGAACGTGTGGCATATATCATCTTCGGTGGCTTTTTCATCTGTTATGTGATATTCCTTTTCTTGCCCGTTACCGGACCGCAGTATTATTATCCGGCTGTGGGAATAGAGGAGATAGCGAAGGGTTCTTTTCCTGATATAGGTGATTATTTCTCCCATTCCACCGAGTGTATCAAGTCTCCGGGTTGGGATGGCGGCTTGTTTTATAACCTTTGCATGATGGCTCACCATGCAGGTGAACGGCCGACGGCGGCTTTTCCCTCAAGCCATGTGGCGATAGCTACGTTGGTAATGATAATGGCAGGAAGAATGAGATTGTGGAAATATATGCTTTGTTTGGCTGTACCGTATGTGTTCTTGTGTATGTCAACGGTGTATATTATGGCACATTACGCCATAGATGCAATGGCCGGATTGTTCTTTGGCATTATACTTTTCTTCCTACTTGGAGGCATGGGGCTGAAAAAGATTAACAGATAGTTGATTGTTAACAAAGTGTAAAAACAATAAAAAGGATAAATGAAACTTGCATTTTCCTCTGTTTTTTGATACCCTTGTACGACATCTAACTGAAAAATATATGACTGATATCATTGAAAAAGAAATAAGGCATGCAGAAATAGAAGGAGAAAGGGTCTCCAGTTTCATGGTTAATATGGCCCACGAGATACGTACTCCGATGAGTTCAATAGTGGGATTTGCCCGATTGATGGCCGAAACCGAGGATAAAGAGGAGAAAAATACATATCTTATGGCAATAGAAGAGAATCATTTGTTGATGAAGCAGTTGTTGGATGATATTACTTCTATTGTGAAAATGGAGGATGGTGTTATACAGTTGCGTTCCCGTGAAGTTCCGTTAGGGAAGTTCTTTGACGAGATTTTCAATGAGGTGCAGATGCGGGCTGTTAACCCTGCTGTGAAGATTGTGCTTGATAAACCGGAGACAGACATTGTAATTGCTACTGACAGGGTACGCTTGTTGCAGATAATCAATAACTTGTTGAACAATGCCTTGAAGTTTACCAGAGATGGATTCATACGTTTTGGCTATCACATGCAGGATGCTTTACGCATATATATATATGAGTCGGACACGGGTATAGGGATTGCTGAGGACAAGAAGGAAATCATATTCCAAAGGTATGTGAAACTGAATGATGAAATCAGTGGCTCTGGTCTCGGACTGGAAATAACCAAACGGCTTGTGGAAGCATTGGGAGGCGAGATGGGAGTAGAGTCCCAAGAGGGATATGGTTCTACGTTCTGGATGGCTCTTCCATTGAAAATGCCTGACAATAAGACTGTGGCCGGTAATGGACAGTGTGCGAATATGAGTTGCATTGGCGCAGGACTCGGAGAGCGTGAAGCTTGAAGAAAAGAAGAAACTTGTTCTTGTTGCGGAAGATGATAACAGTAATTTTCTTCTGGATTTGATGATTCTTCGGAAAAAATATAAGGTTATTCATGCTTGGAACGGAGAAGAAGCGCTGAACTGTGTAAAGAAAGAGCGTCCTGACCTCATATTGATGGATATAAGAATGCCTGTGATGAATGGGTACGAAGCCTTCGAAAAAATAAAGGCTTGGGATTCTTCTATACCCATAATAGCCATTACTGCTTACACATTGGCGGAGGAAGAGGAGTATATTCTTGATAAAGGTTTTGATGCTTATTTACCAAAACCTCTTAATACTGACGACTTTTCTAAAATAATTGCCAGCAAGATTAAATGATTCCTCGGTAGGGGGAACTTTCTTCAATAGTTTCAATAATTGGTAAATTGTATTGTTGTGAAGAGTAAAATTATACTGTTAATATCATTGTTTGTTCTTTTTTCTCACAGATAAAGGCCGCTGATGACTATGTGCTTGTGCTTAATTGCTACATGGAATCTGTGAACTGGAAGAACAATATGGAAGATGCCGTGGTGCAGTATCTGTCTAAAGAACAGAGAGTACCGGTTTATGCAGAACATATAAAGGCCTTGGACATAAGGTCAAAGGAACAGCAACAGGCGAGAATGGATAGCATATTTTCCAAATATCCGGTAAGGCCGGAGGCGGTAATATATGTAGGTGTTGCTGCATGGGAACTGTTTGCGGACGGAATACACAAGCATTGGCCGGGTATTCCGATGATAAACTGCTCGCAAAGAAAGCAGACTATCTCATTGGATGACTTGTTAAGCCAAAAGGATATTACCAAGGAAGACCTGTTGCCTGTTGACTTGAAGGCTCTGCAGAAGAGTTATAACATGACTGGTTTAATCAGTCCGCTGAATATAAAGGGGACTATTGACCTTATGAGCCGTACTTTGGTGGGGATGAATCATATTGTGTTCATCTCGGATAACCGTATGGGGAGTGTTATGGCTAAGGCGGAGTTGAAGAAACTTTTGGTTGAGAATTTCGCTGGAATTACTGTTGATTACATCAGTCCTTCAGACATGACGACAAACCAGTTGCTTGATAGAGTGGGAGGATATGACAATAAGACCGGCATATTGTTCTATACTTGGTATTCCAATAACGGCAGTTCTGAGGATTTCTATATGTCCAATAACCTATATAAGGTGTTGGGAGGATTTACCAATACCCCTGTGTTTTCTATCACGGACTGTAGCATGGAGGATGGATATATGGCTGGGGGAAACTTCAATACCCTTGCTTCACAGAGTGCAGCGATTATTGATTTGCTCCGACACGTGCTGCAAGGCAAAGAACCGCGCAACATTCCTATCGTAACACTTAATAAGCAAAGGAACTATCTTGACTATCAAGTGCTGGCCTCTTGCCATGCGAATAATCTGGAATACCCTGATGATGCTGTGTATTTTGGCAAGCCTGAGAGCTTTATTTCCAAGTATCGCTACTACGTGGGCGGTGGTTTCTTCGTGTTATTGCTGCTCTTCCTCTATATGCTTATGTATATGCGGATGCTTAAAAAGACGCAGAAAATAAAGGATAGGGAGCTGGAAAGGACGCGGAAGATGCAGAAAGAGATTTCTATTCGTAACTATAAACTGGCCATGTCCCTTGAGGTCTCGACGATACAGCCGTGGGTTTGGCATTTGAATGAAAGGGTTCTCTATTTTGATGACGTCAAGAAAATTGTAGAAAAATCCAGTGATACCAATACCACTTACGCCGTTTCTGTGGACGATTTCTTCAGTCGGATAACGGAAGATACATTTGATAAGGTACAGACTGCTATTGATTCTATACGTAATGGCAAGGTGGATTATGTGAGAGTGGATTTCAAAAAACTCGTACATGATGATACTGATCTTGAGGAATGGTACACATTGCAGTGCATTGTCTTTGAAAGAGATGTGTATGGTAAGCCTTTGACGCTCATAGGTGCTATGATGCTGATTACGGAAACAAAGCGTTTGGAACTCGAACTGCGTGCAGCAAAGGAAAAAGCGGAAGAAAGCAATCAGTTAAAGAGTGCTTTCCTCGCCAATATGAGCCATGAAATACGCACTCCACTCAATGCGATTGTTGGTTTTTCTGGCATGATTGCTGCATTAAAGGATGAGGCTGAGAAGAAGGAACTGTCTAATATTGTCAGTTATAACAATAAACTGTTGCTGCGATTGATAAACAATACCGTGGAGTTATCAAAGATGGAGTCAGGCACTGTCGCTTTCTCCACCAGGACAATGGATGTCAATGACATGATAGATTCCATCATAAAGGAGTACACTCCAGAGGTGAAACCAACGGTAAAGATAGTGAAAGACGTGGCGAAAGCGGAGTGTTATATCAGTTCCAACAGGTCAAGACTGACCCAGGCACTGTCAAATTTCCTGAGTAATGCTATCAAATTCACTGAGAAGGGAACGATAACAATCGGCTATTATACTCCGGGAAATGGCGTGATAAGGTTCTTTGTGAAGGACACTGGATGTGGAATACCGCAGAAACAGCTTAAGGCGGTGTTCGGAAGGTTCGTGAAACTCAATTCATTCTCGCAGGGTACAGGTCTCGGTTTGTCCGTATCGCAGTTGATTGCGGAGAAAATGAGCGGTAATTGTGGTGTGTTCTCTAATGAAGGCCAAGGTTCTGAATTCTGGATAGAGGTGCCATACGTAGCGGAAAGTAAGCTACACGAAGCGGAAAAGAGCCATAAGAATGAAGAGAAAGAGATGTCTCAGCAATCCGAATTCCTCATACTTGTGGCAGAAGACCGTCAAGATAACTATGCCATTGTCAAGGCAATGTTAGGTAAACGTTATAAGTTAATCCATGCCTGCAATGGTCTTGAGGCTGTCAAGATGTTCATAAAGTACTCACCTTCCCTTGTGTTGATGGATGTAAGAATGCCTGTTCTTGACGGATATGCGGCAACAGCGGAGATAAGAAAGTTGAATGCAGAGGTTCCGATTATTGCAGTTACAGCCTTTTCCTTTTACGAAGATAAAGAGATAATGCTGCAAATGGGCTTCAATGCCTATAAGGCCAAACCATTGGAGAAGCCGGATTTGGAAAGTACTATCTCGCAAATGCTGAAGAATTAAGGTTCTTCCAAATGCCCAAAACAATGTCAATGAACATTTAGAAAGAAATTCCCGAAAGTAAAAAAGTTATCTTCATGGTATGAGGATAACTTTTTCTGATAATAAACAAGCCATCCATACTACATTGTATAGTATGGATGGCTTGTTTATTTACCTGTATAAGTACTGGCAAAATGCCATATTATTATTCCGCCTGTCACCGAAACGTTCAGTGAGTGCTTTGTTCCGTACTGTGGAATCTCAAGACATCCGTCGCAGATATCTACCACTTCCTGGTGTACACCTTTCACTTCGTTACCCAGAACCACGGCATATTTCCCGTTTCCTGCATTGCAGTCCCATTCCGGTTGGAACTCTCCCAGCATGGTAGAACCATGCGCCTGCTCTACGGCCAGCACGGTGCAACCGTCCTTTTTCAGCGATTCCACCGCCTCTTCTGCCGTTTTGAAGTACCGCCATTCCACGCTTTCCTCTGCTCCTAAAGCCGTTTTGTGAATCTCCTGTGCCGCCTTAATGGTGCAGTCCCTTATCATTGTGCCGTCATCACCAAGCACCTGTTCCGGTGTAGCGGTTATACCACAAAGGTATATAGCCCTGACACGAAACGCATCCGCCGTCCTGAACACGGAACCGACGTTATACAGCGACCTGACATCGTCCAGAACGACTGTCAGAGGCATCTTTTCTGCCTTGTGGAACTCATCCACTGTCAGACGGTTCATTTCAAGTATAGTAGTCTTCTGCATTGTTTTCAGAACATCGTTACAACACGTTTTATTCCTGCCACGAGCGTATCCACTTCCTCTTTCGTGTTATATACGGCCAAGGAAGCACGCACAGTGCCCTGAATCCCCAATCGTTTCATCAGCGGTTCAGCACAGTGATGTCCTGTGCGCACGGCTATTCCGAGGCGGTCAAGCAGTGTGCCCATATCCAGATGATGAATGAATCTGTCGCTCTTTCCGCCGTTTTCCTTTACAAGAAAACTTATTACGGCGTCACGGATAGAAGTATCTTTTGGTCCGAATATTGTCATTCCCGGTATCATTTGCATCTGTTCAAGGGCATAACACGTCAGTTCCCTTTCGTGAGCCTCAATGTTCTCCATGCCAATCTTTTCCATATATTCAATGGCAGTGGCCAGTCCGTGTGTCGCTATATAGTCAGGTGTGCCGGCTTCAAACTTCAGTGGCAGTGCTGCAAAGGTCGTCTTTTCAAATGATACAGTACCAATCATGTCGCCCCCGCCTTGGTATGGCGGCATATTCTCAAGGTATATCTCCTTGCCATACAGCACACCTATTCCTGTCGGACCATACATTTTGTGGCCGGAAAAGGCAAAGAAATCACAGTCCATGTCCCTTACATCCACTTTGAAATGGGGGGCACTCTGAGCTCCATCCACCATACAAGGCACACCATTGTCATGTGCTATCCTCACAATCTCCTTCACCGGGTTCACCGTTCCCAGCACATTGCTGACATTAGTGACACTCACCAGTTTCGTCTTTTCATTGAACAGTGCCTTGAACGCGTCCATATCGAGTATGCCGTCATCGCTCATAGGGATGACTTTCAGTACAATCCCTTTACGTTGTGCCTGCAACTGCCACGGCACTATGTTGGAGTGATGCTCCATTACAGACACAATTACCTCGTCACGCTCTTTCATGTACGCCTCGGTAAACGAGTAAGCCACAAGGTTAAGACTCTCTGTCGTGCCCCTTGTGAACACCACTTCAGCGGTGGAACCGGCATTTATGAACCGTCTTACCCTCTCTCTTGCCGCTTCGTGCAGGTCTGTTGCCTGTTGCGAAAGATAGTGTACGCCACGGTGAACGTTAGCATTGACATTGAGATACTCCTCCCTCATGGCGTCAAGTACACACACAGGTTTCTGTGTCGTAGCACCATTGTCAAGGTACACCAACGGATATTTGTCGTAAATTTTTCTCGAAAGTATCGGGAAATCGTTTCTTATGGATTGTAAGTCAAGCATTTTTCTTTATTGTTGTTGGTTTATTGTTGTTGGCGGCAGGTCAAACCGTTATCATGACCGGTAACCTATTACCCACAACCTATAACCAAATTGTTATTTACATATCTTGCAAGTGCCACACCTTTCCTCCTTAGACAGACGCTTGTCAACGAGAATATGCAGACGGTCACGGAAAGAATCCCATCTCATGTTATCCACAGCCTTCGATATGAATGCCGTCTTTAGCAGTGTGCGGGCATCTTCCAGCGGTATTCCCCGTTGCTGCATATAGAACAATGCAGTCTCGTCCATCACGCCAACAGTAGAGCCATGGGCGCACTTCACGTCGTCCGCATAAATCTCAAGCATCGGTTGCGTGAACATTCTTGCATCCGATGACGCACACATATTGTTGTTCGTCTCCTGCGAAGAAGTCTGTTGCGCGCCCTCTCTCACCATTATCTTGCCGGCAAATCCTCCCACTGCCGTGTCATCAATGACATATTTGTACAATTCTTCAGACTTACATTGCGGCACTTGGTGGTCTATTATAGTGTTATTGTCCACGTGTTGCCCACGGTCAGCAATGACAGCCCCGTTTAGGAAGACGCTTGAGTCTGTCCCTTGCAGATAGACATCAATGCCGTTTCTTGTCACGCCGTTTGAGAGAACCAGGTTATTATGCCTTATGGACACATTCTTCCCCGTCTTTATGTACAGGTTGCTGAACCGGTTACAGTTTTCGTGTGTTTCCTCCAACTCATACATATCAAGTTGTGCCCCATCCTTTGCCACCACCTCAATCACCTGCGATGTCAGGAAATTGCGGTCGCTTTTCACGTGGTCTACAAAGAAAACGGTAGCCTTGGAACACTCTTCCATGATTATAAGCACACGTCTTACAATCATGGTATCCTGCTCGCCAGACAGGATGTTCGCTATTCTTATTGGCGTTTCCGCCTTTGTATTCTTCGGAACATATATCAAAAGTGCATCATGAGCCAGTGCAGTGTTCAGTGCAGTCAGTGCGTCCGGCCTGTATTCGCCTTTCAGTTGCTGCATGGTCACAGGTTTCCCGTCAGCCGTAACGGCAGCATCCACCACCTTATTATAATAAGGTGTAACGTCAACCGGTGCGTCCTTCATTGCATAAACATACGGAACGTCCTTTATTGTCAGTGGCGCGAGCGACAGTCCATAGTTCGGTTCGAATGCCTTTTCCACGTCAGTGTAGCGGTAACGTTCCATCTTCCGTGTAGGCAGACCAAGGCGTTTGAAAGTCTCCATCGCCTCTTCCCGCATACTGTTCAGTGCCGGGCACGACTGTTTTACCAGCAGTTCCCTCACCTCATCATATAGTTCTGTATATTGGTTGGTCATTTTCTCGTGGTGGTTGTAGGTTGTCGATTAGAAGGTTTTAGGTTATCGGTTGTGGGTTGTAGGTCTTTTTGATTAATGATTTGTGTGCCGGCTGTCCCCGAAAGACCTGCCACCCACAACCGATAACCTAAAACCTTCTAACCTATAACCTGAAACCTTCCAACCGATAACATGGTTACTGTTCCTTTATCTCTTCCTTAATCCAATCGAATCCCTCAAATTCAATCTTCTCCGCAAGGTCTGCTTTGCCGGTCTTCACTATGCGTCCGTCAATCAACACGTGCACAATGTCCGGCTTTATGTACTCCAGCAGACGCTGGTAGTGTGTTATAATCATTGCACTTGTCTGCTCCGTGCGCAGTTTGTTGAATCCATTGGCTACAATGCGCAGTGCATCCACATCCAGTCCGGAGTCCGTTTCGTCCATGATACAGAATGAAGGCTCAAGCATAGCCATCTGGAAAATCTCGTTACGCTTCTTCTCTCCACCGGAGAAACCTTCGTTTACGGAGCGGTTCATCAATTTCTTGTCAATCTCCACCAATTCCCTTTTCTCCTTCATCAGTTTGATAAACTCCGCCGCCTTCAGTGGATTCTCGCCTTTTGCCTTACGTCTTGCATTCACTGCCGCCTTGATAAAATTTGTCATAGACACCCCGGGAATCTCCACCGGAGACTGAAACGACATGAATATGCCGGCGTTGGCACGTTCCTCCGGTTTCATGGCCAGCAGGTCTTTGCCGTCAAACGTTATGCTGCCCTCCGTCACTTCGTATGCCGGATTGCCTACAATGACATTGCTGAGAGTTGATTTTCCTGCACCGTTAGTGCCCATCAGAGCATGAATCTCACCATCGTTTATGGTGAGGCTTACACCCTTCAGTATTTCTTTGCCACCCACGGCGGCGTGTAAGTTCGTTATCTGTAACATTTCTTTTTTATGGTTATGCGGTGCTTTGCACCTTTGTTTCCGGTTTCCGGTTGACAGTCTTACGGTTACGGCTCATTGCCTTTTTAGTCCTTTCGGCCCCACAACCGTTAACCCACGACCTGCAACCGTTATTCTATCCCACGCTTCCTTCCAGGCTTACGCTAAGCAGTTTATGTGCCTCCACGGCAAACTCCATCGGCAGTTTTTGCAGCACCTCCTTGGCATATCCGTTCACTATCAGTCCGACAGCGTCCTCGGTGCTTATCCCCCGCTGGTTACAATACAATAACTGTGCCTCGGAAATCTTGGATGTCGTAGCCTCATGCTCCACAATGGCAGACTTATTGCGTATGTCCATGTATGGGAACGTGTGTGCACCACATTCGCTTCCCAGCAGCAGCGAGTCACACGACGAGTAGTTTCTTGCCCCGTCAGCCTTGCTTGTCGCACGCACCAGACCTCGGTAAGAGTTCTGCGAGTGGCCTGCGGAGATACCTTTTGATATTATTGTCGACTTGGTGTTCCTGCCCATGTGTATCATCTTCGTACCCGTGTCAGCCTCCTGATAGTTGTTTGTCACCGCCACGCTGTAAAATTCCGCCACACTGTTGTCACCTCTAAGAATGCAAGACGGGTATTTCCATGTAATGGCCGACCCTGTCTCCACCTGTGTCCACGACAGTTTTGCGCTCTCTCCGCGCAGGTCTCCGCGCTTTGTCACGAGGTTGAACACACCTCCCTTGCCGTTCTCGTCACCCGGATACCAGTTCTGTACTGTCGAGTACTTCACCTCCGCGCGGTCCTTCACAATTATCTCCACTATGGCGGCGTGCAGTTGGTTCTCGTCGCGCATGGGGGCAGTGCATCCCTCAAGGTACGAAACATACGCATCATCATCGGCTATTATCAGCGTCCTCTCGAACTGCCCTGTGCCCGCAGCGTTGATGCGGAAATAACTTGACAGCTCCATCGGGCACCTTACGCCCTTCGGAATATACACGAATGAACCGTCAGAAAATGCCGCTGAGTTCAGTGCTGCAAAGAAGTTGTCGCGGTAAGGCACCACCGTGCCGAGATACTCCTTCACCAAGTCCGGATGTTCCCTTATGGCCTCACCGATGGACATGAATATGATACCCTTCTCCTTCAGTTTCTCCTTGTATGTCGTTTTCACCGATACAGAGTCCATAATGGCATCCACCGCCACGCCACTCAATGCCAGACGCTCTTCCAGAGGAATGCCCAACTTGTCGAAAGTCTTCTCCAGTTCGGGGTCAATCTCTTTCTTGCCCTCTGTTTTCTTGGCCATAGGGTCAGCGTAGTAGGATATTGCCTGATAGTCAATCTGTGGCAGTGACACGTGTCCCCAGTCAGGCTGTACCATCGTCTGCCAGTGTCTGAACGCCTTGAGGCGGAATTCCAGCATCCATTCCGGTTCGCCTTTCTTTTCCGATATAAGCCTCACGACGTCCTCCGTCAGCCCCACCGGTATGATGTCGGTATGGACATCTGTGGTGAAACCATATTCATATTTCTGTTCCGCCACTTTGCGCACAAAGTCGTTATTGTTCTTTTCGCTCATTATAATGATTATTTAGCCACTCGTCTATAATCTTTCCACCTTGTAAGGTCTAATTTTTCGCAAAGTTACAGTTTTTTTCCGAAATGGTAAAATTTTTCCTTTGAAAAGTGCATGCAGGCTCTGTTATACCCCTCTTTTATAAGGTGTGGTTGTAATCACTATCCTTTCACCGTGTAAAAGGGGCATGATTATAGTGTAAAAGGGGCACAATTACAATATGGTCAAGAATGCAAAAGCCGGTATACTTTTTGGCATTACATGGAAAAAGCGTATCTTTGCAGAAAATATACAGAAATGTACAGGTCCGCACTGGCATACCATGCCAATAAGAAGGTATTCTGCTTGTGGTTCGGAAAAAATGTATAAAGGCGGTTAACATCGCCCGTCTTTATGCGTATTATAACCAATAAACCATACAAAATACATAATATGCGATTGTCAACCATTATCCTTGCCACATTGTTTGTTGTGCCTGTCACACTGAATGCGGCGGAAAAGGCGAAGAAAGAAAAGAAGAACAAAAATACAGTAAGTCTGTATGGTCATGTATATGACTCCTTTACGCGTGGCAAGGTCAAGGCGTTCATCACGTTGATGAATGCCGATTCCACCGTAGTGGACACCATGACGTGCAATACAAGCGAGCGTGGTACATGGTCAGTATACCAGTTCTATGTACCAAGAGTGGAGAAACCGTACATCATAAAGACCACAGCAGACGGCTACGAGGACAA
Source organism: uncultured Prevotella sp. (assembly GCA_964587945.1). Classification (GTDB taxonomy): domain Bacteria; phylum Bacteroidota; class Bacteroidia; order Bacteroidales; family Bacteroidaceae; genus Prevotella. The sequence goes on along the minus strand of CAZPNC010000038.1, from coordinate 903 downwards.
ATACACCGACTACGACCTTGTCAAATTGGGGCGCAACAACTGGATGGAAGTGCCGGAGATACTCATGAAGCGCAAGCAGAATGACGTTTATAAGGATGTTGACCTGGAAGGCGTTGTGGTGAAGGGTACACGCATACAGGTAGCATACAGGGGCGATACCATCATCTATGATGCCTCTGCCTTCAAACTGCCGGAGGGCTCTATGCTCGACGGATTGATACGCCAGTTGCCCGGTGCGGAACTGAAAGACAACGGAGACATATACATCAACGGCAAGAAGATAGACTTCCTCACCCTCAACGGCAAGGACTTCTTCAAGGGAGACAATAAAGTGATGCTGGAGAACCTGCCTTATTTCACCGTGAAAGACCTCAAGGTGTTCTACCGTGACACAGAGAAGAACAAGATGATGGGTAAGGAGATAGAGGAGAAGGACTTCGTGATGGATGTGACTCTCAAGCGGGAATACGCACGAGGTTACCTTGCCAATGCCGAAGCCGGTGTCGGGACGGAGAACAGGTGGACGGCGAAGGCCTTCGGGATGTATTATGATGACCATACGAGGCTGTCCGTATATGGCAACGCCAACAATGTGAACGAGAACAGAACACCCGGCAGTGATGGCGACTGGGACCCCAAGAAGGTGAGTGACGGGGTGCGTACGACAAGGCGCACTGGGCTGAATCTCAATACGGAAGACAAGGAAAAGAAGATTAGCGAGAACCTTAGTGTGGATGTGTCATGGAATGATGCTGACAACGAGAGGAAGACTTTTGCCGAGACTTTTGCTGACAACGGAAGCATTTTCAGTAACAGTTGGTCCGCAAACAGGAACAAGGACTTTAATATTAACGTCAACAATACCCTTCATTTCCCCAAAAAACTAATAGGAATTTACTCTTA
>CAZPNC010000037.1:0-22369 GCA_964587945.1 uncultured Prevotella sp. | reverse complement strand
TAACTGTGTTAAACTTTTTATAGTATATCATGACACAGTTTATTTTACACTCTCTGGCATTGTGGTGATGTGTGGCATAATAATAAATGATTCAATCCTGAAGGTTGATACTATAAACCGCATATACCGTTCTGGTGTGCCTTTGCTCAAGGCCGTAATGGTGGCGGGCCGTCGCAGGCTGAAGCCTATAGTGATGACATCTCTGACAACGGTGTTTGCCATTGTCCCGTTCCTGCATCATGGGGATATGGGTTCGGCATTGCAATATCCGATGTCGTTCGCCATCATTGTGGGTATGATAGCAGGAACGTTTGTGAGCCTGTTCTTTGTTCCTCTGGTTTATTATATTTTATACAGGAAAGGTGCATGAAGATGGGTGGTTTGATTGAACGGAGGCGGGGATGCGCCGGACGTGAAGATGGCCGGAGGGAGTCCGGGCATTCTTTTTCCATACTTCTTGTTATGTGCATACTGATGGTTATAGGTGCGGCACTTGTGCCACGTCTGGATATCAGCAACGAACCGCGTCCGGAGCAGGGAAAGACCTTGACCGTATCGTATAGTTGGAAGAACGCTTCGGCAAAGGTAGTGGAGCAGAACGTAACCTCACGCATAGAAGCCTTGGTCAGTGCGGTGAAAGGTGTGGAGAAAGTTTCGTCGGTAAGTCAGTTCGGCTCAGGTAGAATCACCGTAGAGATGAAGCCCAAGGCCAATGTCTCAATGGCAAAGTTTGAGATAGCTTCTATACTAAGGCAGATACGCAGCAAGTTGCCGGAGGATGTGTCATATCCGGTGGTCTCCGGTGGTGAGGTGGGGGCTTCTGCCGATGAGGCTGGCGAGGTGAAGCTGATTCTTGTATACCAGATAAATGCGGATATGTCACAAGAACAGATGCGGCAGATTGCGGAAAAGAAGGTAAGGCCCTTCGTAGAGCGTGTAGAAGGTGTGCATCATGTGGATATTACCGGAACGACATCACAGTATATGGAAATATCATACGATGCTGACAATATAGCCGTATATGGTATATACAATTCGGATATAGTGGATGCCGTGAAGAACTATGCGGGCCGAGAAGATGTGGTTGGGGAGATAAAAAACTATAATGGCAGGGTAACGATACCGCTTATATTATCCTCAAAAGAGCAAGGACGCAACTTTGAACAGATGCCGCTGAAGAATGTAGGGGGCAAGATAATATATCTCAATAACCTTACTTCGTGTACTATACGTGAGAAACAGCCTGACTATTATTATAGGGTCAATGGCATGAACACATTATATGTAAATGTGTATGCGGAAAAGGATGCCAGCGTTGTACGCGTAGCGGACAGGGTGAAGGATGTTATCGGCCGTCTGGACTCTTCTTCCAAATCTTCTTCTTTCTTTGCCCATAATTCTTCTTTGGCGTATGACCGGGCTGATATACAGATGAAAGAGTTCCGTACACTGGTACTCCGCTCTTATTTGACACTTGTGACATTGCTGCTGTTCGTATGGTTGGCAGGGGGACGGAGGTGGAAGTATCTCAGTGTTATAACTATTGCGCTGCTTGCCAATATCCTGCTTGCCGTTGTTGCATATTGGATGCTTGACATACGCCTGCATCCTATGTCTATGGCTGGCATTACGGTATCGCTGGGAATGATAATAGATTCTACCATCGTAATGGTGGACCATTACAGTTATTACCGTAACCGCAAGGCTTTCCTCGGTGTGTTTGCCGCAATGCTTACGACCATGTGTGCTTTGATTATTGTGTTCTGGTTGCCTGATTTCCTGCAGCATGACTTGCGCGACTTCTCTGTTGTGGTAATGATAAACCTCGGCGTGGCGATAGTGGTGGCGCTGCTATTTGTCCCCTCTCTTGTGGACAGGCACCGTTTTATAAGCCGTAAGGCCATTACGGTGAGGAGCGCAAGAACCCGTTATGCCATTAAATTGTCGGATGCTTACAGACAATATGTGTCTGCCAGCCAGCATCCATTCGGCCGTTGGGCTTTGCTGGCGGTGTTTGTCTGCCTGTTTGTCTGGTCGTTGAAACAGTTTGCCGGTTGCCTTGACACCAATACCTACCGTCCGAAACGTGAGGAGATGAAACTGAATATCCGTGCGGAGATGCCGGTGGGAGGCAGTGTACAGGAACTGAACGACAAGGTGAAGGAAGTGGAGGCCTTCTTGTCGCGGTTCAAGGAGATAAAACGTTTTGAGACTCTCATCAGGTCGCGTGGGGCATCTATCGTCGTGGAGTTCAGTCAGGATGCGCTGGCGTCAGGCTTTCCATATCTTTTGGAGAACCGTGTCATAGGCAAGGTTATAACCATCGGGGGTGCAGACTGGGCAACGTCAGGCGTAAGTGATCGCGGTTTCAGCAATTCTCTGAATCTGCAATACCGTGCCGACGGCATAGAGATTGCCGGTTATGATTATGGACGCCTGTATCGCTTTGCAGAGGATATGTGCCGTGAGATGCGTACAAACAACCGTGTAGTGGACCTTGCCATTGTCACTCCTGAACATGAAGTGCAGGAGGATGAATACTTTATGGAATACAATCATCGTGCCCTTGCCATAGACAGTGTCAGTCCGGGGGATATACATGCTGCAATACAAAGCCTTCTTTCGGAGCGTAATGCCGGTGAGATTGATGGTGTTGCTGCGGGTAGGCGTTCTGGGGGACTGCCGGAGGATGGTGGTGGCGGTGATGCGAAGCTGCCTGTTGTGGTATGTCCTTCGACTGTAAGGTCTTTTGATATATGGAAGTTGCGGAACTCTTATATAAACGTTGGGGGGCGGACTGTCCGTCCTTCTGATTTCATGTCAGTCAGCAAACGGGAGGCGAAGAACATAATACCGCGGAACAATCAGGAATATGTTCTTAGGGTTGCATTCAACGTTCTTGGCTCATATACCTATACCGACAACTACATAAAACGTATGACGGAGAAGTATAACAGTATCTTCCCAGTCGGTTTCAGATGCAAGAACAGGACGTTAGGTTCATACGAAGATGAGGGTACGCAATATTGGCTGGTGGGTCTTGTCGCGGTTATCATATTCTTTATCTCTGCCATACTCTTCGAGAGCCTTGTTCAGGCTTTGGCGATAACGCTGATAATACCGGTATCCTTTATTGGTCTTTTCCTTACATACTGGCTTACGGGGATACCTTTCGGGACAGGAGGGTTCGCCTCAATGGTGCTGCTTGCCGGACTTACTGTCAATGCTGCCATATATATCATCTGCCAGTATAATACAATGGGCCGTCTCTCTTGTGGGGATAAGGCGGATACATGTTGCAGTGGAGGCGTCAGACGCTACCGCCGCCAGGCTGTAAAGCAGTATGTCTCGGCCTTCAACCATAAGATAAAGCCGATAATGCTGACAATATTCTCCACCGTTCTCGGTATGATACCTTTCCTTATTGACGGTCCTGACGAGCAACCGTTTTGGTATTCTCTTGCTGTCGGCACCATCGGGGGACTGGCAATGAGCATCATTCCGCTCGTTGCTTTCCTACCGCTTGCACTGAATATATGCCGTCGGCGTAGTGTCGGCAGGAAAGATGCAACAGATATGGAGGGGCAGGTTGCGGTAAACTGTTGAAAGACCATGTTCCCGTCTTCCCTTATTGGGATGTCCCTGTGGCGTCATATCTCAACTGTTGCCCTGTGAGAACATTTTTACGAAGCCCTGTTTGTAGAACTGGTAGTACATCTCTATGTATTCAGGAGTGTCGTTTTCAAGTAGCAACAGCATCTCGCGTGCGAACTCAAGAGTAGCGGAACCGTTGGCTGTCACTATGCGGCGGTCGTTTACCGCCTGCTCATTCACATAGTTGCCGGCATTGGTATAGTTGTCGCCTCCCCACAATCGCAGTTGCTCAAGGCCGTTGCCGGTATGCTTTATGTTGTTCAGAAACCCGTGCTTTGCCATGAATGAAGCACCGTTGCATATCGCTCCGACTATTATTCCGCGCCTTATTGCAGCGTCAATTACAGGAACGGCCTTCTCTGCCACGGGCAAAGTCCAGCCGTAACCGCCGATGAGCACAAGGGCGGCATAGTCGTCTGGCATTGTGTCGAAGGTGTAGTCAGGCAGTGTGCGGAAGCCGGCGATTGAAGAAACCGGTTCCATTGTCGGTGCCACCACCTTGTTCTTGTACTTCGGTTCAGCCTTCATTGCCATCTCGTCAGAAGTGATGGCCTGTGAAAGGAATACGGTCTCGTGGTCGGCATACTCCGGGAGCAGCACGTATAGAATCTCGTTGTTCATTGTTGTCGTGTTTCTTGTTGTTATGTATCTATTCAGTAATGAATGTTGTAATGGATTTAGGTGCCAACAGTGTATCACCCTGTGTGGTGCCTATTGGCAACAGACTCTCTGCCGAGCGGTCAGAAGTGCGGTACATCTTCCATATAAGTGGTTTGTGGTCTGTCTTCAAACTGAAACGGAACGGTTTTGTGCGCGGTGCATAGTTTATGGCTACGATGACCCATTTGCCATCCGTGTTCTTATAGGCAGAGCATAGAATGCCGCGTGGGTCGGTATCTCCTTCGTTGATGGCGTTGCCCTCTTTGTCCACTGCTGCAATGCTGTATCTTGTCGCTCCCGGACGTATGAAGCGGCTGTAGTTGCCCAATGCCCACAACAGTTTGGAATCACTGGCCCATCCGTCTGTCTTGTTGCGGTTGCTGAAAGCACGGATGAGACCGTCCTTGTAGTCCCCGTCGCTTACCGCACGCCACCATGACCAGCTGCCGGCATTTGCCAATACCAAGTCATAATGTATCACCCTGCTTACATATAGTGCGGTGCGCATGGAATAGTCATAACCGCCGCCACCGCCTATTTCCTCGTCATTCTGCATTATGCACAGTTCAGTCTGCCAGAACTTGACTCCGTGTGCTTTCGCTTTTTCTTTGACAGCCAGCCTCACGGCACGCATTGTGTCCACAGGAGTGTTAGACCAATAACTGTGCCCGACAATTAGTCGCGGCACATTAGGCGTGTTACCTAAATAGCATTCCTTGTCCTTAGGGGTGAAGAAACTCTCTATGCTGTTACCTATGCCGGGGCCGCTTTTCCGTGTACCTGTCAGAAACCGCATGTCTCCGGTTTCGTTAACCAGTATCTGCGTGTTGAGACTGTTCTTCTTCAGTTCCTTACTGATGGCCTTTGCCAGTTTCGCTATCTCCACGTTTGTGGCGGGAGAGCCTTCCTGTTTTGGTCCGACCCATTCCCATTCCGGTTCGTTTACCGGGCAGATATAGTCGAAACGGATACTGTCATGCTTTTCCATGCCGATGAGTGAGCTTGTTACAAAGCGTGCCACATCGTCATAACAGTCCGGCTTTATGTTCATGGTCAGTCCTCTGCCGGTATTTGTGGCAAGTCCGTTGTGGGTGAAATATACCGGTACAGAATTAAGGAAAGCAAGGAAATGGTTTACTCCTCTGGCCTTTGCCGACTTCAGAAACCGCCTTTGTCCCGCTTGTTTGTCCCAGTTGTATGTGCCGTCAGCCTGCAGAAAGCATTCTGTGCGTGTGCCGGTGTTTATCTGTGAGCCGTCACCTTGTTCTGCACTGCCGGCACCCAGATTGAACCTCCACACGGAAAGTCCTATGCCTTTAGGCTTGCCAGCCGCATCATTCTCGGTGGAGAACAGCCAGTCGGCTATCTGGTTCTGCTGCTCTTCCGGCCAAAGGCCAATGGACTGCATGCTCCATGCGTCAGAGGCACCGAAGTGTTCTATTGTCTGTTGGGCATCATCTGTGTCTATTATGTATCTGTCAACGTGCATTGTTGCAGGTTGTGCAATCATATTGAGGTTTAAACAGATTGTCGCGAGTAGGTAATGTAATCTCTTGTTCATGATAATGTGCAGGTTTATGACGGTAGTCCTGTTTATTTAATTCTCCATATCTTTAATGATATATAGTCTCTTTCCACTTTCGGTTCGCAAATGAATATGGCATTGTTCAACCAGTCATACCTGCTGTCTTGAGGCGCTTCAAAAGACGGAACAGTGCGGAAATAGAAACTTCCTGCACCTGTTACCAATAGTCCTTTGTTGCGTACATGGATAGTCACTCCGTCATCGGTGCGTATGCAGTAGATAGCCTCAAGTTCGGTGCGCCCTTTGTTTTTGTCGACCAACTGATAGTCGGCACCGCCCTCTAACACAATGCCTTTGATATCGGGACCCTCGAATGTTCCACCTGTTATAGGAATGACCACCCTTTCCCCATGTTGTGTCTTGCCTATGCTGTAGGCTTTGCCACATGTCACTTTCAGTTCGCATACATATTCCATTTGCGGAACTGTCTGGATATTGTTCTTGGCTGTATTCCCCTGAAACGTTCCGCCATTATTGTCTGACGACATCCGCTCCTCAGATTCCAATCCCTGCCTGTCATTAGCTTTCCCTGTGTTCCCACTCTTTGCATATATACCTGCATTTCCTGCGATGAGTAACAGAATTGCCAAAACTGTTTTCTTCATATAGTTTGATTGTAGTGTCATACCAACATTGCATTTATTTTTCCGTAACCTTGTTCCCTCGTGTCTTTGGAAGATAATCTCAGCCCCGCCATATCTTCATGGGCGACGTTAGGTTCAGATGAACTTCTCCATCCATATCATGTCGAACCACTCCCCGAACTTGTTGCCGCAATGGTGGAAATGGCCAACCTTATTATATCCCATCCTTTCATGAAACATCTTACTTTGTCTTGTCAGGTGACTGTTCGGCACGTCTGTCCATGTTACACTGGCGTATAGGTTTATGATGTTCATGGCTTTCAGCCTTCGTTCCAGTTCTGTATATAGAGCAGTGCCTATGCCCCTGTGGTGCGCATCCTTGTCTATATAAATGGATACCTCCACGCAATGGTTGTATGCCGGCCGCGGACGTAGTTTCCCCGCATAGCAATATCCAATGGCTTTGCCTGCCTCGTCTACGGCCACAAGATACGGAAACATCTTGAGCGTGTTCACTATTCGTTGCCGGAAATCCCCTACAGTGGGAACTTCCAATTCAAATGTTATGCCCGTATTCTTTACATAAGGGGCATAAATGGCCAGTAGAGCGGCGGCATCGTCGGGCGTGGCAGTACGGATGTTTGTCATCAGTCAGTGTATTTAAGTTGTTGCAAAGTTATCTCTTTTTCTTGAATTATCCAAAACAATCTGACGATAAACCATTAACCCCAGTCAAAATTTGGCGCTTCCACAAAAAAACTCTACCTTTGTATCTTGATAACAACAACCTGAAGTTATGAAGAAAATACTTGTTTCCCTATTCGCTCTTATCCTTCCTGTACTGTCAATGGCGCAGAATACAGATGTCCCTGCACATTATGGCACGGAGAAGGATATGCCTCTTTTTTACCGACAACTGAAGGAACAGCTCACCTTCCCATGGTCATGGCAACGTAAGCATGACTCCATGACCATCAATGACTGGCGCAAGGAGGCGCGCCGGCAGGTGGAGGCAACCATGCAGATAGCTCCGCCCGCACCGCTGTCATACGACTATGAGGTGATTGCCCGTGAGCAGCGTGAGGGATATGAGGCACAGAAGATACTTTTCAATATCAACAAGTGGGAGAGGGTCATGGCCTATCTGCTTGTGCCGAAAGTGCGGAAAGCACCGGCCTTACTGATGCTTCATGACCATGGTGCACATTTCTCTATCGGCAAGGAGAAGATGGTGCGGCCCTTTGACGTTGATTCTACGCTGATGGCTGATGCCGATGACTGGGTAACACGTTGTTATGACGGTGCGTATGTTGGCGATGAACTTGCAAAGGCTGGTTATGTGGTACTGTCCATAGACGCCCTTTTCTGGGGAGACAGAGGTAGAAAGGAGGGCGTGCGTTATGATTCGCAGCAGGCTCTGGCAGCCAATATGATGCAGATGGGAGCCTCATGGGGCGCATGGATAACGTGGGACGACATCCGTGCGGCGGAGTTCCTTGCACATCTGCCAATGGTTGACGCCACACGTGTGGGTTGTCTGGGCTTCTCCATGGGAGCATACCGCTCGTGGATGCTGGCAGCCATGAGTGATGTCATCAAGGCAGGAGCAGCCGTTTGCTGGATGAATGATACGGAGCACCTGATGTCTCTTACCAACAACCAGAACAAGGGTGGGTCGGCATACTCTATGCTTATACCCGGCATACGCAACCTCATGGATTATCCGCACGTGGCTTCGCTGGCCTGTCCGAAGCCAATGCTGTTCTTCAACGGCGACAGAGACAAACTGTTTCCGGTGGAAGGAGTGGAGAATGCGTACCGCGTGATGCGTGAAGTGTGGCATTCGCAGGGGAAGGACGGCAGTCTCGTTACGAAGATATGGCCCGAAAAGCACTTCTTCAACCGCGGAATGCAAGCGGAGATAAAGGCGTTTTTCGACAATAGCCTGTCAAAGTGATGTCGGAAGTGTGGCATCCTGTTTTATCATCTACCCACATTTTACGGAAAAGTTTGTAAAGCACAGGTAGCAAAATGTGGGAAATAATATGCTGAAAAAGATATTTTGAAAGAAAAATTTGTCTGTATTAAAAGAAAATGCTAACTTTGCAATGATAAAAATGTTATGTGATAATAATTAGGATAATTTTCTGTAACAACAAAAATACACAAAAACAATGGTAAATTACAAAGAAATCGGCCTTGTAAACACTCGTGAGATGTTCAAGCGCGCTGTTGCTGGTGGTTATGCTATCCCAGCTTTCAACTTCAACACTATGGAGCAGATGCAGGCCATCGTCATGGCTGCGGTAGAAACAAAGTCACCTGTCATCATGCAGGTGTCAAAGGGTGCCCGCAACTATGCCAACGGTACTATTCTCCGCTACATGGCTGAAGGCGCTGTGGCTTATGCCAAGGAACTCGGTTGTGAGCATCCTGAAATAGTACTGCACCTTGACCATGGTGACAGCTTCGAACTCTGCAAGGACTGTATAGATATGGGCTTCTCTTCTGTCATGATTGACGGTTCAAGCCTTCCTTACGAGGAGAATGTCGCTCTTGCAAAGAAAGTCGTAGAGTATGCACACAAGTATGACGTTACTGTTGAGGCTGAACTCGGCGTACTCGCCGGTGTTGAGGATGAGGTGAGTTCTGCTGAATCACACTACACAAAGCCAGAAGAGGTCATCGACTTCGCTACACGCACAGGCTGTGACTCTCTCGCTATATCCATAGGTACATCACACGGTGCCCACAAGTTCACACCAGAACAGTGTACTCTCGTCAACGGTGTGCTTGTACCACCACCACTCGCATTCGACATTCTCGCCGAAATAGAGGAGAAACTTCCTGGATTCCCTATCGTGCTTCACGGTTCTTCTTCTGTTCCTATGGACGAAGTTAATACCATCAACCAGTTCGGTGGACACATTGAGGCTGCTATCGGCATTCCTGAGGACCAGCTCCGTAAGGCTGCGAAGTCTGCTGTATGTAAGATAAACATCGACTCTGACTCACGTCTTGCCATGACTGCTGCCATACGCAAGCACCTTGCAGAACACCCTGGAGACTTCGACCCACGTCAGTACCTCAAGCCTGCACGTGAGAACATGAAGAAGATGTATACTCACAAGATTGTGAATGTACTCGGTTCTGACGGGAAACTCGCTCAGTAATATACTGAACAATAATACAAAAAAGGGGAAGACGGCATTTGTTCGTCTTCCCCTTTTTGTGTTTATGCACTGTGTCGGAGCAATAGTGGCAGTCAATAGGAGTGCCATATAAATCCAGCTAAGGTGTTATACAAGTGGTTCCCGTTGTTTATGATGGTGCCACCATGATTGCAACGAGAACTATAACAACATATTACAGTGTCATGTTAATATGCTATTAAACGAAAACGCCCGCCATGTTCTTTGCAATAGAACGTGGCGGGCGTATTTCTTATTTCGCAACTTTCCGTATAGTTCCGTCGTTGAGGCGTATGATGTTTATGCCCGGCTGTATGGTGTTGCTCCTCATGCCGTTTATGTTGTAATACTGCGGACTTGAGGTTGTTCCCACCTTATTTATATATGTCGGGTTGACAGATGTTGCAGGTGCTGTGCCATTGAAGTCGTCAAGACAGACGTATGCCGGAGTGTTGAGTCCATAAGCCCCCATATCCGAACCGCTCATTGACAGAGTGACTGTCTTTACCTGTCCGAGTGGTGACAGGTCTACCCAGTCCCATTGGTTAAGGATATAGTTCTTGGTCACGTCTTCTGAACGGTAATCGCCGAGGTAATAGTCTACGGTCTTTCCGTTGTCGGCAGTGAATGTAACCTTGAGCCAGTCACCTTGTGCAAAGGCACGTGCAAAGCCGTCGCCTACTGACATTGCATTATAAGCGTATGCACTGTTGGTTATGTAGCATCCTGTCAGTGCTGTGCCGAGTTCAGAGTTGAGTGCGGTTATGATTGGCGGCGTGCCCCATGCTCCGGTATAGTAACATACAGCGAAATTGTCCGAGCCTTGGTATCCTCCGCCCGTCACACTGTGGTTCTGGTCACTCAGACTGTTGTAACTGTTCGATTTGCTGTTGGTATAGGCACATCCGTACCAGTATGCCCCACTGTATTCACAGTTTGTGTTGAAAGCGAAGGAGCCGCTGGTGAACGACGCATATCTGTTGCTTCCGTCAGCGGATGCTCCTATGTTGAACCCTTCTTCGTCAAGGAACAGTCCCTCGAAAGTGGCCGTGACGGTCTTGCCTGTCGTTATGATGCGAACGGTGTCAGTGCCTTCCTTCTTGTTGGCGTCAATGACACGCACTACGTAGTCTCCGCATTCTTCCGGCGTTACACTGTAAGATATGATGTCTTCTGGCTGTGTAGCGAACACCTGTTCGTTGAGGACTGCTCGTTTCGGGCTGAGCCATTGCACTGTGTATGGTGCCGTGCCATCCATGAAAATGGCTTCGATGGTTGCGGATGTGCCGAGTGGTACGGTGATGGTTTCTGTGGTTGACACCATCGGTGAGGTAGGCTCTTCCTCTGCGTAGGCTGTCAGTGACAGTGCGCACAGTGCCCACATGAAGTAATGTTTCTTCATAATCTTGCTGTTTTTGATGTTGATAATGTGGCTGTCCCGCCATCCCCGTTTTTTTGATTGGGTACAGCAAGCCTGCCTGTTTGTTCCGTTTGTGAAAGCCTCTCTGCCGCCTATCCCACGAGCGCAGGCAGAGTGTTTATGGAAAGTTGGCAGGTCTTCTGACTTCCTCCTGTCTGGCAGGCCTTCCCGACACGCTTACATAAGTGTGCCAGTGGCTTTGTACTGTCAGCTATAATGGAGGTTACAGCAGCGGGACTGTCAAGGATTTTCACCTTTGTTCCCTTTTGAACCGTACACCACAGAGGTGTGTTCCGGTACCAATTCCGTTGCAAAGTTACTAAGAATATTTTGATTGGAAAAGAAAAAAGAGAAAAAAATGCCTATATAAACAGATACAGGCACATTGCACGCAAAGCGCAATGTGCCTGTAAGTTCTTATGTGCCACTCCGGTTTGGGATATGTATTGACCCAATGCCGTTCCTTTATGGTATGGCGGTGTGTTGGCTGTTCCTGACCGGAGATATGGTATCTGTAAAGTCAGAGTTGTCTATTTCATCCTGTCCATGGCCTGCTTGAGGTCGTTGATGATGTCTTCGGCGTTCTCTATTCCTACTGACAGACGTATCAGGTCTGGTGCCACACCGGCTTCACGTAGTTGTCCGTCAGACATCTGGCGGTGTGTGTGGCTGGCCGGGTGCAACACGCAGGTGCGTGCATCTGCCACGTGTGTCACGATGGATATGAAGTCAAGGTTGTCCATGAACTTTATGGCGTCATCACGTGTACCTTTCAGTCCGAAGGCTATCACGCCGCAGGTGCCGTTCGGCATATATTTCTCAGCAAGGGCGTGGTTCTTGTTTGACTTCATTCCGGCATAGTTCACCCATGCCACCCTGTCGTTCTGCTCCAGCCATTCCGCCACTTTCTGCGCATTGCCGCAGTGCTGGCGCATACGCAGGTGGAGCGTTTCCAGTCCGAGGTTGAGCAGGAAGGAGTTCTGCGGAGCCGGTATGCTGCCGAGGTCACGCATCAGTTGGCTTACCAGTTTCGTGGTGTATGCGAGTTTTCCGAAAGCCTTTGTGTATGTCAGTCCGTGGTATGACTCGTCAGGGGTGGTCAGTCCGGGGAACTTGTCAGTGTAGGCGTCCCAGTCGAAGTTGCCGCTGTCAACGATTGCTCCACCCACTTGCGTTGCGTGTCCGTCCATGTACTTTGTGGTGGAGTGTGTAACGATGTCGCATCCCCATTCAAACGGCCGGCAGTTGATAGGTGTTGCAAACGTGTTGTCAACAATCAGCGGCACCCCATGCTTGTGGGCCATCTTTGCAAAGCGTTCTATATCGAATACATTTCCGCCGGGGTTGGATATTGTTTCGCCGAAGAAGCACTTCGTATTAGGCTTGAACGCCTGTTCTATGCGTTCGTCGTCCCACTCCGGGTCAACGAAGGTGCATTCTATACCCAGTTTCTTCATGGTCACGCCGAACAGGTTGAATGTCCCGCCATATATGGTGTTGCTTGTTATGAAGTGGTCACCGGCCTCGCAGATATTGAATACGGCATAGAAATTTGCGGCCTGTCCGCTGCTGGTGAGCATTGCGCCCACGCCCCCTTCGAGTGCGGCTATCTTCTTCGCTACGGCATCATTGGTAGGATTGGCGAGGCGAGTGTAGAAATATCCGGGATCTTTCAGGTCGAAAAGCCGTGCCATCTGTTCGCTGGTGTCATATTTGAATGTAGTGCTCTGGTAGATCGGCAACTGTTGCGGTTCGCCCTTTTGGGGCTCCCATCCTCCGTGGATGCAGATGGTTTCAAGATTTCTTTTCATTTTCAAGTGTCAGTTTTGTTTTGTTGAAATTCTGTGCAAAAGTACAAATAAAAAACGAAAACGAGAAGGAAACGGCGTTTTTTTTGAATGTATCTGCTGCAACAGTCCGTGCAGGCACAAACGACCTTTCTGGAATAGGGGCGTAATTACCCGGTGAAAGGGGCACTGTTACACGGTAAAAGGGATGCTGTTACAGTGTAAAAAGGGCACTGTTGCAGAACAGGGGTATAGTATAAAGGTGGGTTCTAAGTAGTTGTTTAGTATTATTGTTGTTTGGTTGTTTAGTTGTTTAGTTGGTTGTTTGTTTCTTGCTTAGGCAAGCGTCACTGCGTGCCGAGCACCACTGATAATCAACGACTTCAATAAAAGAATATTATAAAACTAATTTTGTCCACTTACTTGTAAATTCCCGTTGTAGTATAAAACAAGATATGGAGTATTGACGTTTTGTCATCTTTCGCTTTTATCCGGCGCATTTTGCCGGTTTCATCAGTCATATAGTCCGCTATATTCCTTCTTCAACTGTAAGACAGCCCTCGGCTAAAAGTCAAGAAACCGGCAAAGCCAATTTGCAGAACCTACATATAAAAAAATAACCGCCTGCCAACTGTTGATGTCGGCAGGCGGTTATTGTACCTGTGTGTGGTCTCATGTCACTGACAGAGCGGCGTTGCGTAGCGGCTTTAATAAGCCTTCACTATTTCCGCTCCACTGTAATAATGCGTGAGAATATCGTTGTATGCTATGCCTTTGGCACCCATTACTGCGGCGCCTATCTGGCACAGACCGACACCATGTCCCCATCCATGTCCGTTGAGAATGAATGAAAGCGGGTATCCGTCGGCATCTTTACCGTGCATTGCCACGGTGAATGCAGAACTGTACAGGTGCGTCTTTGACAAAGTCTTGCGTATCTCCAGTTCCTTTCCGACAGTGAATGTCTTGTTTTCTCCTATTATCTTCAGCAGGGATATGCGTCCGCTCTTGCCGCGTTCCAAAGCCTCTAACTTCATTATGCGTCCGAAGTCCATCTTCAGTTTCTCGCTTATAAGTTGAGACAGCTCCTCCTGCGTATAGGCAACCATCCAGTCGTGGAAGTCTATGGTCTCCTGGTCGTAGTCGTTAAGCACCTCAGACAGAATCTGCCTGTCCTGCGTGTTGCAGTAAGGGTCGTTGATGGATGTGAGGTAAGGCTTCGTTATGTTCTCCCAACAGTACCTGTATTCCTCCGTAACTCCGCCACAGCACTTGGAGAAGCGTGTGTCGCAAATCTCGCCTTCATATTCCATGACCTGTCCTCTGGTGGCTTTCACGGCGTTGACCACATGGGGATTGGCGGCGTTTGTGATGCCTTGGTAACGCTGGCAGTGGTCATCGGCGCAGACATCGAATATGGTGTGGTCCTCACGGTCGTACCATTTGATGAGGGAGTCGTCATTTTTCACAAACGAGAAGAAGTTGTTTGACCCTTCCTTCATCTGTTTCCGGCGTATCATCTGTGCGAGAAGCCATGAGCGTGAGATAACGGCGTGGGTCTTGAGCAGTTCAAGACTTGACGTGGCAGACATCTCACTGGATATGACACTCTCCAGATAACGCTCTACAGGCAGTTCGTTGATGGCGCAAATCTTGCCTTCTTCCACCACCAGTCTCAGTGTTCCGAGGAAAGTCTGGGTCTGCTGGCGTTCCCAATGGAAGTTGATTCCGATGGTTACATCCTCTATGCTGAAAGAGGCATCGGTGGTCTTAGGGCGGAAAACGAGTTCGCGGTACTGCGTTCCTCCCCACAGTATGGTTCCTTCAGAGCAGGAAACGACTTGCTGTCCGGTGATGTCTTCACCCTTTGCGGTGTATGTCCCTTCAAGAGAGAAGTGCAGTTCCGTGGCACTTACGATGCCTACCTTTACGTTAGGCTGCTGTGCGAAGGTGACAGGCTGGTGTGTATGCGCCTGGTTCTGGGGTTGCTGCTGGAGCGCTTCTATTATGTTTTCCGCGTCAGTATCCGTGATGCTGACCTCGCGTAGGATGTCTGCTGCACTGTCTGCGGTAAGTTTATTGAAGTCTTCTTCACGTGGCGTGATGATGAGTCCAGCCATGTCGAGTGCCCCCGGGCTTACCATAGTCTGCTGTTCTGCCTGCATATAGTAGCAGTCAGGGCGGTGTTTGCGGCGTGGGAACACCACTGTAATCTGTTCGTCACCCTGTCTCCATGCCACAATGTTCATCATCGGTTCCTCATCGCGTGCGGCATCAGCGTATTGCACAGGGCATACTTGGGCTATGGCACGGTAAAGGCGGCGGAACAGTCTGCGTTCTATTTCGCCATGGCGGCTGCGTATTACGAAGGCTGGTACGACATAGTCAGTAAGCAGGCTGATGTCTTCGCCGTCGCCACCTGCTGTGACAGTGCGCAGAGTACGCATCATTCTTGTCATCATTGTCTGCAACGGCACTATTCCGGATGTGCCCGCCTGAAAGTGAAGGTGGTCTGGTGCCGATGCCCCACAGCGTGGACCGTTGTAGAATACCATCAGTTTCGGATGCTGGTGCAACAGTTGGTGTATGGCAGGGAAATGGTTGAATATTGCCTGCGGCTCATGATGTGTGAGCGGAATGGTGAAGTGCTGCGGCAGGATAGGGTAGGGGTTGACGAGTATCTCCATCTCCTGCTCGTCACTTTTCTTCTGCAAAGGCTTGCTGATTTGTTCGCCTGGGCGGTTTTCGCTGCACAGGAAGCACGGACGTTTGGCCAGTGTGGCCTTGTCGATGCTGGCACCTGTCGATATGATGCGGGCCGGATTGTATTGTAATTTCAGTTCGCCCACGTCTTTGGTACGTATGTTCTGCAGGTCAGAGTAACGCTGTCGAACGTCGTTCCAGCGCTCAAGCTGGCGGTTGAAGAAACGTTGCAGGCTGTCACCGGTTATGAATGTCAGCTTTCCGTCGTTCATTTGCCGGCGTGCTTTCAGTTCCATTGTGCGCAGACTGTCTTTGTAAAGATTGTTGGCGTTTACCTTTTCAATGCTTAGTGCGGCGTCGCTGTTGCCTCCCCAGCGTCGGCAGAGGTATAGTTCCTCATACAGTCGGCCTATGCGGAAGCGTCGGCTGAAGGCCAGTCCCAATGCATAGTCTTCACCATAACTGGTGTTTGGAAATCCTATCTGACGCAGAAGCGGGGTGAAGAATGCGCGTGGTGCTCCGAGACCGTTGATGCGTATGGCGTTGTTAGGGCCGTTTGTGTCAGTCCATTCACGATGGTCGATGATGCCGGGGGGCAGTGTCTTGAGGTCAAAGTCGCACATACGGTATGCCCCTATGACCATTGCCGCCTTCTGACGGTAGAAACAATCCACGATGCGTTGGAGTGTGTCAGGGCTTGAATAGAGGTCATCGGAATCCAGTTGTACTGCGAAGCGGCCGCAACGGTCATCGTTTACTGCTACATTCCAGCATCCGCCTATGCCTAAAGGCAGGCTGTCCTGATCAAGGTCATCGGGTATTATGTGTATAAGTCTGCTGTTGCCGCATTCTTCCTCTTCATCCTGAAGTTGTTGCAGGATTGTGGTTGTGCCGTCTGTAGAGTGATTGTCTACAACGATGACGTTATAGGCGAAGCGCGTTTTCTGTGCAAGGGCACTGCGGACGGCATCGGCTATTGTCTTTTCACGGTTGAACACAGGTATCACCACTGTGGCCTCTACGGGGAATACCTGTTCCTTGAAGTCGGGTGTTATGGCGTTTCCGGGGTCAATCTTCGCACCTATTGCTTCAAGATGCTCTGTGACTACCTGCTCCATCTCCATCTGCATGCTGCGGTTTCGCGGGTCAACATAGTCGAACTGTTTCTCACCGCTCTTGCGTATGTCGGACTCTTCTTCCGTATATAGGTACTCCTTGATATGGAAGAGTGTGCCGTGACGTTGCAGATACAGGCGTAGGGCGTAGATGCCGGCATAGGAATAGTCTGCCTTCTGCTCTTTCACGAAGTCCTTGAAGAGTGTGGAACGTATAAGAATCAGTTGCCCGAAGTCGAAGTCATCGCGTATGCTTCCCTCTTGATAGTCTATCAGCGGGTGGTTGTTGCGTTTCCCTTCCACCATGGTATAGTGGTCAGCATAGACCATTGCCGCTCCAGTGTCTGTTGCAATGTGAACCAAACGCTCTGGTGCCTGTTTGCCGACGGTGAACGGCAAGGCCTTCTGCGAAATCAGAATGTAGTCCGCTGTGGTCTCGTCCGCAATTCTGCGCAGTGTGGACATGGCTACGATAGGCTCGCCTTCAAGCAGGTGAATCTTCTTCACGGCTTTCTCTTTTGCCAGTTTCCCGGTTGTGAGGGACATGGATTTTGCGTTGCTGCAGGGGATGAATATGTCTATTTTCTGGAACATTTTGGTTTTGGTTTATTCTATGAGTTACGTTCGTATGGTCGGGTTATGCTATATAACGGCTGACTGTTAAACGACTTTCTTGATAGGGTACAGAACTGATACAAACCCTACTGCCAATACAGTGAGGAATATAATGATGACATCAACGTAGTGGACGCTGACGGGATAGGCGTCAATGACGAAAGAACCGCTTGACTCTCCCAAAGAGACCAGGCCGAATTGCTGTTGTAACAGACACAGTAACAGACCCAATCCGACACCTAATATTGCGCCTATGATGCTGATGAGCCAGCCTTCGAAGATGAAAATCCGCCTTATAAGGGAGTCCCGGGCACCGAGGCTTCGCAGGGTGTCTGCATCCTTTTTCTTGTCTATTATGAGCATGGAGAGTGAGCCGATGATGTTGAAACAGGCTACGACAAGTATGAAGGTGAGGAAGATATATCCCATAAGTTTCTCTATCTTCATTATGCTGAAGGTGTCTTCCTGTTGCTCATAGCGGTCCATGACACGGAAACTGTCACCGCAGATGGCCTGCATCTTCTTCTTGACTGCAGGGATGTCACTGCCTGGTTTCAGCTTGATTTCAAGGTTGGTTAGTTCTCCGTCGCATTGAAATAGCATACGGGCGAAGGATATAGAGGTGATGATGTGGTTCTTGTCGTACTTGCCTTGCTGTACGCAGAAGACTACTCCGGGGGATATCAGCGAGTCAACGACAAAGCCGTCCAGCGGGTTTGAGATGTCTATCTGTCCCGTCCTTCGTGGTGCATATATATGAAGGTAGCCCGGATAGCGTGCCGGCATATTCAGAGATTGGGCAAGACGGATGCCCGGAGTACCGTATTGCAGGTCGGCAGCACGCAGTTCAAACGTGCCGTCTCCATAGCAGATGTCGTTTATCTTGGTAAGTTGTGTGAAGTTGTCATCCACACCTTTTATCACAACCATGGCCTGGTTGTCGTCGTAGATGGCAAGAGCCTGATCCTGTACGCAGTCCGTAGCCACTTCCACTTCGTCCATCTTGCGTATCTCCATCAGTGCGGGATTGTCGGCGGCAACGGTCTTTCCTGTTGTCGGTACTATCTCCAACTGCGGGTCGAAGGCAGTGAAGAAGGTGGCCACGAGGTCGCTGAAGCCGTTGAATACGCTGAGAACCACCACCATTGCCATCGTAGCCACCATGACACCGATAACGGAGATGGCCGAGATGAGGTTGATAACGTTGGTACTCTTCTTTGAGAACAGGTAGCGACGTGCTATGAAAAAGCTGACGCGCGCACTGTTATTGTCGCATGTCTTGGGCTGGAGTCTGTTGTTGTTGTCGTTCTCCATCGTTCGTATGTGAATGGTTATTGATTCAGCAAGTCGTCGATGTGGTCAATGTAGTCCAGTGAGTCGTCGATGAAGAAGCGTAGTTCGGGGATGATACGGAGTTGGTTCCGTACTTTCTGGCCGAGGTCATAACGTATCGTTGCGATATTGTTGTTGATGTTCTGCAACAGTTCTTCTCCCTTTTCTGAGGGGAAAATGCTGAGATAAGCGGTGCAGACACTGAGGTCAGGGGCAATCTTTACCCGTGTGACACTTACCATGATGCCGCGCGTCTGGCGCGTCTGGCTCTGGAATATAAGGCTCAGTTCCTTTTGGAGCAGGCGTGATATACGGTTCTGTCTTGTTTCTTGCATAGTCGTATTTGGTATGAGTGTTGGTTAAAAATTAAATCCATTATATACATTTATGTCCACCTCGCCGTGTATTCCGTTCACTCTTCCGTCGGGAGACAGTTGCCAGTAGACAAGGTGTACGTCGGGTTTGTATTCCCCGTAACGTGCTATCCACACGTCATAGTTGTTGTGCAGGTCGGGTGCGAGGGAGAGATATTTGTTTACGAAACGCTGGCTGATATAAAGAATGGGGCGTACTCCCAGCTGGTTCTCTACGGTGTGCAGCCAATTGCGGACGTTACGGAAGAGGGCATGTATGCCTCCCACCTGTCTGATCTGTGCATCGGTAGGTTCGAGGTCAAGTACCGGTGGAAGGTCACCTTTGGCATATCGGCTGTGTCGCAGGAAGTTTATGGCTTGCTGTTTCCCTTGGGTCCTGATGGAAAAGAAATGGTATGCACCGGTACGGTAACCGTATTTGCGCGCGGCAGCATAGTCTGCGGCGAAGTATCTGTTCCTTACTGTCGTGCCTTCCGTGGCCTTTATGAAGACGAAGCGCACAGGATAGTCCACCTTTCCGTGTATGACTTTTCTTGACATCTTTCCCAATGAGATGATGCGCAGGTCCTTCCAGTTGATGGAAAACCGTTTCCTTCCACGTTCATGCTGGTGCCGTGAGATGTCAATGCCGTATATTCTCTCAGGGGTATATGTTATCCTTTCACCGAGAAACTTGTCGTTTCTCCATTCGCCAAGGCGCAGACGCTTGCCTGGAATGATTGAGAAACCGACACCGTTGCGTTTGCCGTGCATCCATTCTCCTTCATAATAGGCACCGGCGAGTGTTGTAAACCGGCCGTAACCGTGAGGTAAAGCCAGAGAATCGCGGCCTCCGGAATATGTACCAATGCTGTCAATGGCGGATGTCTTTGGCTTCGGCAGTTTGGAATGGCGTGATTTCAGCATTGCCAGAGCCTTGCTCTTCTTGCATAACCGGCTTGTGATGCCGGGTTGGCTGTAAGGTTCCGCCAATGTCAGATGTAACAGACTGTCGTGCGTTTCTGTCGGTATGCACTCGATACGTTTGCCTGTAGTGTCTGCGATAAGGAAATACCGTCGTTCCAGTCTGACTTTAAGTGCTTTGCTCTTCAGTGCTTTCTGCACCAGTATCGCGGCATCATTCAGCGACTTTGTAGCTTTTTCAAGTTTCTGTCCATAATGGGCTACAATGTCAAAGCCATTGTCAAGCACCGTGTGTGTGCGCTGGAAATAGTCCACATCAGACAGCTGCACTTTTGCAATGCTCTGTTCCTGCGCTATGTGTCCGGCTTGCTTGCGCAGTAATCTGACGATGTCACCGTGCTGGAGATGGCATATCGTGGCGGTATCGAACTTCTCTGCCATAAGATTGTTGCCGTTGTATGGCAGCAATTCCCATTGTCTGACCCACTGTGCATTCACAGTGTCGGTGACTTTTGATGCTCCTTTTTCTGCATCCGCATTGCTTGTTCCCTCTAAAATGGAGTCTCCTCTCGATGAGGTGAATGCAAGTATGTCTGTCGTGTCAGCGGATATGATGTATCGTGTCTCAGTGATTAGCCGTGTCTGGCTTTCCTTTTGTTCTTCATCTGACAGCGGATAGTAGTACCAGAGACTCCACAGTGCGGCCGTAACCAGCAACAGTATTGTCAGCGGAATGGCACATCCAATGCCCCACCGCTTCTTTCCTGGTCTGCGGAAGTGGTTGTAATGTACCTTCCTGTTGTTGGAATAGCGGATGCGTCTGTGAAAAAAAATAGGTAACATCATAATACTTTACGAACAGTGTCTATGTATTTCTTTATGTTCCGGAGATGAATCGTAAGCCTAATATGCGGTTGTTGCCCTTCCGCTTATGTTCTGTAACTTACGGACTGTGGCGGCCTTACATCTCATATCCACCCATTGTGCCGGTGTCTTCGTCCTCAGTCTGTTGCTTTTCCTGGCGCTTCTTTATTCCGGACTGGTTGCCGAAGTTCCATGTGACAGTGAAATTCACCCTGCGGCTGCCACGTTTGTTCAGTTGATAGCGTTCAAAAGAGTCGCTGCCAGTGTAACTTTCCCACTTGCGGCTGTTCAGTACGTCGCGGCAATTTACTGACACTACGAGCAAACGGTTTAGGAAATTCTTCTTCACACCGAGGTCAAGACCGTATGAAGCGGGGCGGTGTCCCTGTGTGATTACCTGCCGTGAGTTATACCTTCCGCTTGCCTGTACGCTGATGTCGTAAGGCAATGTCAGTGCGGCAATGATGCGTGCGTTCCACGTAAAGTTGTCTTGCGCTTCTCCAGAGACCGTCTGTCCCTCGATATCGTATTCAAAAGCGTCCAGTTTATAGTAGTAGGCATTGACGTTTGTAGTCAAATCCAGAATGCGTCCAATCTTGCTTTTGCCGGTCAGTTCGAGACCCGTGGATGTTGATTTCGCCACATTCATAGGCGTTCTGTACATTAATTGGTCGCTCTCGTTACGGTAGTTGATGCGCTGTATGACGTCTGTCGTAGGACGATAGTAACCTGATACCAGCAAAGAGTGCATGTCCCACTGCTTCAGATAGTTCAAAGAGAACGAACTGGAATATTCCGGTGTCAGTTCAGGATTGCCGAATGATATGATGGTAGCATCGCTCGTATTCCGGAAATTGTTCAGCTCTCCACCCCACGGGCGGCGTAGTCTGCGGGTATAGTTAAGTTGCAGCTGCTGCGTTGTGGTCAGTTGGTAGGACATGAACACAGAGGGGAACAACTGGAAGTAATCCTTCTTGAAAGGATTGTCCTTCACCTCTGTGCCGTGCTCCTGTGCCCAGTTCTGTGATTCTGTCTCCACACGCCAGTATTCACCGCGCAGTCCTGCCATGATGCCGAACTTGTCCTTGTTGTATGACAGTGTGGTGTAGAGGGCATGGATACTGTTGTCATACGTGAAACGGTTGAAGTATTTCTGGTCTTCCGTAAGGTTTGTGCCGTCCCAGTTTGCTGCTTCGTAAGAATATTGAGGCGTGTTCTCGTGTGAGAAATTACCATCGTAGCCAGCCTCCAGTTTGATGTGCTCTGTCAATGGGTTCTCATAGTCCAGCTTTACCTCTGTACTGCGGTTGCTTATGTTAAGCGGGCGCGACTGATAACTGCTTGCTGTGGGCTCTATGCCGTCAATATAGTAGATGGAGTCTTGGTATGTATTGTCATTGTCAGCCTTCCATCTGTTATGGGAAACGACGAAGTCAAGGAAGTGTTTGTCCGTGAAGTTATGGCGATAGTTGAATTCTACGTTGTACATGTCCATAGGACCGCCGGAGTATGAATTCCTCTGTCTGATACGGTCAGCGGAAGCGATAGGCGAAGCTGGCAAGATAGTAGATATAACCGTTGC
>CAZPNC010000036.1:0-22662 GCA_964587945.1 uncultured Prevotella sp. | reverse complement strand
GTGAAATATGTTGTCGCATTGGCGCATATAACATCACTTGCGCCCAACCAGTGCGGCAATACAGGGGCTATGCTCACCCCTATCACCATTTGTATCAAGGCAAAGATAAAGCCCGCCAGCATCCCCTGCCTTATGACCATTCGTGCCCCCTTCAGGTCTTTCGCTCCCACCCTGTGCGCCACTTGCACAGAGAATCCGGCAGCAAAGGCCGAGATAAATCCGCCAAACAGCCATATAGTGGTTGACACAAGTCCCACGGCAGCAGCGGCATCAGTACTAAGATGCCCAAGCATAGCGGCATCTATCATCTGCATTATGATAGAAGACAACTGTGCTATAATTGCCGGTAAACTCAAAAGGACGGTGAGATGAACCTTCTGTCGAAGCGTCATCTCACCGTCCTTTTGGCTTAACATGCCAAGCAGTTCGTCTTTTGTATGATGTCCAGACATCAGGAAATGCTTTTCACCCTTAGGCGCATAGCATTGGCATGAGCCTCCAACTGCTCATTCTCCGCCATACATACCACCGCAGGGCCAATGGTTCGGACCCCTTCTCTGGTAAGGTTCTGGAAAGTCACCTTACGTATATACGAGTCAAGGTTTACGCCATTGTATGCCATTGCATATCCATGCGTAGGCAACGTATGGTTCGTTCCGCTTGCATAGTCACCAGCCGACTCGCAGGCATAACTGCCAAGGAACACAGAACCGGCATTGGTTACCTTTTCTGCAAGGTCCTCATAGTCATCCGTTGCTATTATAAGATGTTCCGGCGCATACGCATTACTCAACGCCATAGCCTCATCCTTATCCTTTACAAGTACGAACTGTGAGTTCGCAAGGGTCTTCCCCGCTATCTCATGACGCGGAAGGCGGGACAGTTGGGCATCTGTTTCCTTTATCACCTTTTCAAGCATATCATTTGAAGTGGACACAAGTATGACCTGAGAGTCTGTCCCGTGCTCCGCCTGCGACAACAAATCGGCTGCCACAAAGGCCGCATTGCTCGTCCCGTCAGCAATGACACATACCTCACTCGGACCAGCCGGCATATCAATGGCAACATCATGGAGTGACACCTGTTGCTTTGCCGCCATGACATACTGGTTACCCGGA
This sequence comes from uncultured Prevotella sp., assembly GCA_964587945.1. GTDB lineage: Bacteria > Bacteroidota > Bacteroidia > Bacteroidales > Bacteroidaceae > Prevotella. The sequence continues at coordinate 21,544 of CAZPNC010000036.1, read as the reverse complement.
CCGAAAATCTTATACACCTTCGGCACAGACTCCGTACCATACGCCATTGCACCGATAGCCTGCACGCCGCCAGCCTTGAATATCTTACTTACGCCAGCAACACGTGCCGCCACAAGAATGGCAGGGTTCACCTTGCCCTCCCTATTAGGTGGTGTGCAGAGAACTATCTCCTTGCAACCTGCAATCCTTGCAGGTGTGGCAAGCATAAGCACCGTTGAGAAAAGCGGTGCAGTACCTCCAGGAATATATAATCCGACTTTCTCTATCGCAACACTCTTCTGCCAGCACTCTACACCGGCAGCAGTCTGAACCTTATGGCTCTCGAACTTCTGTGATTCATGGAACGTCGCTATGTTATGATGAGCGAGAACCAAAGCGTCTTTTAGTTCTTTCGTTACAAGGTTCTCAGCCTCAAGCATCTCCTCTTCGGTAACCGCCAGCTGCTTCAACGCCACCTTGTCAAACTTCTCTTCGTATGACATGACAGCCTTGTCACCCTGCTCCCTTACGTCCGCAAGCACAGTGGCGACAGTCGCATTGAGTTGCGAAACATCCAAATGCGGGCGTTCACAAATCGCGGCATATTGTTCTATAGAAGGATAGCGTATTATATTCATAATCTACAATATCATTTTTTCAATCGGCAATACAAGAATTCCCTCAGCACCGGCAGCCTTCAACTGGCCCACCATCTCCCAGAAATGCTTCTGGTCTATCACGGTATGGATGGAAGTCCAGCCCTCCGTAGCCAATGGCAGGATGGTAGGAGACTTTATACCCGGCAATATCGCTACGATTTCGTTAACCTTTTCCGTAGGTGCATTCATCAAGACATACTTTTTGTCGTCTGCAACGAGTACGGACTGTATACGGAACAGGAACTCATCCAATATCTCCTGCTTCTCCGTTGTCAGTTTCTTGTTGCCGACAAGCAGAGCCTCGCTTTTCATCACAACTTCCACTTCGCGCAATTTATTGCTCACCAACGTGGAACCACTTGACACAATATCAAATATACCGTCAGACAGTCCTATACCAGGAGCTATCTCCACAGACCCCTGAATAACATGTATATCGATATTGATATTGTTCTCCTCTGCAAACCTCTTAAGGATTTTCGGATAGGATGTGGCTATCTTCTTGCCATTGAACCACTGCACTCCGGAATATTCCACAGCCTCAGGGATGGCAAGCGAGATGCGGCACTTCGAGAAACCGAGACGCTTTACGATGTCGGCATCTTCACCACGCTCCACGAATTCATTCTCTCCAACAATGCCAATGTCGGCAACACCACTTGCCACACATTCAGGAATGTCATCGTCACGCAGGTAAAGCACCTCAAGAGGGAAATTGCTCGACTGCACAAGGAGTGTGCGACGGGCACTGTTTATCTTTATACCTGTCTCCTTGAGGAGGTTCATTGTATCCTCAAACAGACGACCTTTGGACTGTACTGCAATTCTTAACATATCGTTGTTGTTTTGTTGTTTTGTCGTTATGCGCTTTCGTGCTTGACAGTTTCACAGTTCGCATAAGTCATTACGCACTTACACTCAAAGCAAAAAGCCATCAAACGGCCAAACGACCATTAGTCTTTTTCAGATTGCAAAGTTACAACAATTTCCCCAATTTGCCAAATTTTATTTTAGATAAGTATTCTACGGTAACACAAAAGTCATTTTCTCATCCTCTGAACACCTTTCTTCCCCCACACAAGACAAAACGCAAAGAGCATTCTTGTGGAGAGAATCCACAATGCGGAGACGCCACACGCACCGAATACCATGGTGTCCTCAAGCATGGAATGGTTCATTATGAGATGGTAGTTCACCTCATTGGCCTCTTTCTTGTTTATCAGTCCCCTCTCCTCAAGGTCAATCATAGCCGCAGAACCATAACTGATGCCAAGCACATTGCCGACAAGCCACAGATAGGCTGCATTCTCAGGAAGTCCGAAAATACGCATTACCGGACATAAAGGCCTTACAAGCATATACATGACATTGTATTTCTCAAGCACACGCTGTACTGTCATCAAGGTGTAGATCAGTGCAAATATCATCAATGACATTTTCAAAGAGTTCCAAGCCCAAAGACCTATCACGCCCCAAACCGACACAGATTGTTCCACCATGGGATGTGCGGAAAAAGGTTGTGGCATGGCAGGCAGAATCAAATTCATGAAGATTGCAGCAAAGAAAGCAGCCACAATGCGCAACATTCCCATTACATACGGATTGGAACCGACTTTCTTTACCACCGCGCACTCCATAGGAAGGGCATGGCACAGCACCATCATAATGGCAAGAATGGTAGCCTCGCGCATGGTCAATGCCATACTCAGCATCACGGCAAGTCCGGCGTACGTAGTAACAGAGGCGGCAGTAAGGAAAGCAATGGCAGAGGCTCCGGGCAACCCCATATACTGAAAGACAGGACCAAGGAACTGCGCCAGCCATGCTATTATGCCATAATACTGCATCAACTGCACTGCTAAAGATATCGGAATCATCATCTTCAGCAACCAAAATGTATTCTTTACAGAGGGCAGGAATGCCCCCTCAAAGCATTGAACTAACTTATTTCTCATTTTTTCTTATCACACAGCAGAATCAACTCCGGAATGTCTTTCTGTGATATGGTGTCAATCCATATTCGGCTATGGCCTCTCTGTGTTTTTTTGTCGGGTAACCTTTGTTTGAAAGCCAGTCATATTGTGGGTATTCCTCTGCAAGGTGGTTCATATGATCGTCACGATAAGTCTTGGCAAGGATTGACGCAGCGGCAATGGAAAGGTATTTCCCGTCACCCTTCACTATTGTCGTATATGGCAATGGCTGGCAGTCATACAGCAACGGCATGGTCTCATAACAACAGATGTCATCATGGTTCACCGTAGGATAGTATGGATCAAAGCGGTTACCGTCTATTATCAGCGTTTCCGGACGTACCTTCAACTGGTCAATGGCACGGTGCATGGCAAGGTAAGAGGCATGAAGAATGTTTATCCTGTCTATCTCTTCCGCAGTACACACGCCCACAGCCCACGCCACTGCATCGCGTTCCACGACTTCACGCAGCGCATAACGTTTCTTTTCCGTCAGTTGCTTCGAGTCGTTGAGCATTTCATTGTGATAGTCAGGCGGCAATATCACTGCAGCGGCATACACAGATCCGGCAAGGCATCCCCTGCCGGCCTCATCGCAACCGGCCTCTATCTTCTGCTCATTATAACATGATAACAGCATAGGCTTATTTGCTATATAACAACCGGACATTGCCACTCCCCTGCCCCTCTGCGGCAACTGAAGGGTTGTCTTGTATTCCTACGGCACTCACAGTAACCCTCGTTTCCCGTGAATTATTATAGAACCTGGCATTGAAAGTACCGTCCTTGGCTATTTTCGGATTAGGGTTCCAGTACAGAGTACGGCGGTAATCCGTCGGTTCGGCAGGGGTAGCAGTACTGTAATCAGGCGAATAGAACTCCTCCGGATATGTTATGCCGTCCAACACATACCGGCGGTCACGATAGGTATAACGCTTTGCGTCGTCGGGTATAAGAACAAAGTTCATGGTTACATCAGCGGAATGGCTCTCTACGACGTCACCCGAATCGGTACGGAGGTCATAATCCGTATAAATACGGACATCCTTCAAATTTGAAATGCGCAGTTTGTTAAACACGTCCGTGGAAGTGCGTGGCTTGTCATATTCTGATTCCATTGGGGTATAGTTGCGATAGAATGTAGTTCCGTCGAGCATGGCACGCAAATTGAACTGGTTGCGCCGCCCCATGTTGCCTACGAAGTATGTGGCAAGAGCCATCGGCATACGCTTGAAGTCTGCCACGCCGAGCATCAGGCCATAGTCCGACGCATCATTGTATGCCGCATACATATCTTTCACGATAGCGGGTTTTGTCATATCAATAGAGCGTTTGCCACGTCGTTTCGCCTTTACCACAACAGTTTGCAGCGTATGGTTGCCGGCAAGGCGGCTACCCTCACTTATCAGATTATCATCATCCTCGTCCACAAAGAACAAATCCGGAGAATTGACCTGGTACCAGGAATATGGATTGGAGTATATGGGGAAGAACATATCACGCTTCACGAAATAGTCAGAAAAAGACCGTTCATCCATTCTACCCTTATCAGCCACCTTGCTCTGCATATTCTTTGTCAGGGAATCCTTTACATTATAGGCTTTCGCAAAGAGTATGGCTTTATCATAGAACGGTGGCAACTGTATCACGAAATGGCCGTTGCGGTCAGTCTTCGTCACAGCTCCTGCCGTTTCATTATCCTTATTCAGTTCGGCTTCCACCAGCACCGCACGCTTCACATACCCGTTACCCAGTTTCATATCACTGTCATCCGCCCATTCGATGGGTGTGTCGTCGGTGGCATCAGGGTCTATGCCGAGTTGCGCATCTTCTGCATCAGCATCTTCCGTGGACTCCGAGGAATTAGTCGAAGAACCACTGTTGGCATCCATTTCCGCCATCATCTGGTCGGCAACGGTCGTTGCCTTGCTGCCTACCCCACTCAAATCGTCAAGTTCTATAATATCGGCATTGGACGGAATGGTATATACCGTACCTTCAAATGTCAGTCCTTTTTCCGGAGTATAGCACAGTTTGTCCGCACGCTTATAACGCCGCCACCCCTGTACCATCATCAGCAGGTCAAGGTCTGCACGGTGTTGTGCATCATCGGCAGCGAAATAATATGCAGGATTGGCTATAAAGCCTTTCAATTCGGAAGACAACAGCATATCAGTCATTATGTTACCGTTGTCATACCCTTTTTCGTCTGTCTGGGCATCACGCACAGCAATGGAGAATGAACCGGCCCATTCCTGCTGTACAGGAACCTTCAGCGAGAGGTCTATCGGAGCATACGGATTCAGCGTTGTTGTCTTTCCCACCGTGTCTCCGTCGGCAGTAAGCCGCACATCGACCGGTGTACCGTAGTCATTATGGTTGACAAAGAACAGGCGTGAGGCCAGTGGCTGCGCCTGACTGTCATAAATGATGATTTCGTTGATGCCCGTTGGACAATCCGTAGTGTTGACGCTGATATCGCCCGCACCGTTCATTCTGTTGAATGCCACTAATCTGCCGCGACACAATATGGTGTATGCCGATGGTTCTACACCCTTGGACTGCACACGCACCACGCCCTTCTCGCTGTCCATGGCCAGTGTTGCACCAACCACCTGTGCTTTCGGCAGGCTGAAGGAGTAATGCTTGTCATTCCAACTGAACGTTGCCTTTAGCGGTGAAGAACCTGGCGTAACGGAGAGAAGTCCCCTACCGAGATGGGATGGACGTATCTTGCGCCCGTCAGACAGGGTTCCCTCAATGTCAAGTTCCTGGCCGTTGTTGTCGGTAATATCAAAGGCTACCGTGCATGGCACGCCTTGCACCAGTTGGCCACCCTCAGGAAAGAAGTTACACCTTAGTGACATTGTTTCTTTAAGTACATGCTGTTTGGGGCGGCGGGACATGTAACGGTCTGTATAGTCACCCGTCTTTCTGGGTTTCTGATAGACTGGGATAACCCTTGAATATAACCCCTCAAAATCGCGGAAGAAGTTCTTGGCTGCCGTAGAGCCATAGAATTTCAGCCGGTCATCACGCGTATAGTCTCTCTCCACCACGTTGAAGTTGAGTTGCCAACGTGTGTATGCCCTTATCTCATAGTAGCCGGAATAAAGAGAATCTTCCAGAACGAACTGACCACAGGTCTGTCCGTGACTACCGACAACCACGTGCTGACGCTCTACAAGGTATCCGTCGGGGGTGAGTAACTCCACATACAACAACTTGCTCATGTCTGTAGGCTGCAGGTTGTCAGCCCTTGTCACATAAGCCTTGTACCACAATGTGTCACCGACGAAGTAACAGCGGTTGTCTGTATGAACATAGATTTTCTCCTGCACCTGCGGTGTGTCTCGCAGCAATGTCTCAAGGTCGTCAAGGGCATCGCCCTTAACCACTGCCGAAAGGCAGCAAAGTAGTGTCAGCAACGCCACTCGTATTGTCCGTAATTGTCTCATACCGGTTAGAATGATATATTATTGTCTTTTGTTGTTGGACGGCTGTTCCTTAAAAAAGTTTAATGCGCATTTCTGTTTTTTTTGCGTTTCCCGCATTGACGACATCCGTCCATATTTACGTTTCATATATTTCGGGGCGTTTTTTGAAATTGTTGCAAAAGTAATGTTTTTTTGCGGAAATGCCAAACAAAACGCGCCCTATTTGCTGTTTGGCCGACAAATTTGGACATACTCGTCACACACGTATTACGCCTTTCATTTACACATATTGTAAACGTGCCCAAACTACACTGTAATTTGGGCACGTTCATAATGTAAAAGGGGCACGTTTACGGTGTGATTTGGGCACAATTGGAAACGTCCTTTTACGAGCCTACATCTCGCAAGGGATAAAAGCAAAAAGATGACGGATTATCAATAGATATCATCTTGTATTATTCTACGGTGGGGATTTTAATAACCTACCGTAGGTTCGCCTGATCCTATATGGAAATAATCGAAATCTGCGGTTCCACCCAACTGCTTTGTCGGGAAATAGAATACGCCCATACGCTGGCCACAGAAGTCTGGCCAATCAAAGAACATGGACAATTCATCGCCTATATTATACCATTGTTTACCATTGACGCTATAAGAGAAGCGTGCCTTGTCCCTACGGTTCTTGAAATCAAAATGAATTTTCAGCAATACAGTCTTGCCTGTCATCTTCACTTTTTCTATAACGTTGCCGTAAGCATCATCCTTTGCCATGGCGCGCCGCATGACAATATATCGTGTAGTGCCTTCCTGCTCCACACCTACATATCCGTATCTGTTCTGGAAAGCGGTAAGACCGGCACAGTCACCATCCTTCATGCCGGATACGTCAAGCCTTGCCTCTGCAGTACACTCCGGACCGAAGGTGCGTTGGGTGAGCGTGTTACGGGCATCACGGATATTATGTGCCATGATACCTGCCTTCATGCGAAGCCATCCTTTGCGCTCTGTCAAAGACCAATAGCGGTTGTCTGGATTGTGATTCCACTGCCATACGAGCTGCAGATTGGAACCGTTATAGTCATATTCCCCTCCTTTGCCACGACTGTCCGCATATTTCTCTGATATGACATAACGGGACTTGCCATTGTCAAAGTCGTCACTTCTAACAATAGATTTGCTTCCGGTGCCGGGAATAGAGGCTAAAGGCATCGGCTGAAGAGCATCAACGGTCTTGCCATCATGTCCTATCACCGGCCATCCGTCACTGCTCCACTTCATATCTAACAGTACTGGCATACGTCCCAATGCACCCTGATCCTGAAACAACATGGCATACCACTTGCCGTCAGGGGTATCTACTATTCCACCTTGCGCCACACCATTGTTCTTCAGAAATGGCGTTCCGTCAGGATTTACCATATCTCCGGTAAAGACCTTGCGCACTTCCCACTCGCCATCAAAGAGTTTTTTGGAACGCCATACTATTTCCTGACGTTGGGCACCACAGCTTTGTATCATGAAGATATAATAGTAATCGCCTATTTTATAACCATGATAGCCTTCGGCACGCAAGCCACGGGACGGATTGTCGGCCTGGGTATAATCCAATAGTTTCTTTTTCTCGCCAAGTTTCACGCCACCTTTGCCATCTGAGAACATCTCACATAGATATGCTTCATGCTTTTGCAGGCTGAAATCGGGATGTACCACATATTTCTTGCATTCCGTTCCGGTATCCTCAAAAAGGAATCCGGGGTCATAACAGAGGTCAACGACATTGCGCTTCCATGGGCCATGCTCGATATCGGTAGTGGTGAAGATGTATGACTGCTGTGTGGTATTACAGGTAACAATGAGATAGAACCTCTTTTCGTATCTGTCATAGCGCAGGTTTGCCGCCCACGAGCCTTTGGCATAGTCATTTTTGCCATTCTTCAGGGCAAAGGCGTCTATCTCTTCCAACTGGTCATGGGCGTAACCGCAAATATCCCAGTTCACGAGGTCATGGGATTTCATTATAGTACAACCGGGTGAATAGTGCATCGTAGTGCTGACCATATAGAAGGTGTCAGCGACCCTGATAACGCAGACATCGGGAACATCCGCCCATATCACAGGATTCATAAACGTACCATTACCGAGGTCACGCGAGGTTTGCGCTGTAACAGATGATGCCGGATACAAAGTTGCCGTACACATGGCTGCAAGCAACAGATTCTTGTTTAGTAGATTCATATAGTTTCTTGTTTGTCTTTTTTCGCTTGCAAAGGTAGTTCTTTCCCGCTTCTTGCTGCCATTATTTTGTTTCATTAATTTTCGCTGTTGTTACATAAACGGAAAAAGCAGTTATGCCCTCTGCAGAAACAGAGAACATAACTGCTATATTGTCATGTCATGCAGTGCAAGACTGCATTGAACAAGAAACTATTCGAACGGCAGATACCAGTTCTTAGGGTCAAGGAGACTTACCTTAGGATTATTGCCTGCCAGCTTGTTGGCAAACCAAACAGAACCGAAGTTTCCACCATAGATACCGCTCTCATTCTTATGGCGTGCTATACGCTGAAGATCATAGAAACGGCAGCCCTCAAAAGCAAATTCCTTGGCATACTCATCACACAGGATGTCTTCCATAGCATTGATGGAATCCTGCTTGGTAGTTCCTACTACAATGCCGGGGAACACCTTGGACAGTTCCTTCATTTTGGCACCGATGATTGGCTTAGGCAGATACATGATGTTTGTCCTGGAACCTACTGCCGTAGCCTGTGAACCAACAACCGTAGACTGCTTTTCATTACCCTTACCATTGAGAGAACCACCTCCATGATTATGTATGCCGTAGGTGTTTTCCGGAAGGAACACATTGCGGTTTGTTGCATCAAGGAAAGGCACAGACGTCTTAAGCAAGTTGATGGCCTCTGGTGTCATGTACTGAAATTCAGCTGCTGTTTCTCCAGGTACCAATTCCTCAAGGTATGTGGAAATACCATTACGAAGTATGGCAAAAGCCAATTCTGGATATCCGAGACGGTTGAGTGCTTCTGCGAGATGCAGATAAATTGTTGTGGTACGGAAAAGATAAATGTTGGCAGTTCGCGACTTTGCAATATAAACCTTTGTGGTATCAGAAGCGTCACGGTTGAGAATAGCATAATCCCCGACATTCGAGTTTCCCTTGGAATAACTGGCACGACCATCACCGATTCTCTTTGTTACACTAACGGTATCAGGATAATTGGCCAAAGCACCATTAACGAAGTTCATCGGATAATAGTAATATTCACTAGTGTCCGTCAAGGCATAGTAAGTACTGGATGGCTGAATCTGTACGGCATCTGTACGCGGACAACGGCTTGACCTGTCCGTAGAATAATAGTCATAACCGAAAGCCAAAGGTACATTCGTAGTCTGGCCACGCTGTGAACTGACAGCCATAGGGATATATGACAGTACATCACGAGGTGAGGCAGAATTTTCATATATTCCGAAATACGATTCTGTAATAGAATTATAAGATCCTTCAAAGTCCTCAGGGAACACATCAGAAGTGTGGATAGTATTATCAAACATATAGCGAAAAGAAGTGATACTACTGGCAACAAGCTTATTATCGCACAGGTACTTACAATAATATCGGGCAGCCTTAAGCCAGTTACCTACCTCGAGATACATCTCGCCAAGAATAACATCAACTGGCACAAAGATTTTCTGAGGGTTGACCATCTTTTCCTGTCCCCAGTTGGTAGAGCCACAACTAAACTCCTTACCATTAAAAGCAGGAACATCACGGCCGGAGAATTTCTCCAATGACGGTGCCAACACATCAACTATCTCCGTAAGATTCTTCTTTTCGAAATTATCCTCGTTAATCTGCGAGATGGCTGTCAGAGGCTGTGTGAAGAAAGGTACTTTCTTCTCGTTTCCACCGTAAGTACGTGCCAACTGAAGGTAAGCCCATGCACGCCACGCCGCAACAGCAGCGTACTCATCAAGTGTAACATTGGTTGAACCTGTATAGAGCGTGGTGTCACGATGCTCCAAATAGTAGTTACAGTTGTTTATTACCTTGTAGTAAACATAGGCACTATCATACCGGTTTACAGTTGTAGCAGAATAGTCTGCAAGGTTACGCAGATGCGTACTGGTGCTGGTAGTAGTGCTGACAAGGTCACCACGCATCTCACCGATGAAGAAATACTGATCAGCAAGTTGCTGCATGGCCTGGGCTATGCCGAGGGCATAGAATACGGAGTCTGTCTTGTTGTCGAGTCCCGGATCTATCACCATGCTGTCGTTGTCGGTCTCAAGCATATCTCCGCATGAAGAAGCGGAGAGAATGCCGAGCATTGCAATGATTGAATATAATATCTTTTTCATTATTGTCTCTTTATACGTTAAACATTAAACGTTTGACTTATAGATTCACCTTCAGACCGAGCACAAAAGCACGACTCTGCGCGATGTTACCACAGTCAATACCCTGATACATCACACTGTTGCCAATACTGAATTCCGGGTCATTGCCAGTGTATTTGGTTATTGTGAAGACATTCTGTGCCTCGCCCCACACTGCAAGGTTCTGTAACCATGCTGTCCAAGACTCTGGAACAGGTATCTGGTAAGTAAGGCGCACATTCTTAAGACGAAGGTATGAACCGTCCTCTATCCAACGGTCTGAAAAACGGTTGTTCTGCATAGGGTCACCGTATGCGAGCTTTGGCAATGTTGCCTGCTGTCCCTCATAACTCCAGTGTCCGACTTCTGCCACCTGCTGGTTGTAGAATGTTGAACCAGAGTTGAGTATGCTACGCTGGTAGTTGTAAACATCATTGCCTACACAGAAGTTGAAGCCCATATCAAAAGTAAAGCGCTTATAGTTGACCGTAGCGAAGATATTACCGTAGATGTCAGGATTAGGATTACCGATGATAACCTTATCATTCTCATCTATGAAGCCATCACCATTCTGGTCAACAAAGTGTACGTCTCCAGCTGTGAAGTTCTGGTGGGTACCTGCATCATCAATCATATAGAGATAAGTACCATTACCTGCGCTCTTTGCTTCCGCATCGGTAGCAAAGATGCCTGCTGTCTGGTAGCCATAGAACATACCAAGAGGATTGCCCTGTGACACAAGTATATTATTAGTGCCATAAACAGAGTTGCAATAATCACCATTGGTAAAACTCTTTGAACCATCAGTAAATGAACGCGTAGGAAGGGACGTGAGTTTGTTTACATAATGACCTATGCTGGCACCCATTTCCAAAGTAAGATCCTTGGTGACAACAGGTTTACCGGAAACCTTTACCTCTACACCTGTGTTCTCCAACGTACCACCGTTACTCCAATACTGGTTGATACCGGAGATTGGGGTGCTGAAGGTTTTAAGGGTAAGCAAATCCTTGGTCTTGTTGATATAGAAATCAGCACCTATGGAGATACGGTTGTTTGCCATGTTTGCCACGAAACCGATATTCCACTTTGTTGTTGTCTCCCATTTGATTTCATCATTACCGATATTTGTCATCTGCATGCCGATAGCATTGTAGTTATAGCGTACTGAAGAGAATGACGTACGGGCTGCATAGTTGGAAATATCATCATTACCACTCATATCAAAGCCGGCATTAATGCGAAGATAGTCAATGAACGTGTTCTTCGGGAACCAGTCTTCGTTGGTAAGAACCCAACCGAGCTGTACACTTGGGAAGATTGCCCACTTGGTGCCAAACACCTTTACGCCACCTGATGCATTCTCGCCGAAACGGCTATTTGCTTCTGCAAGAAGTGAAACAGTAGCAAAATAGCGATTACGATAACCATAGTCACCGGAAGCATACCACTGCATATTCTTCCATACATCATTGGAACCTGATACATTTGCAAAGCCACTGGATGGGTCTGCTGTCAAATAAGGGTTCTTGTCTGACAATGAATTCTTATACTGTGTTCTTGCATCACTACCATCATAAGAGAAATAGTTATATCTAAAACCACCGACCACTGCAATGTCATGTGCGCCATACTTGTGCGCCCAGTCAAGATGTGCATGGCCAAGAACATTGGTTTCCTTAGAAAAGAGCGAAGATGTCAGGTTGTATACCGTACCAAGCCCATCAACGAGGAATGGCGGAACGCCCTCAGAAGGACGGTAATAACGCTGTGAATTACGATTGAGGACATAACTGAAGTCCGCTGTAAGAGACAGGTGGTCATTAAATGTGTACTTAGGTACAATATGAACATTGAAGAATGTATTCTCTACCTTATTCTTGTTATCACCATTGGCATTACTGATAATGGCTGTAGGATTGGCAAGAGAATAAGCATAATCGTTACCATAGACTTTCTCACTGAGTGGGCTAAACAACTGGTCATAGGAAGAAAGAAGTTGTGTAAAACCACCAACATGCTTGTTGTACTGATAAGGGGTGACAAGCGGAGACTTGATGGCAGCAAGATTAGTAGGAGATGTAACCGTACCCTGAGTCAAGTCAGAAGAGAAGCCATCGTCAAACAGTTTATTGTTTGTACGAGAGAATGACATATCAAACTTGGTCTCAAGATTCCACAATATCTTGATATCTGTATTGAAGCGGACATTAAGTCGATCAAAGTCAGTACTCTTCACAGAACTCTCAGACTGGAGATAACCGACAGAAAGGTTATACATACCTATATCATCGCCACCCTGTACATTGATATTGTAATTCTGAGTGATGGCTGTACGATAAATTTCATCCTGCCAGTTAGTATCATTATGATACGTCTTGTAATAATAACCATTAGGGTCATCATTGAGGAAGTTAAAAGTAATGTTACGATTCTCTGGCAGTTTCAATGCAGAAATGGTTCCGAGCATCTCCGTAGCATAGTTACGGTACTGTGAAGCATTCATCATAGTCTGCAAGCGTGGCTTCAACGTGATACCGGCAGAGATGTTGGCGTCAATACGTGTAGCCATTGAATGTCCACGCTTTGTCTCTATGATGATGACGCCATTTGCACCACGAGCACCATAGAGTGCAGTAGCATTTTTCAGCACCTGCACCTTCTCTACGTCCTCAGGGGAGATATTTGCAAGCATATTAAATGAACGTCCCTGATGCAACACTGTCCGATTAAGTTGCATATCCTGTTCCACGCCGTCAACGATAATCAGTGGTTGCGCATTTGCATTGAGAGAATTGAGACCACGGATGAACATTGAACTACCACCATCAGCAGCACCTGAACGATTTATTGAACGTATGTCTGCGCCAAGACTTGACTGTATTTCATCGTCAAGCAGCATACCTCCACCCTTTCCTTTAAAGGAACTGGAAGCGATATACTCTGTACCGTCTTTGTACATTGATTGGAACTTATCGCTAAGCAAAGAAATACGAACCTTCTGTTTTTCATCATTGCTTTTGATTGCCACTTGTTGTGACATATATCGAGGAGCTTGTACGAAAAGCGCTGTAGCGAAATCTGGTAACTTTATGGTAAACTCTCCTTTTGCATTTGTCATTGCGGTATAGCGTACATCTGCAAGAACCTGCACACGTACACCAGCCACGGGCTGTTTGGTGACATCGTCAACTACAACGCCGGACACAGAAACAAGTGTATTCTTTTCCTGAACGCCACGACGCTGTGGGGCTTTGAAACCAGACTCCTCCGTTTCTGCCCCATCCTGTTCGTCCTGAGCATAAGACGCAGTGCAGAAAGTCATTGCCAAAGCACAGAGAGAGAGTCTGAGACTCTGTCGCTGCAGAATGTCTATTATAGTATTCTTCATTTTCTATTATTCTTCTATTATTCTTTCTTTGCATTCTCGTCATTCTCTGTAACAGGCCTCATTATGATGTTTGCAATACGAAGTTTCTGTTCATAGAGATTCTTATTGGTAGAAGAGAATATTGAAAGTGTATGCATAACTTTAATATTGGGTTGCGCTCCTGTACCGGCATAGCAGACAGGGAATGTCATACGTCCGAGTTTTACGGTATCAACCTTATTCTGGGCAACAAAGAAAGTGGCCACTTTCTTTATATCTGCTATATTAGTCTGCACGGTTTCACCGTCAAATCGCCCGGCAACCAGCTTGTTGTCTGCATCTGTATAATTTATATCAAAACGCAAAGCATAAGGCTTATAATCTGCTTCTGTAAGAGTGAGGTCATCTACACATGCAGGTACTACCACCGCATATATATCATAGGTTGTAGAGAGCACATTAGGCAGATAGAAATCTAATTCCGGTGCGAAATTCGTAGTTGCTTCAAGGTCAGTCTTAATATATTCGAGATATGTTTCTCCATCCTCTAACTTACATATACTTTCAGGAACATTATACATCTTCATTTTGGAATAAGTCTTACCTGATGCAGTGACACAACGTCCAACAGCACGGGTCTTTATCTCTGGCGCATACGTTTCTTCCGGCAAGAACGGGAACTTATTCAATATGCGCGCATGGCCATTACTCAACTTCAAGTTTTTCTCTGTAGCCTTATCAAGTTCCATAAGGTTTGAGAGATAATTTTTTGTAGTAGAAACAAGTGTATCCTTCTCCGCAAACAGTGCACCTGTTGTAAGCTTTCCATTATATTTTTTGTTTGTCTCAGAGAAAATCAGATTATTGACAATCAACCTCTTTGTTACAGAGTCGGTCCAATATGCACCAGTCTCCTGAATTGCCGCATCAGTCGGTGCATTCGGAAGGATTACAGAGACAGAACCCTTCGTTGCTGCCATAATCGTTGCGCCAGTTGGTTTGACAGGCGTACCGGTTACAGAACCGCCCTTGGTTGTCCCTACATCTGTACTGGACAGATCCTGATATTTTAACGTAGGAATATATTTATAATATTGCGAAATGGTATTATAAGTCGTTTCCCATGTCTGATTATCAGGAATAAGGATAGTATAAAGACTGTCTTCATTCTCAATATCCGCACGGAGCGTGTATCTTGTAAGACTATTATTGGTAATCATCACCGAATCATCATAGTGTTGAACACCATCACTTATTTCACCTTTTACAGAATTCTTCTCATCAAGAGTCACGGTCTCATACTTCTTCACATAAGCCATAAACTGGTCAGCAATACCCTTTTTCTCAAAGATTTCCTCATAAGCGTTGAAACGGAATGCTGCGGGTTTCGCAACCGTGTACAGAAGACCATTCATACTTGGATAACCATAAACGGCTGTATTGTTGGAATTAGGCAATATCTGCTGTTCATCAAAAGATAGTGAACCGGTATTCTTGTTAGTGAACTTCAGGAGTTTCTGATTGAGCATATAGACAGTAGTGTCATTGAGATCGCCCTCCTTGTGGGAATAGTCCGCAAGGAGATTCTTAACGAACTCCTTCTCAACCTTGGCATCGGTGACATTCTTTAACGAATCCATGTTGAAGGATCCATTGACAGGTGCCCAAACTGTATAGGTGTGAGAAGCACTGAGAACCTTATCATACCCTACCCTTTTTAGGACGGAGGCAAAGTCTGAAAGATTCGCATTACCCGAAATGTTCTCCCATAGCGTATTGTCTGCAGAAGGGTCAGTAGAACCCGTCACAGTGTTATAGTCGCTAAAGTCAGAACATGATGTAGCAGCAAACATTCCACCTGCCACAAGCATCATTCCTATTTTAGATATATATTTCATATAATGTTTTGTTTTATGTTATAGTTTAAAGTTCTTAGTTATAAGTTAAAGCCAGCAATCAAAGATAGCCTTGCGACTTATAACCTATAACTTAAAACTTGCGACTTTTTAGTACCAATCCTCCGTGTAGTCTTGGCTGTTAACGATGTCGACCGGAACAAGTTCTATAAAGTCAACTGAGAATCCAAGCTGATCATAACCAGTAAGGAGGTTCTTCAGACGAATCCAATAAGTCTGGTTCTGCTCCAAGTGACGAACACCAAGAATCCTGCGCATCATACTCGTACCATAACCTTCCTCATAACGGCAACAGTAACTGATTGTTGCTGTAAGGTCAGCAGGTGAGGTTATACGTGTCTTAACCTGATTATATGTACCACGAGAGAAACTTGCCGGAGCACGCATATATCCGTGGTTACGCATGACAAGGTCAGAGGCAACACCATAATCATCAAACTCACTGGAAAGAAGGTAGCCTGTAGCATCACGGTCTTCCTGCACTGAGGTGTTAGGATATCGTGCATCGAATGGACTGCCAAGAGGTTTCATCGAACTTGGATTGTTCGACGTACCTATATAATACTGCTGAAGACCACCATTCGCCATTGGAGGATAAACAATACGGATTTCATAATCTCCAGAAGGCACAGACGGCAGACGGAAAGCGAAATCATTCTCATCCCAGCCAGACAGCTGGTCAGCATTCCAAGCACGCCATGCTCCCTGTGTGTACCAGGAAATCTTGGTTTTGGTATTGTAACTTACCAGATTGTCAAAATAGTCAAGAGGAAGACGCGTCATAGTGCCATCATTACCTGAAAGATTCATTGCACCGATTTCTGCTCCCGTAGCAAAACGTATATCATTGTTGATTAGTTCATAAAGCATAGTGCCCATATCTATACGCATACGTTCATGCAGCACACCATTCGGAACATCAGAATCATATACAAGCGGAGCATTCAGAGCATGGATATAACCATTATAAGACTGTATGTTTGACTTTGAACGTACAACCAGACATCCAGTCTTCTTAATCTGGTGTGTAGCATCATTGCCAAATGTACCAACTTCGTCTGTCAAAGTATTATGTTCACGCCAACGATTTATCCAAATGTTTGTGGATGCACCGGTATTCTGATACAGTGGCTGCCATATCTTCATCAGAGTATTTGGCAACATAGTCTCATAGTAGTCAAACGGCTCACCACCGAATGCGAAGTTCCAGTTCTCATTAGCAGTATTACGTTCATAGACAAGTTTGGACATTGACATACCTGCTTTTATAATGTGATAACGCACAAACATGTTCACCACATTGTAAGTGTTCGTATAGTCATCACCAGTACTGATAGATGTCTCGTCCTTACCTGGGTAATCATACCACTGTGCAGCATTGCCATACCACTCCACACACTTGGCCTTGAGGTCAGCAAAATCATGTATGCCAGCAGCAGCAAACGCAGCACTGTCTTCTGCAAATACGGTAAACTTTATCTTGCATTCCGCAGGAACATAATATTTACCACTCGCAAAACCAGAACCAGGACGACCGCTTATATTGTCAAGACTGTATGTCTTTTCGCTACCATCGGCATTTGTTTTCTTGTCAACAGAAAGAGAATCCAGCAGGCCACACTTTTCAAGAGCCTCATAGAAGAGTGCAAACTCAGAATGCTTTTCCAAGACCTCTGCCACACGGCGTGTGGTACGAGGTATAACATGGTCTATAATATGCAAATTGCCATTGGTCAATTCATCGTCTTCCAAGGAAGAAGTAATAGCAGCCACATTATTTAAACGCACTATGCCATCATCATCAAGCTTGGAGATGAACGGGGTATTCATCATTGATGATATTTCCTTACCAGTTGGACTACTCAAATCATTCACGTATGAATACTTCATTGCAGAGAGATGGTACTTTGCTATCTCCTTGCATTGCTCATCAGTAAGGGCATCGATACTGTTCCCGCTAAGACCGTTATGCTCTACCTTAGCCCCTTCCTCATTATAAAGACTATCTATATACTTGTCCACAGCACTATTGACAGGCGCATAACAGGTGTACTGTCCGTATGAAGCCATCATGCGGTCATAGCCTGAACGCTTTAAGATAATGTTGAACTGGTGAAAGATGGAGTCATTCTCTTGAAGGTAGGCCTCTATGGTCTGACCTGTGAACGTGTAGAGATTGGACTCGTCCGGCTCCTTGTTACAGGAGGTCAGGGTCATAGCAGATCCCAACACCAGCCCAAGAACTATCCTTAATATATTCTTATTCATAATATTTGCTATTTGTCTTATTTACTAAATAGTATCAATAATTCTTATCCATTGTACTGCCATCATTATAGACAGGGTTTTGGTTAAGTGCAGGGTTAACGTCTAACTCACTCTGTAGTACAGGCATGTAAAGATAAGGTTCTGTCGGCATCTTAGCCGTCACACCTGTACCACCACCTGATGTATACTTTCGAGCAATGAGCTTTAACATCTCATCATAGTTTTGTGCATACGAGCCACTCTGAGAACTAAGGAGTGTACCATAGTTAACCCCTGTCGTATGACGATAATTGTAGCGTAACATATCAAACCAGCGTTTACCCTCAAAGCATAACTCACGTGCACGTTCATTCATAACCAATACCTCAAGGTCCTTCGCTGTTGAAGTAAAACCACTGAAAGTGTTGACCTGCGTTCTGACAAAAGCAGCCAAGCCTGTACCATCGTACGGATTGTCAGAAATCTTGTACCTTGTAGAGTCAATATCAGATAATCCATCAGTGCGGGCACGTGTACTAACAATCTGAGCCTGACGAACAGCAGTTATGTTGTACTGTGCGATTGTCTTGTTTACTTCCAGTAACTTGTTAGCAATATTAAGAGAATCCTGTGACGTCTTAGCAGCCTCCAAGTCATCTATAAGGCTGGAATTGGCAGAAGCACGTAATACGGCTTTCTGCACAAGAGCCTCTGCTTTCATCAACATGATGTCTGTCGCACGATACACAATCCAGTTCTGGTCATAGTTGGTATAACTACGGTCAACAGTTGTTTCTGCTTTAGGATTTCCACTTGTAAATGACAGCCCTGCCTGTGCCACAGTCTTACGCACAATGAATCCGTCATCACCGGAAGCATTGAAACTTAATACGCTTTCAAAACCACGCACATCCTTTGCATCATTGGTATTCTTAAAGACATGGTTATCATCTGCACTAATCTGTGCATAAACACTACTTGTATAGAACTGTGGTTGTGGCGTACTCGAATTCTTGTACATATAATACAGGTTGCAAAGAGACGTATTGTCTGTAAATTGCAATTCAAACAGTGATTCCTGATCATTGCCACCTCTTGCAAACACATTATAGTAATTAGCGTACGTATTAAGATTAAAACCATCATCATCAAGTCCCAATGCTGAGCCATGCTGATTACCAGTAGAATTACTACGATTATTACGTATTACATTGCAGCACTCTATACATCTGTCATAACTGCTTTCGTCACCATAGACAGAAGCCTTCCAAAGATAAGCATCAGCCAGCAGGGCATAGACTCCATCACGTGTAAAGTAGCCACAGCGTTCCCAGTTTGAGATATTCTGTGAAGAGAGCGTGTTGTTCTTCACTTCCTCAAGATCAGCAATAATCTGGTCAAGCACAACACTTGGAGCAGACTGCGCCACATTCATCTCAGCAGAACTTTCCTTATATGGTTCCAAAATCATTGGAACATCACGGAAAACACGTATAAGATAGAAATAACACATAGCACGCAGAGCTTTCATCTGTGCAATATTATTGTTATGATCACCCTCAAGATAGTTAGGGTCAATATTCATAACACTGGCAGACTTGCTGATAACAAGATTACAGTTATTTATCACAGCATACATAGACGCCCAGCTATTATAACTGTTTGTCGTCTGGATATTAGCGGAGTAAATCTGGTTAAGATTATTATTATTAATAGCTGTATTGACATTAAGTTCGTCAGAACGTGATGTCCACACTACCAGATTACTCTGAACACCTGATGTAGCCATGGACGAATAAGCGCCATTGACCATCTTTGCCACATCGCTTTTTGTCTGCCAGAAATCTTCCTCGACAGTCTTGTCATCAGGAAGTAGCACAGTGTCAACACAAGACACCAAAGCAAAACTTGATAATATGATTGATAATATTTTCTTCATGAGTTTGTCTGTTTAGAATCCAATGTTGATATTGGCAGTGAAAGACTTGGAGCGTGGAGTCTGTGAATTATCTGTAGCAAGTCCCCATCCACCAGTAGAGATTTCAGGATCTACACCTGAGTATTTTGTCCAGCAGAAAAGGTTATTCATAGTCACATATAGTTGCAACTGTGTCAAGCCCCACACTTTGAGTGACTTTTTGTCAAAGGTATAACCAACCTGCAGGTTTTGGAAACGAAGGAAAGAACCATCTTCAACATAACGGTCAGAACCCTGATAATTATATGCAGAATTGTTATCATACACAAAAATAGCACGTGGCATCATAGTCACATCTCCATCCTTGCGCCAACGGTAATTAACGGTAGAACACTGGTTGTAAGCCGTTGACATGGATTCAAGGTTCATACGAGCAGCATTGATTACCTTATTGCCTGCACGGAACATGAAACGTGCCTTAAGATTCCACTGTCCATAATTGAAAGAGAAATTAAAGCCACCGCTTATTTTAGGCATACAGTTACCAAGGTATACAATGTCTATAGCATTAATCTGACCATCATGGTTAGTATCCTCATAGATAGCATCACCACCCTGGAAAGAATATGTTGACGAACCAGAAGAATAGTTATATACCATTCGTTGTGGCAAGCCGTTAGACTGCATGATGACCTTACCATCCCCACCTACTACTACAGGGAATGTTTTCCCATCTGCAAGCATAGAGTTGATATTCTCCTCAAACTGAGCTGTTGTCCAGCCCTTCTCCGTACGTAGGTTTGTCAGATAATCATAAGAATATTGGTAAACTCCCTTATAACGGAATCCATAGATAGAGCCAAGAGGGTTACCAACCTGTACCCTATTCTGATAAGTGCCACGACTTGTTGCAGACCATTCTGAATTGATGGCATCAAGCACACGCTGGTCCATCTCCTTAATCTCATTGTAGTTCTGTGCAAGGTTAATGCCGGCACTCATAGAGAACTTTCCTATTTTAAGGAACTTCTTTGCATTGACGTTTACTTCCCAACCATCATTGGTCATACGACCCACATTCTGATATGCCAAAGTAGCATAACCGGTTGTTGAAGGTATTGCAACACTCTTTTGCAGCAAATCCTTTGTATCCTTATGATAATAATCGAAATCCACTTCAATAATGTCGTTGAGGAAACCAAGGTTGAAACCAAGGTTGTAAGAAGTAGTCTTTTCCCATCGCAGGTCATCCAACTTCAGACCATCCATTACGTATGCCTCTTCACCATTGTAACCAGTTCCACTCTTATAAGTGTTATAGAACAGGTAGTCTGCATCCGGAGCCTTACCCACTATACCCCATGATGCACGCAGACCCAACATGGATGCAACCTTACGGAATGGTTCAAAGAAACTTTCGTCAGACAAGTTATAACGCAATGACACACCAGGGAAATAAGCCCATTTCTGTTTAGGACCGAACTTAGAGTCACCATCAGCACGTAGAGAGAATCCCATACTGTAAAGTCCTTTGTAAGAGAAGTGCATATTATAAATCCAGTTCTGTGAATTTGCACGACTGTTACCACTGCTAAGACCAGTCTTTGGTATTGCACCATCCGTTGTAGAAGAAGTGATACCATCAGG
>CAZPNC010000035.1:0-22841 GCA_964587945.1 uncultured Prevotella sp. | reverse complement strand
CAGAGCGTCTGCCTTACAAGCAGAGGGTCGGCGGTTCGAATCCGTCAACGCCCACCTCTCTCTCTAACTCTTTTTAATCCCGCAACCGAGTCATATTGGTTGTGGGATTATTCCTTTTATAACAAGACGAAGGCCGTACGGCCAAAGGGGGTCAGTAGAAAATCATCGGGAGAAATGCAGTGCCCGGATTACGAGAAAAGCACATTGACTTTACCACGTAATCCGGGCACTTCCATATCACACCACAGCATGGTGTGCAGTCCTATTTGTTCAAGAATATATTCACTATGGCATTAGCATCGGCTATTGTTATCACGCCATCACCATTGACATCAGCGGCTTTCTCGCTGAAAGAGGCCGTTTTGTCAAGTATGCCAAGGAAATAGTTCGTCACCATATTGGCGTCGGCTATGGTTATCTGGCCGTCACAGTTCACGTCACCTATCATATATGCCACCTCGTTTATGTAGTCAGCAGCCACGAAAGAGTCTGCCCCCTGCATACTGTTGGCCTTGCCTATCGTAGGATGGTGCATCACATAATAGGCATTCGCACCGTCTGGATAACGTCCCACCGTCTGGTCGGCGGCAGTAATGCCATACGTAATGGTGTCAGTAAACTCCTTCGGAGCGTCCGGACAGGCCTCATACAAGGCACTGTTGCCTGCAACGAAGTCTGCACCGGCAGAAAGAAGCACCTTTGAATCTTCTTTGTTCCCGAGCTTGAAAGAGGCGTGCAGTTGTGACGCTGACGTGCGCTTGCTGCACCATACCACCTTATAGCCATTGGCAGGGATGGTGGTATTTATGCCGTCAGCGGCCATTATCTGGTACTTTGCAGGATTGTTGACATCGTCACTAAGGTAAAGTCCCGCCGCATCAATGTCCACATCAGTGGTGTTATACAACTCCACCCAGTCGTCTTTCTTGATGTATTCGTTGACATACATATCGTTTGCAGGACTGACCTCATTGATTTTCACCGGTACGGCATGGCTGACCAGTGCGTCGTCATCCACCTTTTTCCACACAGCCGTAAGGCTCTGCGCACCGGCAGACGGCAGAGTATACTCCTTTTCCGTAGACACATACACGTCTGAGGCAGCGGCATTCTCAGCCTGCCAGCCTGCGAACCTATATCCGGCGGGGGCTTTTGCCTCCAGCGTTATCGGTGCGAAGAGTTTTCCGTAGAACCTGCCCGTAGGCACCTCCATGCCGTTCACAAGTATTGCAGCACCGTCAATGTTGCTCGCCAACGTAACATTCTGTGGGGTGACGGATGAAAGATTCATCTCTCTGACACTCTTCAGGTGGTCTATCAACGCCGTCTGACGCGAGGCAGAGAAGCCATTTATCAATGACTGTGCACTCCCTGACGGTGACACATAGCCTCCCTGGCCGATATAACCTGCAACATCATTCACCACTTTTGACACACGTTCAGGAGTAAATACGGAGCCTCCCACAAGGCAATAGGCATCAATGAACTTCTTGCGGAAGACATCATTTGACAGCATATTCTTGAAAATAGTGACAAACTTGTTCTCCATCGTAATACGTTTGCCGTCAAGATTTTCCCCTGTTGAATAGTCATAGCCATACATTCTGTCGAAAGTATAGTTCTGTTTGCCAAAGAACACGGTCAAGGGTGTGGAGGTATTGAGAGCGAAGTCAAGGTCGAACAGCACGAAACGGAACTTTCCATCGTTTACATCTCTGAAGGCCTTGACATTGTTCTGCGGCCAGTCATTGCCACCGGCATAAAGTTCCACTGCCATATAATTGACAAATTCATCAATGTCCACCAACTTGCAAATCTCACCGTATGTATCCGCTGACGCCGCCTTGGCAGAGAGTTCATGCCACTTGTTGTAAACATCCGCAGTGCCTTCCTTCTGTACATAGCCGGAGTCCGGGCATATTTCAAACTGGTCCATGAGGTCCGTGTCAATGCCATAGTTGGCATATCCATAGTGTTTGTTGTTAGGTTCACGCAAATTCAGCACCGCATACGGCTTGCCATTTATATACACATGCACCGGCTGCCACGCCTGATACTCCACATACAGGCCGCTTCTTGCCACCACTTGCTGCACTGCGGCATCCTTTACACGTCCGCCAGTGTCGTTGCCTCCATTCCTTATTTTCAACGTTTTGTGCTTCAGAAAAGGTTTCTCGGCAAAGAACTGATAGTCAAACGAGTTCAGTCCATAGTACGCCTTGCTTGCCTTCAGCGTGAAAGAATGTGGAGAATACGCCCTGCTCCATCCTCCGCTGGCAGAGAAATCGCATTCTTGGTTTATGACACACTGGTTGTCTTTGGTGATATATTCAAAGTTAACAGGGCGGTCCCATTCCATATTGGCATTATAATTTGTAGTCTGCCCGTTACCGGGGCGGCCGTTGTCACTATAACAGAACAAGCCATATTCAGACTGGAAGAGCGACTTTTCGTCCGTGATGATGGACATTATAGGGAACGGTTCATTGCCATTATTATATATAAAGGTACGCGCGAAGACCTTGCTCGGCAAGTAACCGTCTTGGAAAAGCCTGAACCTGAAACAGGTGGTCTGCGACACACGGAACTCTCCCGTGGCCGAAGTCTCGCCGTTTGTCAGTGTAGGCGTGGAGCCGTCAGTAGTATATCGCAGCGTCGCCCCTGCAGGAACAGACACCTTTACGGTCAATGTGCCGGTGAACAACTGTCCGTCTGGTGTTATGACAGGTGTTCCCACCTGCCGCACATTGAACCCGCCGTTTACGCTATTGGAATATCCCGGTGAGGGAATGCCGGTAATCCCCCACTCCGCTCCACCGTCTGTAGTACGGGCATAACTGGTTCTGCTGATGGCAGCAGGATATGTCTGCTGCGCCAATATGGTCGTACCGTCAGATATTATGATAGTCCCACCATCCGTATCCAGTTTGTCATCAATCTGCCGCCATGCCGCTTTCTTGTATATTTCACGATGGTCAAAGTCAAGAATGGCATAGCCATGGGCACCGATAGCACCGTAATAGTCCACAAGACGGTGCTGCTTCAGGTTTGTGGCATCACTGCTTACATACAGTCCGCCAAGGCTTACGCCCTTGTCCGTAGGGTTATACAGTTCCACCCATGAGCCGAAATTGGTTGAAGGATCACGGTAAACGTCCACGTTAGCAGCCATTATCTCGTTTATAACGATATTCTCTGAACTCGCTTTAGCAGGGGTTTCCACTGTCAGCGTGCATACACCCTTCACTCCGGAGCCATCCTTTGCCGTCGCAATTATATTGGCATTTCCCACCGCAACAGCCGTCACCGTGCCGTCATCGCCAACAGTTGCCACGGCATTGTTGCTTGAACTCCATGTCACCGCAGAATATGTAGCGTTGGCAGGCAGCACCGTTGCTGTAAGACGGCATTGCTGCTGCGGCACCAGAGTGGCTGAAGTCTGATTGAGAATGATAGAGGTGGCACTCACCAATTGACCGTAATATTCCAGTTTCCAGTTGTCTATACATGTCCAGTCCACATTGATGTTTTCCGCTTTCCTTATTCCTATGGTCAGCAAGCCGTCATTTCCTACAGTACACTGTAACGAATTGTCATAATATCCGGCAGCAAACCAATAGTAAGCAGCCTCCATATTGTTGGGGATATAATACCTCATGCCGACCATTGAAGTTGCTCCGCCGAGGCTTTTTGGCGCTTTTCCGGAACTGGCAGGTGCTATCGCCACCTTTACTTCACCGGCATTTGACGTAGCATACAACAAAGCGTGCTGGCTTCCGGCATAGTTGCCGGAAGAATAAAGGTTGAAGTCGTTGTCGGAACTGCCCATACGGTAAAACGCATTAAGGCTAAGGCGGTATTTGCCAGGCTTCAGTCCCGTCAGTTTCTGGTATGTATCATATTTCTTGTAGTAGTGTTCCGCATTCTCTTTTGGGTTTGCCGCCCCAAGAGGCGTACCGCTCCAACCGGATAGATTGTTGTTGTCGTAACGTGGATTGGTTATATAAGTGTCCGTGACATCAATCCATGTAAAAGTCTGTGCCTGTGCCATCATAACCATGGCAAAGGCAAGAAACAAGGTAAAATAAATTCGTTTCATGCAGGTAGGTCAATCGTTGTTGTTTAGTCTTGTTGTTATCAGGTAGCTGATTCTATGATAGTTCTCCGTTGCAAAGTTATACTTTTTTTCGCAAACGGCCTAATCTTTTGAAAGGAAAAAGGTTATATTGTTGCAAAAGGGTTTCTTTGCTCATGCGAACATGTTACATATATGACCTTTTTGCAAAAGAATTGTTTTTGCAATATCCTGTTAAAATATATGTAACACCATACCGGTAACTTTGCGGTAGAAATCAGATTCATAGATAACAAACAAAAGATTGTATTCACAAAAAAAACAAAAACATGAAAAAAATGACACTAAGAAAGAATCTCGCACTTGCTGCGATGATGTTCATCGGGCAATCTGCCGGAGCGCAGGAAATCCCTTCCCTTAAGGCAAGTGACTACACCAAACCCACATGGACAATGCTTAACCGCCTGCTCTCTACCATGCAACCGTCAACAATGCCTTACAGTATCAACATGACTGTTAATGGAGACCCTGCCACACGTATGGCATTCGCATGGTTTACAAACCCAGATGTCATCACCGGCGAAGTGCAGATTGTGGATAAGGCCAACGCTACGGCAGATGATTTCACCAGCCCGACCATAACAATCAGCGCCAACACCACCGACGTAAAGGGCCTTAACTATTCTATTGCCAAGAACAAACTTGACGGCATCGAGCCTAACACCAAGGCAGATTATAATGCACACAAGGCCATTGCCACCGGCCTAAAACCTAATACCACATACTCTTACCGTGTGGGTACAACCAACGGATGGAGCGGCATAGGCTCTTTCACAACTGCGCCAAACGACAAGAATGAGCGGTATTCATTCATTTACATCACAGACACACAGGCTCAAAACGATGAAATGTTCGATGTATCACAGAAAACCGTCCATACCGCATACAATATGGTACCGGACGCAGCCTTCGTACTATGCAACGGTGACCTTGTCGAGACCAGCGGCACAAACAATTCCGAGTGGGAATATGAGCAATGGTTCTCTACCATGCAGGATGTATGGATGGCCTGTCCTCTGGTTGTGACTCAAGGCAACCACGATACAAGCGGAAACAGCAATTTCACATATCATTTCAACACTGACACTACATATAATGACAATGCCACCACACCCACAACAATGGATGGAACGGTCTATTCATTCGTCCGTGGCGACATTCTTTTCATGGTAATCAATTACGAAGACTGGAAGAAAGATGGCTATTTCGAATCTCTGTCAGCATGGATGCGCGAACAAGTCAATGCACACAAAGACGTGAAGTGGCGCATTGCATCTTACCATAAGAACATGTTCACCGGCAGCGGGTCGCACCAAGACGATGCAGACGGCAAGGCTGTACGCGCTGCCATGCTACCTGTGTTCGAAGAACTGGGCATAAACGTAGCATTTCAGGGACACGACCACATCTATGAAGTCATAGGCCCTGTCAACAACAGCACAAAAACGCTGCTTACCGATGAGGTTGAGAAAGTGGAAATGGTAGGAGAAGGCGGTGAACGCGAGAACATGACAGGCAAATCAGGCGGTGTCTACAATGTGAACAAGGGCACTCTCTACTTCCTAAACAACTCTGCCGGCAGAAAAAAGTACGAGCCACGCAACAAAGAAAAGATGATTGCTGCACTCGAAAAGCATGAAGTGGAGAACTACTGGGGACTATTTTCTGGCAAATTCGGACAAACCGGCGAGCCGACATTCAGCAAAGTAGACGTAACGCCCGACACTATCAGCATAACTACATACACAGTAGACAACGCAGGCAATGCAACTGAATTCGACTCTTTCAAGATTGTGAAGAACAACGGCACCACAGCCATTGAGGAAGCGGCACAGGCAAACAACGGTGTAAAGATATTCTTCGACACACCAGCAGGCATCGTGGTGCAAGGCATAACCCCAGAGACAGTGAACGTATTCTCCACTGACGGCAAAATGGTCACCAGCACCAACTCTGCAACAGTCGCAACCGATGGACTTCCTGCCGGAATATATGTAGTAAAGGCCACAAAAGGAGCGGACAGCTACTATGGTAAAGTCGTAATAGAATAGACCTGATATACCATTCACAATGCAAGGGAATGTGCAAAAACCGGCACATTCCCTTTTTTGCGTTCTACTTACACCGTAAACAACGCCTTTGACTGTGGAGAACAGTAAAAAAACAGAGAAAGATTTTGTCGATATAAGAAAAAAACTGTAACTTTGCAGCAGTACAACTCACTAACTTACAACCAACAAGGGAAACCCGAATCTGACACATGAATAATGCAAGAACTTTGTCAACAGGAATATGCCTTACCGTAGCCATAACGATATGCGCTGGCTCATTCACGCGAAAAGGCAACTCCGTGACAATAAACACCAACGGAGGAACGGCACGCACAGTGCGTCTCCAAGTGATAAGCGACAATATAATCCGTGTGGAACAGACCCCTGACGCTGCCATTCCCGACAAGAGACGCAGCCTCATCATTGTGCCACAGAAGGCTTACAACGGCTTCAAAATAAGCGAAGACGACAGCCTTGTGTATGTCCATGCGCCACGAATACAGTGCCTCACCAACAAGGCCACAGGCAAAGTTACAATAAAGGATGCAAAAGGCAGGGTGCTATTGAGCGAGCACAGCAAATCATTCAAGCCCTTTGTCAGTACACAGACAGCGTTGCCGGAGAATTACAGGCCCTCAGCTCCGGGCGAGATAAACTGGGGTAAAAAGAATGACCTCAACATATTGTCAACGGAAGACCGCAGCGGCTACACGTGGAGTGTATCCTTCGACTCGCCCGACAATGAGGCTATCTATGGTCTCGGACAGCACCAAAGCGAAGAGATGAACTACAAGGGCAGGAATGAAGAGTTGTTCCAATACAACACCAAGGTCAGCATACCGTTCGTAATGAGTACAGCCGGCTACGGACTGCTATGGGACAGTTACAGTCTCGGACGCTGGGGCAACGCCAATGACTACCGTCAGTTAGGCCAAGTGCTTGACATATATAATAAGGAGCGCGCAAAAGGCTCGCTGACCGGAACATATACAGACCGCAAAGGCAACCAGACAGTGCGGCAGGAGGATTCTCTCTATTTCGAGAACTCACGCGAAATAGCCAACCTTCCTAAGGGTTTCTCCCTCAATGGCAGCAATGTCACATACGAAGGCTACCTGTCTGCGCCACAATCAGACAGTTACAGATTCATCCTTTACTATGCAGGCTACGTCAAAGTATATGTCGACGGCCACCTTGTTGTGCCAGAACGCTGGCGCACCGCGTGGAACCCCAACGCCTACAAGTTTGACATCGCACTGCTGCAAGGGCGCATGACACACATCCGCATAGTGTGGCAACCTGACGGAGACGTGAGTTATTGCGGACTACGCCTTGCCGTTCCACAAACGGAAGAGCAGCAACGGCGCGTCTCTCTATGGGCGGAAATGGACAAGGACATGGACTATTACGTCATTGCAGCAGACAGGATGGACGACATCATCAAGGGTTACCGCATGCTTACGGGCAAGGCGCAGGTGACACCTAAGTGGAGTATGGGCTTCTGGCAGAGCCGCGAGAGATACAAGACGCAGAAGGACGTGGAGACGACATTGGCAGAATTCCGCCGCAGGCAGGTGCCGGTAGACGTGATGGTGCAGGACTGGAACTACTGGAAAGAAGACCAATGGGGCAGCCATCAGTTTGACCCGGCACGTTATCCCGACCCGCAGCGTATGTACGACACTATTCACCGACAGGGTGCGAGGCTGATGATTTCGTGCTGGCCGAAATTCTATTGCAACACCGCCAACTACAAGGCACTTGACAGCAACGGATGGATGTACCGCCAAGCTGTGCGTGACAGCATCCGCGACTGGGTGGGACCTGGCTATGTAGGCTCCTTCTATGACGCATATTCCGCAGGTGCGCGAAAGATATTCTGGCAGCAGATGGATGAGAATCTCTTCACGAAAGACGGCAAAGGCATGGACGCCTGGTGGATGGATGCGTCAGAACCAAACGTAAGGGACTGCACACCTATCGACTACCGCAAACGCCTTTGCGGCCCTACCGCACTGGGCACGAGCGACGAATACTTCAATGCCTACTCCATAGTCAATGCCGATGCCATATACAACGGGCAGCGAAGCACTGACAACAACAAACGCGTCTTTCTGCTGACGCGCTCCGGTTTCGCCGGAGAACAGCGTTACAGCACCGCCACATGGAGCGGAGACATTGGCACAAGATGGGAGGATATGCGCGCGCAGATGACCGCCGGACTGAACTTCTCAATGGCAGGCGTACCGTTCTGGGGTATGGACATTGGCGGATTCTGCGTAGAAAACCGCTACGTACAGGCACAGAAGACGTTCGAAAAGACTGGCATTGAGACAGACGACATGCGGGAATGGCGCGAACTTCAGGCACGGTGGCACCAGTTCGGATGCTTCGTA
This sequence comes from uncultured Prevotella sp., assembly GCA_964587945.1. Classification (GTDB taxonomy): domain Bacteria; phylum Bacteroidota; class Bacteroidia; order Bacteroidales; family Bacteroidaceae; genus Prevotella. The sequence continues at coordinate 14,259 of CAZPNC010000035.1, read as the reverse complement.
CCATTGTTCAGAACGCATGGCCAGTGGCCGCAAAGGGAGGTATGGAACATCGCCCCCGACAGCCATCCGGCTTATGAGAGCATCGTATATTATGACAAACTGCGTTACCGGCTTATGCCTTACCTGTACTCCATGGCGGGATGGGTGCATTTCAACGACTACACCATAATGCGCGGACTGGCCATGGACTTCCCTTCTGACACGCAGGTACACGACATAAAAGACCAATGGATGTTCGGTCCGGCACTCATGGCCTGCCCGGTAGGCGAATACAAGACACGCAGCCGCGAAGTGTATTTCCCAAAAGCCTGCGGATGGTATGACCTTTACTCCAACCGACACTATGCCGGTGGCCGGACAATGGTGGTGGATGCACCATACGGGCGCATACCCGTATTCGTGCCGGAAGGTGCCATAATCCCCTTCGGACCGGAATTGCAGTACAGCGACGAGAAGCAACCGGAACTGATAAACCTTTACGTGTACGCCGGTGCAGACGGCTCTTTCATGTTATATGAGGACGAGGGTACAAACTACAACTATGAGAAGGGCAAGTATGCCACAATCGGCTTTGCCTTTGACAATGCTGCACGCACCCTCACAATCGCTGCACGCAATGGTGCATTCAAGGGTATGCTGAAATCACGACGCTTCAATATCGTACTCATAGACAGTCACGTATCACCCACATCGGACATCGACCTGACAGTCCCCAAAGGCACTATGGTAGAGTACAATGGCAAGGCCATGACGGTAAAACTGTAAGTGGTCTCCGCAATCATGCCCAAATCACAATGCAATTAAGTCCAAATCACAATGCAATCATGCCCAAATCACAATGCGAAAGCATAGTCTTTACATTACGGCATATTACATCTAAAGTGTAGAAACACAAACATTCATAACCAACACACAACAAAACGGACACAAAAAGACAAACAACTACAAATCCACATAATGAAAAAACTACTGACAACACTGTGCTTAGGCATTGCGACCATAGCCTCCGCACAAACCTATCTTGACCCTAATGCACCGATAGAAGACCGCGTAAAGGATGCTCTGTCACGCATGACACTACACGAGAAAGTCGCAATATTGCACGCACAAAGCAAGTTTTCCTCCGCAGGAGTGCCACGGTTGGGCATAAGACAACTTAATTATTCTGACGGCCCTCACGGTGCACGTGAGGAGATAGAGTGGAACTCATGGAATCCGGCACACTGGACAAACGACAGTTGTGTGGCATTCCCCACCCTGACGTGCCTTGCCTCAACATGGAACAGGGAACTGAGCGCACTCTATGGCAATGCTGTCAGCGAGGAGTTCGCCTTCCGCGGAAAGGACGTGATGCTGGGGCCTGGCGTGAACATAGCCCGTATGCCACTCAACGGCAGAGCTTTCGAATACATGGGTGAAGACCCTTATCTCGCAGGAGAGATGGCTGTGCCATACATCAAGGCTGCACAGAAGAACGGTATAGCCACCTGCCCGAAGCATTTCTTCCTGAACAACCAGGAGAAAGACCGCTGGACGGTGAACGTGAACGTCAGCGAAAGGGCGGTGGAAGAGATTTATCTACCCGCATTCGAGAAAGTGATAAAAGAGGGAGGGGCATGGACAATCATGGGCTCATACAACAAATGGCTCAACACTTGGTGCTGCGAGAACGACAGTGCGCTCAACGGCATACTGAAAAAGCGATGGGGCTTTGACGGTGCCGTGGTGAGTGACTGGGGAGGTACGCACCACACTGACCTCGCCGCCATGGGCGGTCTGGACGTGGAGATGGGCACCAACACCAACGGAAAGACCATTGACAAGTCGTTGGGATACAACACATACTACCTTGCCGACGGGTTTGAGAAGCAGATAAGAGATGGGAAAATACCGATGAGCGTACTCAACGACAAGGCTTCAAGGGTGCTACGCACCATCTTCCGCACCGCAATGAACCCAAAGAAGGTTATCGGCAGCATGACTTCAGAGGCTCATTACGACATCTGCCGCAAGATAGGCGAAGAGGGAATAGTACTGCTGAAGAACCACAAAGCTATGCTTCCCGTTGAACCGGGACGCTACAAAAGGATACTGGTTGTAGGCGATAACGCAACGAGAAACATGAGTTACGGAGGAGGTTCGTCTGAACTGAAGACAAAATTCGACATATCACCACTGCAAGGACTGCGTGAAATATATGGCAACGCCATTGACTACGCACAGGGTTACTATGCCGGCAAGGCCATGTATGGCAAGGTGGAGAAACTGGATGCGGATTCTTTGCTGCGTCTGAAGAACGAGGCTCTGGAAAAGGCACGGCAGGCTGACATCGTGATATTCATAGGAGGAATGAACAAAAACCACAAACAGGACTGCGAAGACGGTGACCGTGAGGACTACAACCTTAGTTACGGACAGGACGAACTGATAGCGGAACTGGCCAAAATACAGAAAAACACGGTGGTGGTGACATTCGCCGGCAACGCATTCGCCACACCATGGATAGACAAGGTGCAGGCTTTGGTACAATGCTGGTACCTCGGCAGCATGAGCGGCACAACACTTGCAGAGGTGATAAGCGGCAAGGTGAACCCCAGCGGGAAACTGCCTGTGACTTTCGCCAAGCGGCAGAGTGACTACCCTTGTTTCCAATACGGAGCGGAAGGTTATCCGGGCGTAGACAGACAGGTGCATTATAAAGAGGGAATCTATGTGGGTTACCGCCACTTTGACACCAAGAATGTGCAGCCGCAATTCCCATTCGGCTTCGGACTGAGTTACACCACCTTCAAGTATGGCAAGCCATCACTCTCAGCAACAGTCATCAACGACGGCGGAACCATTACCGTCAGCGTACCCGTAACCAACACAGGCAAGCGCGAAGGCAAGGAAACCGTGCAACTGTACATAGCTGACGAAGAGTGCAGCGTGGACCGCCCGACAAAGGAGCTCAAAGGTTTCACGAAACTGGCACTGGCCCCCGGTGAGACGAAAACAGCCACAATACAGATAAAGACGGACGACCTGAAATTCTACAATGAGAAAATCCACACATGGCAAGTGGAGCCGGGACGCTTCAAGGCTATCATAGGAGCAAGCGAAACGGATGAGCGTTGCGTTGCGGAATTTGAATATCAGGCAAAGTAATGACACTTTTTATGACAATTATCTTGTGCCATTCAAATATTCTTTGTAACTTTGCATTCAACAATAAAAAGAGAAAAGACACACACAGTTTTCCTTAAAAAGATGAAACCAACAATTACAAATGATATAATCTACATCGGTCAGGATGATGCCGATGTACGCCTGTTCGAATCACAATATGCTGTTCCGGACGGTATGTGCTACAACTCATACATCATAAAGGACGAGAAAGTTGCCATAATGGACACTTCTGACAGCCGCACACTGGAAGCGTGGAAAAAGGATTTGGCCAAGGCTTTGGACGGAAGAAGCCCCGACTACCTTATAGTACACCACATGGAGCCAGACCATGCCAGCGGCATTGCAGACGCAATGGCTATATATCCGAAAATGAAGATAGTCTGCTCAGCCAAGGCTGCACACATGATGCCAAGGTTCTTCCCCAACGTTGACTTTACCGAAAAGGTTATTACGGTCAAGGAAAAGGACAAACTCGAACTGGGAAAGCATACACTTACCTTCTTCATGGCACCCATGGTACACTGGCCGGAGGTAATGGTTACATACGACAAGAAAGACAAAGTGCTTTTCTCTGCGGACGGTTTCGGCAAGTTCGGCGTGATAGATGCCGATGCAGATGACTGGGCCAGCGAAGCGAGAAGATACTATTTCAACATCTGCGGCAAGTATGGCGGCCCCGTAACCACACTGCTAAAAAAGGCTGCCACACTTGACATTGAGCAGATACTGCCACTGCATGGTCCTACGCTTAAGGGCGGAATGCTGGCCGAGGCCATACGCCTTTACACCATCTGGAGCAGTTACAAGGTCGAGACTGATGGCGTCTTCGTGGCTTACGCCTCAATACACGGATGCACGAAGCAGGCTGTTGAGACACTGGCTGAAATCCTTAAGAAGAAGGGTTGCAAGAATGTCATCATGTGCGACCTAAGCCGCAACGACATATCCGAGGCCATAGCAAACGCCTTCAGATATGGCCGGACGGTACTGGCAGCATCAAGTTATGATACCGGACTGTTCCCACCGATGTATGACTTCATCCACCATTTGCAGATAAAGACATGGCAGGACCGTAAGGTCGCACTGATAGAAAACGGCTCATGGGCCCCTACCGCAGGGCGGACCATGGCAGAAATGATATCCAAGATGAAGGATGTTGACATCAAGGGCAACACAGTAACACTCCGCGGACGCATGAAGGACAGCGACATCCCAGCCCTCGAAGCATTGGCGGATGTAATTCTCGCTTAGTTATTTCGGTTTCAGGTTGCGGAGTCCAGATGCAGGCTTGCCAATATCACATTGCACTTGCACAAAAGACACGCAACCTAAAACCGGCAACCAACGACAGATAACCACCCGTTATGCCACTAAGCAAGAACAAGATAAGATACATACACTCACTGGAGCAGAAGAAATTCCGCAGACAGGAAAACGCTTTTGTGGCCGAAGGGCACAAGAGTGTCGGTGACCTTCTGACGGCAGGATGTACGGCAAGACTCATCATTGCCACAGAAGAGTGGCGGTGTCCTGTGACGCTTTCTGACAAGACAGAGTGCATAACAGTGACAGAAGAGGAACTGAAGAAAGCAAGCCTGCTGCTGACGCCACAACAGGTATTGGGCGTTTTCACCATGCCCGGACAGGATTCTTTACCTCCCGCCGACACGATAGAAAAAGAATTGTGCCTTTGTCTGGATGGGGTGCAGGATCCAGGGAACCTCGGCACAATCATAAGGACAGCGGACTGGTTTGGCATACGCCACATTATATGTAGTCAGACAACTGCTGATGCCTTCAACCCCAAGGTGGTACAGGCCACCATGGGAAGCATTGCAAGGGTGAGGATATGCTACACTGACCTCACCGGATGGCTACCGTCACTACCTGAAGGCACACCGGTTTACGGAACAATGCTTGAAGGCGATGACCTATATTCGGCCACACTGTCTGACCATGGCATTATAGTAATGGGCAACGAAGGAAACGGTATAAGCGAAGAGGTGGGCACACTGCTCACCCAACGCCTGCTGATACCGCCCTACCCCACCTGCAACAAAACAGCCGAAAGCCTCAATGTGTCAATCGCAACAGCCATAATATGCGCAGAATTCCGTCGCAGAAGTTAAATAACCTTAACTATACAACAAATCCGCAACACAGGAAATAGCGTAACAAAACTTTTTCGTATCTTTGCAAAGAGAATGCGAACACGCTATAAAGATAACACGAATATACTACAACCTCTAAACAGCAACCGCAAGGTTGATACTGCCTATGATACAAAAAATACTCATATCCCTGACACTTATTGCTGCAATGTGCTTTTCACCAGCCTTGCAGACCACGGCATCAGCCCGCATTGAGCTGAGCGATATAGACATACAGCAACCCAAAATAGACCAGAACGGCAACGCTATCATAATAAGCAACGCACCGGGGAAGACTGTACGCATCTATAACCTCATCGGTACGGAGGTAACATCCGTACGTATTGACGCAGCGGAAAAAAGAATAGACCTCAGCAATTTCACAAAGGGCATATACCTGGTGAAGGTCGGCAACACATCCAAAAAGATACATATAAGCGGCAAATAACGCTGTACCATAATAAATGGATGAGCAGACACTCCTCAGAGACCTAAGGAACGAAGCGACAAGGCGTAAGGCTTTTGCCGCATTGGTGGAACAGTACAGCGACAAACTGTACTGGATTATACGCCATATAGTAGGAAGACATGAGGATGCCGATGATGCTTTGCAGAACACTTTTATAAAAGTATGGAACAAACTTGACGAGTTCAGAGGCGAAGCGAGACTAAGCACATGGCTGCACCGCATTGCCGTGAACGAGGCTTTGGATCTTTTAAGACGGGAAAAGAAACACACTGGCAGCGACATCGATGCCAGTGATTTGCATTGTGCATTCTCTGACGAGTACTTCGACGGTGATGAAGCGGAGCAACTGCTGCGCGATGCCATCGAAACCCTGCCGGAAGCCCAGCGCGCTGTGTTCGCATTAAAGTATTATGAAAACAAACAATACAAGGAAATAAGCGAGATTCTCGGAACAACAGAAGGAGGACTGAAAGCCAATTACCATTATGCTGTCGAAAAGATAAAACGGTTTATTTCAAGAAAAACATAATTTTAACTGTTCCATATTAAACCATACGCTACATTATTGCGTCAAAACAGTAAAAGAATGCAATCTAAAGCATAAAAAGAAATGAGACGAATAGAAGAAATACTTGAAAGACCTTACCGTGAAGATGGTGCATACCGTGTGCCAGAGGGGTATTTCAACACTCTGAACAAACGTATCATGGACGCTATTCCAGAGGAAAGACACGTGCAGAAGAAGACCCGCTTCACTTTCCTGTCAAGAACAAAATACGCTGCAGCAGCCTGCATAACAGGACTGCTGATGGTTACAGGGACATTGGCATTTTATTTTAATGGCAGTGGCAACAAAACCGAACTGGCCGAGAGTGAGGCGCAGCAGGAAACGATAACGGACGAATACATGAAAGAATGTATGGACTACGCCATGGTAGACAACAATGATGTCCTTCTTTATCTGGCCGAACAACAATAACGTACCATAAACTTCAACTTGCAATCCATATAATGAAAAAGTTACTTTGCATCATACTCATGACCATAATGGCTTTGGCAGTCAACGCAGAACAAGAGGAAAAGAAATTTGATCCACAACAGTTCAGGCGTGACCAGGAGACATTCATGACACAGGAAGCCAAGCTGTCACCACAGGAGGCAGCGGCATTCTTCCCGCTATTCCGTGAACTTCAGGAAAAGCAGCGTAACCTTTTCACACAGCAGAGGAGACTCGAAAGACAGAAACCGAACAACGACAAGGATGCAGCAAGGCTCATATCGGAGATGGATGCAATAGAGATGCAGATGACAAGAATAAGGGCACATTACCACAACAAGTTCTGCAAGACCATACCGGCAATGAAAGTAAAACTATGCATCAAGGCAGAGGAGAAGTTCAAGCACAAGATAATGGACCGTCTATTCAACATGCCACGACCCGGTTTTCAACGTCCACAATGAAGAAACTGTGCGTAACCGACACACCATAATCATTTTTTCATAATTAAATTGGTAATTATTTGACCAGCATCGCTTCAGGTAAAGCAACAGCAATACCATGAAGCGATGCTTTTTTTGTACTGTCGGGAAATCCGACACGAAGAAACCACACGCCGGAAAAATCCCGCAAGAATGTTAAATACGCCGCTTTACGCAAACTTTTCCCATCCAACATACCTGTATATGGATTTTATTAACTATATTTGCAGCAATAATAACACTGTCATACATTTACAAAAACAAAAAAAACAAAATACAGATACATGAAAAAGCTCTACCTATTCGTTACAGCCGCATGGCTTGTCCTTGCCGCCACCGCAGCACCACTGACACCGCAACAGGCACTGTCAAGGCTGAATTCTGGCAACCCTGCCATATCATCAAAAGCCAAAGGTACCATGCAATCAGCGTCACCGGCCCGCACCTTCACCACAACTACGGGGCAACCGGCCATCTATGCCTTCACATGTAGCGACAGCAAATGCCTCTTTGTGGCCGCAGACGACGTGGCATCGCCACTCATAGGCTACACCGACAGCAGCACCACAGACCTCGACAGCCTGCCACCCGCCATGAAAGAATGGCTCGACAACAGTGTCAGCGAGATAGAAAAGGTGTCGGCAAACCCTGCTAAATACAAGACAACTGCAGTAACATCCTCCATATCGCACAAAGCAATAGCACCACTGCTTAAAACCAAATGGGATCAAAGCACACCATACAACGACCTCTGTCCGAAATATGGAGGAGGGACAAGTTATACAGGATGCGGAGCAACAGCCATGGCACAGATTATGAATCACTTCCAATGGCCGGCAGAGCATGGGCAGGGCAGCATAACATACCACCCGGAAAACTGGACAGACAACAACACGCAACTCTCCATGGACTTCTCTAAAACCACTTTCGACTGGGCATCAATGAAGGACGAATACACCACCGGCAACTACACGGAAGCCGAGGGTAACGCCGTGGCTACATTGATGAAGGCATGCGGATATGCTATAAAAATGCAGTATTCCGCTTCCGGCTCTGAAGCAAGCATTGCAGATATCGGCACTGCTCTGGCTGAGAACTTCGACTACAGCCAGAACTACAAGTACGTAATCAGGAACTACTGTTCCACAGAGGAATGGTACAGACTTCACTACAGCAGCCTCGAAGCAGGCTCACCGATATGCTACCGCGCAGGTTCTCCATCCGGGGGACATCTATTTGTATGCGACGGCAGCGACGATAATGGCTATTTCCACTTCAACTGGGGATGGAGTGGTTCTTATGACGGATATTTCCTTCTCAATCCCCTCAACCCCGATTATGTAGCAGGAGGCCTTGAAAACGGCTTTACAGATTGGCAAATGGCTATTTTCAACATCCATCCAAAGGTGGAAGGCGAAGCCTATGAGCAGCGGCAGATGACATCAAGCGGCAGTTTCAAGATGGAACTGACAGAAGGAAAAATAATCATGAAGGCAGATAATGGCTCGCTAATATACAACAACAACCTCACGCCAATGCACATAAATGTCGCAATTGAATGCCAGCCTGTTGACGAACAAGGAAAGAAAACGGGCGAAGCTGTTTATTTCAATATAGCGGACGAACTTACCGTTGCACACGACGATGGATTTGCAAAAGCACAGTTACCAGCAGATGCACTCAGCAGTCTGGCAGCAGGCACATACAAAGTGCAACTGGTAACCAAGGACCTTGATGCAGAGTCACCGTCATGGTCAGAGCTGATGCACAACGACTACACACCAAACTACAGCTATATTGTGAAGAATACAGACGGCACCATGGAATTTCTGCATGTGGCCGCTTACAATAATGTAAACTTCAAGAAGTTCAAAGTAGTCTCCCCACTATGCTATGGCTGTCCAGTAAAACTGTACACGGAAGTGGAGAACACCTCAGACAAGGCTGTTACCATAACCTTTTTACCATACATCATGTCGACGACAATGCCTGATAATGGAGAAGTAAACTACCAGTCCGAAGCCGAAATGCCCATACTGCTCACATTACAGCCAGGCGAGACAAAACAATATGAATGGATTACACGCTTCAACAGTGGCAAAGAAATATCCGGACAGTGTACCGCTACGCTGGGTTTGACAGACCCAGCAACCGGAATACAGATAGAAGGAATAACGACAGAAACGACATACTACCTGAAGGGCAAGCCAACCGTGACAGATTTCAAGATTAACGGTTGCAACATGACCGGCGGAAAATACATCGTTTCCGACCCATCCAAAATCCAATTTACTGCTACCGTCAGCTGCAAAGAAGGTGCCTACTCCGAACAAGTATATATTACCATTTGGAGTTCCAACCTGAACACAATCTATCACTACTCTGCAGCCCCAATCGTATTTGCCGAACAAGGAACACCCCACATGTTAAACACGGCGGAAGACTGCTCCGGCATCGCAGAAAACGTAACATACAAAGCTTTACTTGCAAACCTGTCCGAGAACAATTTTATCCCATTATATACAGAGAATGACGAAATACCATCAGACATTATACTTGAATTTATGATAGACAAGAGTACCGGTGTCGGTGCAATCATGGCCGACGGCAAGCCCTTCAGCATATACAACGCACAGGGAATGAGCATAAAGGAAAACGCATCTGCCGCAGAACTTGACGCCCTACCATCCGGAATGTACATTATAAGGCAAGGAGAAAAAGCTGCAACAATCCGTCGCTAAACCACCTGCCAAGACGCTCGTCTGACATGAAAAATGACCTCTGACAAGCCCGAGGGCACTGAAAATAAGTCTGTAAAGACATTTTCAGTGCCCTCTTTTGGTTGTTTGATATTTTTTTTGTAACTTTGTGCCGTATTTTGTTTGATGTCAGTCATACGGTGAACGGCACAACGGCGAATGGTAAAAGCAATGCAATCATTTTGTAAAGGCAATGCGATTACACGGTAAAAGTATCCCTTTCACACGGTAAACGTGCCCATTTCGCAGCGAGACGGGTAATAATCTGATTTCAAGCACTATGCAACATCAGGAAGACAAAAATACAACAAACCGCAAAATACACAACAATGGAAAGAGACCAGAAGATTTTCGACCTTATCGAAAACGAGCATCAGCGCCAACTCAAGGGCATTGAGCTTATCGCATCAGAGAATTTTGTCAGTGAGCAAGTGATGGAAGCCATGGGCTCCTACTGTACCAACAAGTACGCAGAGGGCTATCCTGGGCATCGTTACTACGGTGGCTGTCAAGTTGTTGACAAGATTGAGCAACTTGCCATAGACCGTGCCTGCCAGCTTTTCGGAGCGGAATATGCCAATGTGCAGCCCCACTCAGGAGCGCAGGCCAATGCAGCGGTGCTGCTGGCAGTACTGAAACCCGGCGACTGCTTCATGGGTCTGAACCTCGACCACGGCGGCCACCTGTCACACGGCTCGCTTGTGAACACCTCCGGCATCCTCTACAAACCTGTTGGCTACAACCTCAACAAGGCCACCGGACGCGTGGACTACGACGGGATGGAGCAACTGGCAAAGGAACACCAGCCGAAACTCATCATCGGCGGCGGCTCTGCCTACAGCCGCGAGTGGGACTATGCCCGCATGAGAAAAATCGCCGACGAGGTAGGTGCATTGCTGATGATAGACATGGCGCACCCTGCCGGCCTCATAGCCGCAGGACTTCTGGAGAACCCTGTGAAGTATGCACACATCGTTACCACCACAACCCACAAGACACTCCGTGGCCCACGCGGCGGACTCATACTGCTGGGCAAGGACTTCGACAACCCATGGGGCTACAAGACACCTAAGGGCGTAGTGAAGAAAATGTCACAACTGCTCAACTCTGCCGTATTCCCCGGCCAGCAGGGTGGACCACTGGAGCACATCATAGCTGCCAAAGCCGTAGCATTCGGCGAAGCCCTGAAACCAGAATTCAAGGACTACGCGCTGCAGGTGAAGAAGAATGCAGCCGTACTTGCAGAGGAACTTGTAAAGCGTGGCTTCACAATCGTTTCAGGCGGAACAGACAACCACTCCATGCTTGTGGATTTGCGCTCAAAGTATCCTGACCTTACAGGTAAGGTGGCAGAGAACGCTCTCGTGGCTGCAGACATCACCATCAACAAGAACATGGTGCCGTTCGACACACGCTCCGCTTTCCAGACATCAGGCTTCCGTCTCGGCACACCTGCCATCACCACACGCGGTGCGAAGGAAGACCTCATGGTTATGATAGCAGCATGGATAGAAGAGGTGCTGAACGCCCCTGAGGACGAGGCCGTAATCGCCAAAGTACGTGGCGAGGTCAACGCGAAGATGAAGGAATACCCTCTGTTCGCATGGTAATTCCAATGGGAGAAAGCAGAAGGTGACAAGAAATTGCCACATCGCTAAAGACGTTAACGGACAATAGCCTTTACCCGCCCACAAACGGCACCGCGGTAAATGGTATTGTCTGTTAACTTCAGACAACTCCCCGTTGAATTCCGTTGACTCCCCTATAAACAATAAAACAATGCAAAAGAAGAAACGTTGGCACTGCCTCAGCGGACAGGAACCGACAGACCTTGACCGCAAGGTCATGTACTGGGAAAGCAAGAACAAGCTTGTACCTACACGTGAACTGATAAAGACTCCCGAGCAAATCGAGGGCATAAGACGTTCCGGTGTGATAAACACGGCAGTGCTTGACGCCGTAGCGGCCGCCATACATCCGGGCATGAACACGCAGGAGATTGACGACATCTGCATGGATGTGTGCAAACAGCACGATGCCATTCCGGCATGCCTCAACTACGAGGGCTACCCGAAGAGTGTATGCACAAGCATAAACGAGGTGGTATGCCACGGCATTCCGAAAGAAACCGACATACTGCAGGAAGGCGACATAGTGAACGTTGACTTCACTACAATCAAGGACGGCTACTTTGCCGATGCCTCACGTATGTTCATTATCGGCGGAAAGACAACGCCTGAGAAGGAACAGCTCGTAAGAGTGGCGAAGGAATGTCTGGAAATCGGCATGGAGGCGGCGAAGCCATTCAGTTTCGTAGGTGATATAGGCCATGCCATAGAGAAGCACTGCAAGAAATACAACTACGGCGTTGTACGTGACCTCTGTGGCCACGGCGTGGGGCTGAAGTTCCACGAAGAGCCGGAAGTCTGCCACTACGGACACCGCGGAACGGGTATGCTGCTCGTGCCGGGAATGGTGTTCACCATCGAGCCTATGATAAACATGGGCACGTGGAGAGTCTTCATTGATTCAGAGGACAAATACGGCTGGGAGGTCATAACGGAGGACGAACAGCCTTCTGCACAGTGGGAACACACACTGGTGATGACCGATCACGGCGTAGAGATATTGACATATTAATGGAAGAGAAGTATATACTGGCAATAGAGAGCTCCTGCGACGACACTTCGGCAGCCGTGCTGAAAGGCAGGGTGCTGCTGAGCAACGTCACCGCTTCGCAGGACGTGCACCGCGCATACGGTGGAGTGGTGCCCGAACTGGCCTCACGCGCACACCAGCAGAATGTTGTGCCCGTGGTAGACCAGGCCATAAAGAGAGCCGGAATAACCAAGGAACAACTCTCCGCCGTAGCTTTCACACGCGGACCGGGACTGATGGGCTCGCTGCTCGTAGGTGTCAGTTTCGCAAAAGGCTTCGCACGGTCGCTTAACATACCGCTGATTGATGTCAACCACCTGCAAGGTCATGTGATGGCGCACTTCATAAAGGACAGTGAGGACGACAACCACGAGCCGCCACTGCCATTCATCTGCCTGCTCGTGAGCGGCGGAAACTCGCAGATTGTTAAGGTCAACGCCTACAATGACATGGAGGTGCTGGGACAGACAATAGACGACGCTGCCGGAGAAGCGATAGACAAGTGCTCAAAAGTAATGGGGCTTGGGTATCCCGGAGGACCTATAATAGACAAACTTGCAAGACAGGGCAATCCAAAGGCTTACCAGTTTGCAGAGCCGCACATACCGGGGCTGGACTACAGTTTCTCGGGATTGAAGACCTCTTTCCTTTACAGTATGCGCAAATGGGTGCAGGATGACCCTGACTTCATAGAGCATCACAAGGAGGACATTGCCGCAAGTCTGGAGTGGACAGTGGTGGACATTCTGATGAAGAAACTGAAAATGGCGGTGAAACAGACCGGCATCAGGCACGTGGCAGTAGCCGGTGGCGTGTCGGCAAACAACGGTTTGCGCAACGCCTTCCATGACTATGCCAAGCGTTTCGGGTGGACAGTATATATACCGAAGTTTTCTTACACCACTGACAACGCCGCCATGATAGGCTGTGTAGGCAGTTTCAAACTGCTCGACGAGGACTTCTGCCCTATTGATGCACCTGCATTCTCAAAAGTCACGTTCAAGTAAAAACAAACAATACATAACAAACAATACAACTATGGAATTAGAAAGCAAAGTGTTAAGTAAAGAGATTCTTTACAAACTATACGAAAAAGGCAAGACCATAGCGACTGCCGAGTCATGCACAAGCGGTAGAATCGGTGAGGTGGTGACATCTGTACCGGGTGCTTCCACCTACTACAAGGGCGGCACCATCTGCTACTCTGATGAGGCAAAGACAAAGGTGCTGGGCATTGACGCACAGTTGATAGAAGAGAAAAACGCCGTGAGCGAAGAGGTGGCAAAGGAGATGGTGAAGGGAATCATTGACCTTCTCGGCACCGATTTCGCCATTGCCACAACCGGTTTTGCCGGCCCCGGCACAGAAGCGGGCATACCTGTGGGTACTATCTGGATTGCCTGTGGCTCTGCTGACGACATACGCACACTGAAACTTGACAGTGACGACGGCCGCGAAGAGAACCTGCGCAATGCCACTACCAAGGCGTTGCAGTTGTTCGTGAAGTACCTTGACGAACTGTACCCGGAACCGTCAGACATGGATCAGGTGCCTGCACCGGAAGCGAAGTAAGACT
>CAZPNC010000034.1:18173-23071 GCA_964587945.1 uncultured Prevotella sp. | reverse complement strand
TAAAAGCCTGGATGACGTAATAACGGACATAATGGAAAATAACAAGTCAAACGAACATGATTACAATCACATCTTATGAGGACTTCGCCCAATACGAAGGCAAGGTGCTCGGCACGTCAGATTACGTGCAACTAACGCAGGAACGTATAAACCTTTTCGCTGATGCCACACTCGACCACCAATGGATTCACGTTGACACCGAGAAGGCAAAGACCGACAGCCAGTTCGGCACCACTATCGCCCACGGCTACCTCACCCTCTCTGTCCTGCCATACCTGTGGAACCAGATAGTAGAGGTCAAGAACGTCAAGATGCTTGTCAACTACGGTATTGACAAGATGAAGTTCGGCCAGCCGGTCCTCTCCGGCCAGAGTCTGTCACTCACCACATCGCTACACAGCATAGCCAACCTCCGCGGTGCGGTCAAGACAGAGGTCAAGTTCACCATGAACGTCAAGGAGACAGGCAAGAAAGCCATTGAAGGCATTGCCATCTTCATTTACTATTTCAACAACTAAACATTACGGACTGTACGGAAATGCCGGTTCTTCAGGCTTTTCCATACAGTCCGTATATCTTTACCCCATCACTGTCATTATGCTGAAGCCAATCCTTTCCACCCTGTTCCTCTCGTGTGTACTCACCGTTACCGCCGCTGACGGCATCAAGCCATGTCTTGAAGCCGGCACAGGAGCCACCCCGACGTGTACCGCCGGCAGCAACGGCCAGCCCATACTACCCGGCTGGCACGCCGACCCCGAAGTGCTTTACTCCAACAAGACAAAGAAATACTACATCTATTCCACCACAGACGGAGTGCCCGGCTGGGGCGGACACTACTTCACCGTCTTCTCGTCCACCAACCTCAAGGACTGGAAAGACGAGGGAACGATGCTCGATGTACGCTCGGAACAAGTGCCATGGGCCACGGGCAACGCCTGGGCACCGTGCATAATAGAGCGCAAGCAGAAGGACGGCACATACCGTTACTACTTCTATTTCTCCGCCCACAACCCCAAGTCCAACCGCAAGGAGATAGGCGTAGCCGTCAGCAATGACCCCGCAGGCCCCTTCACCGCCACCGCTGCATCCATCGTCACCGATGCTGACAGACCACAGTCGCATAAAGGCGGCCAGGCAATAGACGTGGATGTATTCCAAGACCCCAAGTCAGGCAAGTTCTACTTGTATTGGGGCAACGGTTTCGCAGCAGGCGCCGAACTCAACGACGACATGCTCTCCATAAAGAAAGAGACCACCGTCGACCTCACCCCCCAGGGCGGTTCGCTGCACACGTGGGCCTATCGTGAGGCCACATACGTGTTCTTCCGCAAGGGAAAATACTATATGCTGTGGTCTGTTGACGACACCGGCTCGCCCAACTACCACGTGTGCTACGCCACGGCCAAGTCGCCGTTAGGCCCTTACACCATAGACCCCGACCACTACAACGTACTCATGCAGGTACCGGAAAAGGAAATCTACGGCACAGCCCACAACAGTATCCTCCAGATACCCGGCAAGGACGAGTGGTACATCGTCTATCACCGCATAAACAAGGATTTCCTCCACGACCGCGACAACGGCGGCCCCGGCGTCCACAGGCAAGTCTGCATAGACCGCATGACGTTCGACAAGAAAGGCAATATCATCCCTGTCACGCCCACAGTCGACGGTCCTGCACCGCTGAAGACTACCAAGAAGTGAGTATTTTTACCCACTTTGCTGAGCGGAGGCTTGATTTCCTTTAAAGGAATAGAACATATATGAAAGAAATTACTTACCTTTGCATCAGCTTGAATAAGGCCGGTGCAAAGTTTTTTTTTAGATTATGACACTCAACGAACTACACATACTCCATTCAGCCCGTATCGACAGCGTGGGCGGCGAAGGTTCCCTGCGCCAGCACTTCCTTGACATGGGCGTAATACCAGGTGCCGTCATCACCCTGCGCAAGTTCGCCCCCATGGGCGACCCTATGCAACTGGAGGTACACGGCTACGAACTGACCCTGCGCAAGGCCGATGCCGCACGCATCAACGTCACACCATTGACGGCCGATGAGGCTGCGGCACTGATAAAGCAAGAGTCAGGCGAAGGCTATATGCACTCCGACCACCCCGGACTTGGCGAGGGCGGACGCTACCATGACCCCACACACGAGAATCCGTTGCCCGACACCGAGACACTGACCTTTGCCCTTGCAGGCAACCAGAACTGCGGAAAGACGACACTCTTCAACCAACTAACCGGTGCAAACCAGCACGTGGGCAACTTTCCCGGAGTCACCGTTGACCGCAAGAGCGGCGCAATACGCGGCACGAGAAACACCGAGGTGACAGACCTGCCGGGCATATACAGTCTGTCACCCTACACCAGCGAGGAGATTGTCAGCCGCGAATTTATACTCAATGAGCGGCCGCGCGGGATAATAAACATTGTCGACGCCACCAACATCGAGCGCAACCTCTACCTCACCATGCAACTGATGGAACTCGGTGTGCCCATGGTTCTCGCCCTCAACATGATGGACGAGATGGAGGGCAACGGCGGACATATACGCGTAAACGACATGGAGCGCATGCTCGGCATACCCGTAGTGCCCATTTCCGCCGTCCGAAACCAGGGCGTGGACGAACTGGTGCGCCACTGCATACATGTGGCTAAATATCAGGAAACCCCTACGCGCCACGACTTCTGCGCACCTGATGACCATGGTGGAGCGGTACACCGCTGCCTACATGCCATCATGCACCTTGTGGAAGACCATGCGCAAAGGGCGCAGATACCTGTGCGCTTCGCCGCCGCGAAACTCGTGGAGGGCGACGAAAAGGTCATACAGGCACTGCAACTGACGCAGAACGAACTGGAGACCGTGGAGCATATCATCTGCCAGATGGAGGAGGAGAGAGGGCTTGACCGCGCCGCCGCCATGGCCGATATGCGCTATTCCTTCATCGAACAACTCTGTGCCGCTACCGTAAAACGCCCCCACGAAAGCAAGGAGCAGAAGCGTTCGCGCCGCATGGACAAGGTACTGACAGGCCATTGGAGCGCACTGCCGGCCTTCCTTGCCATCATGGCCGCCATCTTCTGGCTGACATTCGATGTTATAGGCGGCACCATGCAGGAGTGGCTGGAAGGCGGCATAGAGTGGTTCACACAGGCCAGCGACGAGACCATGCAGGCATGGCAGGTCAATGACGCCGTGCGGTCGCTCTTAATCGACGGCATATACGCCGGCGTAGGCTCCGTAGCCAGTTTCGTACCCATCATAGTGGTGCTGTTCTTCTTCCTCTCCATGCTCGAAGATTCAGGCTATATGGCGCGCATCGCCTTCGTCATGGATAAGCTGTTGCGCAAGATAGGCCTCTCCGGCCGTTCCATAGTGCCCCTGCTTGTGGGCTTCGGCTGCTCCGTGCCAAGCGTCATGGCCAGCCGCACGTTGCCCTCAGAGCGCGACCGCAGGCTTACAATAATGCTCACCCCCTTCATGTCCTGCACCGCCAAACTGCCAATCTACGCCTTCTTCTGCGCCGCCTTCTTCCCCGACAATGCCGCGTGGGTCATGTGCGGACTGTACATCCTTGGCATCGTTACGGGCATCCTCACCGCCCTTGTGCTCAAGAGCACCTCGTTCAGAGGCGAGGCCGTGCCTTTCGTCATGGAACTGCCCAACTACCGCCTGCCCGGTTTCCGCACCACCATGCTGCTGCTTTGGGACAAGGCGCGTGACTTCCTGCAGCGTGCCTTCACCGTAATCTTCATGGCAACGATAGCGATATGGTTCCTCCAGTCGTTCTCTTTCCACCTCAATCTTGTAGAGAACCAGGCCGACTCAATCCTCGGTCAGGTGGCATCACTCATCGCCCCCGTCTTCGCCCCCGTCGGTTTCGGCGACTGGCGCATCGCCACCTCCCTCGTAGGCGGCTTCCTTGCCAAAGAGAGTGTGGTGTCAACCTTCTCCGTACTCTTCGGTGAGGGCATTGCCCTTCAGGACGTTCTCACCACCGCCTCCGCCCTTTCGCTGATGGTATTCTGTCTGCTCTACACGCCCTGTGTGGCAGCCATCGCCGCCATACGCCGTGAATTGGGCAACCGTGACGCCCTGACCGTTGTCATAGCCCAGTGCGCCATAGCCTACATCATGGCCCTTGCTGTGTATCAAATAGCCCTCGCCGTGTGACGGTGTGCCGGCATTCTCCGGCCCTATCATCCGTATTTTCCGTGTGCAGACTGTCGTGACATTCAGCAATCATGCCCCTTGGGGTAGGTAAAAGTGCCCTTTCCACCGTGCAATCATGCCCCTTTTATCAGGTAAAAGAGCCCTTTCCGCCGTGCAATCATGCCCTTTTTATTAGGTAAAAGAGCCCTTTTCATCGTGCAATCATGCCCTTTTCACCATATAACCAAGTCTCTTTTACAACATATTGATTTTCAGAATGAATGCTATTTCCATCATACTCCTTGCCCTTGTGGTTGTGGCTGTAATCCTCGTCGCACGCCTGCTTCACCGTGGCGGCGGCAGGAAAAACTGCGGCAGTGACCGTGGCTGTCATGGCTGTACGAAGTGCGACAGGTAAAGACATTGCCCGTTAAGGCCCTGTTAAAGAAGCAATATAGAAGTACCTTAGGCAGTATAGCCAAGGACATGGCGTAAGCCATATTCTATATGTTTCCTTCCCAAAGAGCGCCTTATGTGCGACCTTATCAAGGTTAGTGCGTAATCATCATCTGTTCGTTGCTGTGACGATGGGCGCCTTATGTGCGACCTTATCAAGGTTAGTGCGTAATCATCATCTGTTCGTTGCTGTGACGATGGGCGCCGTATGTGCGACATGACCAAGGTTAGTGCGTAATCATCATCTGTTCGTTGCTGTGACGATGGGCGCCGTATG
>CAZPNC010000034.1:0-18073 GCA_964587945.1 uncultured Prevotella sp. | reverse complement strand
GCGCCGTATGTGCGACATGACCAAGGTTAGTGCGTGATCATCATCTGTTCGTTGCTGTGACGATGGGCGCCTTATGTGCGACCTTATCAAGGTTAGTGCGTAATCATCATCTGTTCGTTGCTGTGACGATGGGCGCCGTATGTGCGACATGACCAAGGTTAGTGCGTGATCATCATCTGTTCGTTGCCGTCACGAAGAGCGCCGTAGGTGCGACATAATAAAGGGTAGGGCGTAAGCCCTATCTATAGATTGTGTTACAATAAAAATAAAAGCGCCGTAGGTGCGACATAATTTCATATCAAAACCTATCTATATATGTCACAGTCATTATCAAAAATATATGTCCATTTGGTGTTTTCCACCAAAGGACGTGCGGATATATTGCCGATAAAACATTCGGCAGAAATCCATGCGTATGTAGCCCAAGTCCTTAATGACAATCATTGCCCCGCCATCTGTGTGGGTGGGACGGCAAACCATATACACATTCTTTTCATACAATCAAAGACAATGACATTGTCAGATATAGTGCGATTGGTAAAGAGCAATTCCTCTAAATGGATAAATGGCAGAAGTTCGTCCTTGATACCGTTTTCATGGCAGGATGGTTACGGCGCGTTCAGTATCAGCCAAAGTCATGTATCGGAAGTAAAACGATATATAGAATCACAAGAAGAACATCATAAAAATGTTTCATTTCAGAATGAGTTCCGTAGGTTGTGCCTGTTGTTTGATGTGGAATATAATGAAAAATTCGTTTGGGACTGATGTGTTTTATATGAAATTATGTCGCACCTACGGCGCTCGTTGGGACGGTGACGGTATAGATAGGGCTTACGCCCTATCCTTTGTTATGTCGTCCTTACAGGACTTTTATCACTGTTTGTGTACCTTATGCCTTGTAACAGTAAAAAACCAATGGTTGTATCTGTACCGTAAGATTGTATAGGAACCGGCCAAATTACCTTCCTTTATAATCAGACAGCAGAGCACGATAGGTGCAATATGGTCAGTGTTAGTGCGTAATCATCGTCTGTTCGTTGCTATTATGAGGAGTGCCGCAGCTGCAATATGGCCATGATAGTGCGTAATAATCGTTGGTTTGTTGCCATCACGACGAGCGCCGTAGGTGCGACATAGTCAAGGGCAGGGCGTAAGCCCTGTCTATTTATTGCCATCCCAAGGAGCGCCGTAGGTGCGACATAATTTCATATATGGTTGATAGCATTTTGCGAATGATGTGAAAATATGCTGTGCATTGGTACTGACACCGAAACTTTTTCGTGTTGTTTTCAATGTCGGTATTACATGTTTTTTGTATCCTACTATGATATTCTCCATCTGTATATCCCGCATTGTCGCTCTTGCTGTATCCATTGGCAAGGCCATCTGCGGGTAGGACTTGCGTCCTGCCACCGGTGATGCCGCCCTAATGCCCTTTCTTCCTTTCGTTAAAAAAGGTCAATATATTTCTTTAATACGGAAAAACTGTTTAACTTTGCAAGTTACAAGAACCATCAAAATCAAGAAATGGGCATTACATCGATAGCGAAACTTGCCTTTCGCCAGCGTCAGAGAGAACTTGAAAAGCATTTCTCTGAGCCTGTGGCCTTACAGGATAACGTGCTGAAGAGTCTTATAGCGCGTGCCACGGACACCAAATTCGGTCGCAACCACATCTTCTCCACAACGAGAAACTATGAGGATTTCCGTCTTAACGTATCCGTCAACACCTATGAGGAGCTGAAGGACGACATAGACCTTATGCGTCATGGCGGCAGGGACATACTGTGGCCGGGCACCGTAAAATGGTTTGCGAAGTCCTCCGGCACTACCAATGACAAGTCAAAGTTCATCCCTGTGTCTCAGGAAGGCTTGGACCGTATCCACTATGCCGGTGGTACCGACGTGGTGGCATATTACCTTCAGAACTATCCCGACAGCCGTCTCTTTGACGGCAAGTCCCTTATTCTCGGCGGTTCGCATATACCCAACTATAACGTAGAGGGCTCATTGGTGGGCGATCTCTCGGCAATACTGATAGAGAACATCAGTTCTTTGGTGAACCTTGTGAGGGTTCCGAGCAAGAAAACCGCCCTTATAAGCGACTTTGAGGTTAAGCGTGACCTGATAGCCAAGGAGTGTCTGAAGAAGAATGTCACCAACATCTCCGGCGTACCGTCATGGATGATGTCTGTCCTTGTTAGGGTTCTGGAACTCTCCGGCAAGCGGTATCTTGAGGAGGTGTGGCCTAATCTGGAGGTGTTCTTCCACGGAGGAATATCCTTTGCACCATACCGCAGGCAGTACGAACAACTCATCACCAAGCCGGGTATGCACTATATGGAGACCTATAATGCCTCTGAGGGCTTCTTCGGCGTGCAGAACGACCCGACGGATGCTTCGATGATGCTGATGCTGGACTATGACGTGTTCTACGAATTTGCATCTATGGATGCCATCGACGCTACCGGACAGCTTGTGGACGACACGCAGGTAGTGCCGCTGGAGGGTGTGGAGACCGGTCGGAACTATGCCATGATAATCTCCACCTCCTGTGGGTTGTGGAGGTACATGATAGGCGATACCGTGAAGTTCACGTCAGTGAAACCATACAAGTTCGTCATCACAGGCCGTACAAAGAGTTTCATCAATGCCTTCGGAGAGGAACTTATCGTTGACAATGCGGAGAAAGGACTGCTGTACGCCTGCTGCCAGACTGGTGCAGAGGTCAAGGAATACACTGCCGCACCGGTCTTCATGGACGAAGCGGCGCACTGCCGTCACCAGTGGCTGGTGGAGTTTTCCAAGGAGCCGCAGGACATTAAGAAGTTCGCAAGGATACTCGATGAGCAGTTGCAGCAGATAAACAGCGACTATGAGGCCAAGCGTTTCAAGAACATAACGCTGCAACCGCTTGAGGTGGTAAAGGCACATTCCGGACTCTTCAACGAATGGTTACGCTCAAAAGGCAAGCTCGGCGGACAGAACAAGGTGCCGCGTCTGTCAAACTCGCGCAAGCAGATTGACGAGTTGCTCGCTATGAATAATGGCCGGGGCCTGTAAAATCCCAATACCGATGAAACATTTTCCATCCATAACCCTACCCCTGTTGCTTATGACAGCCATTGCCGCTGTCGTGACTTCCTGTGCCCGTATGGGTGCCCCTGACGGCGGATGGTTCGATGAAACACCACCGCGTGTGGTGGCGGCTGTGCCTTCTGACAGAGGGACAGGAGTGAAGGAACGCAAGATACAGATTTATTTCAACGAGTTCATAAAGATAGACAATGCCACGGAGAAGGTCGTCGTGTCGCCTCCGCAGATGGAGATGCCGGAGACGAAGTCACGTGGCAAGTACATCGTTGTGTCGCTTCTCGATTCGCTGAAGGCCAACACCACGTACACCATAGACTTCTCTGACGCCATATCAGACAACAATGAGAACAACCCCATGGGCAACTATACCTACAGTTTCTCCACGGGCGAAACCATAGATACGCTGGAAGTGTCGGGTACTGTGCTCAATGCAGAAGACCTTGAACCGGTGAAAGGGATACTCGTGGGACTGTATGCCCTGCCTGACAGTACGGAACATTCTGACAGCCTGTTGCTTGCGGCAGACAAAGAAAGCAGGGACTCGTCAGACGCAAAGGCTGTCAATGCCCGTGACTCCATTGTCTCGCCCGCCTTCATGCGTGTCTCACGCACTGATTCAAGGGGGCGTTTCATCATCCGCGGCATAGCACCCGGAACCTACACCATAGGTGCATTGCAGGACATGGACGGCAACTACCGCTTCAATGCTCTTTCGGAAGTCATGGCATTCTCGCACGCACAATTCACGCCGAGGGTCTTTGAGGATACGAGGCAGGACACGGTGTGGGCGGATGAACTGCACATAAAGGACATAAACAGGGTGAAGTTCAATCACTATGTGCCCGACAATATAGTGTTGAGGTCATTTGCACACAAGATAAACGACAGGTATTTCCTGAAGGCTGACCGCACGGATGCCGACAGGTTCACACTGTTTTTTACCGCTCCAGTGCCCGATGACTCCCTGCTCTTTGCCAGATTAGGCACTGACTATGCCACGGAGAGGCTGCCGAGGCTGAGAGGTCTTGACTTTGACGAGCGCGGGGCGTTTATAGTAGAGCCTTCATTGAAGGGCGACACGGTGACATATTGGTTGCGCGACACGGCTATGGTGAACCGTGATACCTTGCAGATTGAGATGCAGACGCTGATAACGGATAGTCTCGGCATGCTGTCAATGCGTACCGATACCATTGAGATACTGGCGAAGACACCATACGCCAAACGTCTGAAGATTAAGGCGCAGGAGGAGAAGGACTGGCAGAAGAAACTTGACAAGCAGCGCAAAAGGCTGAAGGACGGTGAGGAACTGACCGACACCGTGATGCCGGAGCAGCGCCTTAGGCCTGATTATAAATTCCAACAGTCTATCACTCCCGATGCCACATTGTCCATATCGTTCCCCTATCCTATGAAGAAGGTGGACAGGACCGCCGTGCATCTATATGTGATGCAAGACTCCATGTGGTACAGGGCACCCTTTGTATTCCAGCCGCTGAAGCGCGAAGGCACCGCCGTGGCGGACTCGCTGTCGCGGGCATGGGAACTGATGTCGGAGTGGATACCCGGGGCGGAATACTCGCTGGAGGTGGACACACTGGCCTTTGAGGATATATACGGACATACGTCGGAACCGTACAAGAGCGGACTGCAGGTGCGCAAACTGGATGAGTTCGGCTCGCTGTTTGTCAACGTGACATACAATGATGCAATGGCGGCGGCTACAAAAAAGCGTAGGACGAAGCCTGTGATACTGGTTCAGCTGCTTGACGGCGGCGACAAACCGCTCCGCACGCAGCCTGTGGTGAACGGTACGGCGGAGTTCTACTATCTCACCGGCGGAACATACTACATGAGAGCCATCATTGACAGCAACGCCAACGGGGTGTGGGATACGGGCGACTATCTTACAGATACACAGCCGGAGGAAGTGTATTACTACAACGGCACGGTGGAGATAAAGCCCAAATGGGACATAACAAAAGACTGGAATCTCACTGCAATGCCGCTGGAAAGCCAGAAACCGGCAGCCATAACAAAGCAGAAGGCGGATAAGGAGAAGAAGGTGCAGCACAGAAACGCACAGCGTGCAGCAGAGAAAGGCGTGCAGGCACCGCAGATGTAGGTCTGTAACGGAATATAAACCGATGCCGGATGACGGCACAGGCAAGCTGACAACTAAATAAAACTATTATGAAACAGGAAATCAATACTTTCAAGAAAGATTCGTGTATGTACCGGTATATTGATACTCTGACAATATGAAAAGGATCATAGCCGCCATAATATTCGCTGTAATCCTCGTGCCATTGCTTCGCAGTGGGAGCGGGGAGAGAATGAACGCCCAGTGTACTTATGAGAACAATGCGTTCAGAGGCAGCGAGACGATACTCTACAACCTGTATTTCAACTGGCAGTTCATCTGGCTGAAGGCCGGGACGGCAAGCATGATAACCTCGCAGATGCCCTACAATGGTAGCCTGGCATACCGCACCAGCCTTGTAACAAAGACCTCAAAGACCATTGACAGGTATTTCCGTATGCGCGACACTATAATGGTTTACTTCTCTCCGGAACTGACCCCATTGTATTATAGGAAAGGGGCGGATGAGGGAAAACGCTATTATGTGGACGAGGTGTGGTACACGTACCCCGGCGGCAAGTGTCTTACAACCTTGCGGCATCTTACCGCTGACGGCAAGATTGAGCATGAGAAGCACCTTTATGACCGCTGTGTGTCAGATATGCTGAACAGTTTCCAGCGTGTACGTAACCTTGACCCGAGGGGATGGAAAAACGGCCATGTGGTGAAACTTGACATTGCCGGCGGAGACAAACTGGTGCAGGCGAAACTGGTATACCGCGGAAAGAAGACGGTGAAGGCCGATAATGACCGGAAATATTCATGTCTGGTACTCTCTTATGTGGAGCCGGACGACGGCAAGGACAAGGAGATAGTGCGCTTTTTCGTCACTGATGACCACCGGCACATACCGGTCCGTCTTGACCTCTTCCTGAAGTTCGGTTCGGCAAAGGCATTCCTGTCGTACATGAAGTGAATGCACTCCTTATATAATGTGGACGTAGTTCCATAGCGTAAAAGCCCTGACAGCATGGTGAAGGTATTTGTTTCCACCGGTTGTCAGGGCTTTTACATGTTTTTTTCTTGAATACGGTGTTAATCCAAAGGGCCATACTGTTCATCAGTTGTGGAAGCAATATGCCCAACCTTTAAATGACAACCCGTGAAAAAGCCGTTTTACAAAAATTAGACAGAAATAGTTAAAAAAGGGGCGTAAAAATGCGTCATTGCCGTAAAAAAGGCATTAAAAATGCGTCAATGAAAATGTTTTAACACGATTTAACGGTCGTTTGCGGGCCTTTTATATAAAATTACTTAACTTTGTGGCATTAAACGTATGAAAGAAGAAAAGTACCGGTGTATCAATATACATAAATACACGTGGGAAGAAGCATAAAATACCTTAAAAGTAATATTATGTGAAGGGCAAATGCCGAAAATGTACAAGTTACCGCCGGAAACCATTGCTGAATATAGCCTAAACATAAGAAAGAAACTGATGACGCTAAGTCTTCTGCCATAAAGGTACAGGAGACTTGGGAAACTGACCATCTGGGGAAAAAGGAATAAATAAATCACTTAACTACAATATTAATCTAAAACATTATTCTATGTCTGGAAAAATCAAAAACGTACGCTTTGCGCTCGTGGCCATGCTGCTATTTTTTTGTGCGGCAGTCGAGGCGCAGACAGTGAAGGGTAACGTTAAGGACAGCATGGGTGAGCCGGTAATCGGCGCAACCGTCATGGAGCAGGGCACCAAAAACGGTGTCATCACTGACTTTGACGGTAACTTCACCATCAAGATGTCCTCCACGTCCCACAGTCTGCAGATTTCATACGTCGGTATGAAGTCTGCCAATGTGAAACCCGGCGGAAAGTCAGAGTTGGCAATTGTGATGGAAGACGATGCCACCACTCTGAATGAGGTCGTGGCTATCGGTTACGGCTCTAAGGCACGTAAGGACCTTACTGGTTCCGTAGGTTCCATCTCCGGTGCGAAACTCGCCGCAGTGCCTGTGGCATCTGCCGCAGAGGCTCTGGCAGGTAAGATTGCCGGTGTGCAGGTGACATCTGTCGATGGTCAGCCTGGTGCTGATATCAACATCCGTGTGCGCGGTGCTACGTCTGTGACGCAGTCCAACGAACCTCTCTACATTGTCGACGGCTTCCAGCAGTCCAACATCAACGACATCCCGCCTTCAGACATCGCCTCCATTGACGTGCTGAAGGATGCTTCCCTTACTGCCATCTATGGTGCCAAGGGTGGTAATGGCGTTATCGTGGTTACCACGAAGTCTGCGCAGTCTGGCAAGGTGCAGGTAAGTTATGACGGCCGTCTTACGTGGTCGCATATCACAAAGCAACTTGACTTGATGAATACAGGCCAGTTCATGGACTATCAGTTTGACCGTGCCAACAGTACCGGCGTCCGCACTTCTGGCGGCCGTGACTTCCGTTACAACTATGGTAACGGCCAGGATATGGATTTGTATGCTTCACAGCCTTATAACAACTGGCAGGATGAAGTTGTAGGTAACACTCCAATGTCTTACTCACACAATGTAAGAATCGGTGGTGGTAACGAGACAACCAAATTTAACCTTTCTGTAACTCAGTCAGAAGACAAGGGTATCATTCTCGGTTCTGGTGTCCGTCGTACCAACATCAACCTGAAGTTGAATACAAAATTGCACAAGAACCTTGAGTTCACCTATAACCCCAAGATGACATACCGTCGTGATGAGGGTGCTGGTGGTGCTAATATCGGTTCAGGCGGTCTTGTAAACCGCGTGCTTCAGTACACTCCTACTTCCGGTCTCCGCCAGTGGGGCTCTTATGGTATAATGGAAGATGCCGACAAGGCCAATTCATTTGCCCTTACCAACCCTGTGGCTGACATTAACATTAATGTGCAGAAGAAGCATTCATACAATGTTTCAAACCAGTTCTCTCTGCAGTGGACGCCTATCAAGAACCTTGTGTTGCGCACAGAAGGTAACTACAATATCACTTTCCGTGACACACAGCGTTATTATGGCGCATTGACAGACGAGGCTTCCAAGGCCGCTCATCAGTCAATGCCACTTGCATCGCTGACCAACCGTACTACTCAGTCTTATACATGGACGAATACGGCTACTTACAGCATGAGCATTGATGATGTCCATAACCTCTCTTTCCTTCTCGGTCAGGAAATATATAACTCGCAGTACAAGGAGAATTCCACAACCAACCATCTCTTTGCCCGTACCGTTGACGCAGAGACAGCGTTCAACAACATGGGGCTCGGTACTCCTTATGAGTCATCATCTGTACTCTCTACATCAAACCGTACAGCATCTTTCTTCGGTCAGGTATCTTACAACTATGATCACAAGTATCTCCTTTCTGCCACACTTCGTGGTGACGGTTCCACCAAGTTTGCCCCAGGCAATCAATGGGGTTGGTTCCCTGCCGTTTCTGGTGCATGGGTAATAAATAAGGAGAAGTTCCTCAAGAACATTAAATGGATTGACCAGTTGAAACTGCGTCTTGCTTTCGGTCTTGCAGGTAATAACAATATCTCTGATGACCTGTGGCGTTATCTCTATACTGCCAACAGCAATGGCGGCCCTGGCTTCGGCGAGTCAACGTCAAAGGGTGAATTGTATTACTCTACACCGTCTGCCTATCCTAATCAGGGTATAAAGTGGGAGACAACCATCACACGCAACATGGCGTTTGACATCTCTCTCTTCGGCGGTCGTCTGACCATCACTCCTGAGGTGTATTTCAACACCACACGTGACCTTCTTTACTCTTCTGTAATACCTACAGTGTCTGGTTACAGCACGCAGATGCAGAATATCGGTAAAGTAACAAACAATGGTTTTGAGTTGACGGTAAGCGGTGACATCCTCCGCGGCAAGGACTTCGTCCTCTCCGGAAACTTCACTACAGGCCACAACAAGATGAAGATAAAGCAGCTTAACTCTACTGATGATGTCCTTTACAACACAGCAAGTGCATGGAAGTCTGTTGACGCAGCTGACTACAAACTCGAAGTGGGTGGCGAACTCGGTCTGATGTACGGTTATGTATATGACGGTCTCTACACATGGGATGAGTTTACGTATGCGGAAGCTGACGGACTTAGGGCCATACCTAAGACTCAGGCATTCCTCAACGGTGTCCTCATCGGTGGTACAGTCATTGACGGTGCGGCTTCCAACAATGAAAGTGGTGTGCTGGGTTCTTCAAACTCCGGTCCATCTACAATGCCTGGTAAAATAAAGTTGAAGGATCTCAACAACGACGGCAAGATAGACGAGAATGACAAGACGGTCATCGGTAACACCAACCCACGCTGGCAAGGCGGTTTCGGCCTCTCTGGACAGTACAAGGACTGGGACTTCACGATGAACTTCACCTATATGCTTAACTTCGATGTGTATAATGCTACGGCATATGCACTGTCAAGTTCTGACAAGACACTGTCAACCTATCAGAATGTCCTTTCAAGTTTCAGTGGTGCCATGTGGCGTTACACAGACCCTACACTGGCATATAATCTTTATGCCAATACTAATATTGACAACTCATTGGCCCTGTATCAGGCACTCAATGCCAATGCCTCTACATGGAATCCAGGTGACCTCGTAACCAAGCAGATGATATCTTATTTCGTAGAGGATGGTTCTTTCCTCCGTTGTAACGACATCACCATCGGTTACACTCTGCCTAAGAAGATTGTGAAGCATATCGGTCTCAGCAAGGTACGTGTATATGTATCTGGCGGCAACCTCTTCACTATCACCAACTATTCAGGTTATGATCCAGAGGTTGACGTACAGTCTGGTCTTACTCCTTCCATGGACTACAACCGCTACCCACGTAGCCGTTCATGGTCTTTCGGTCTTAACGTGAACTTCTAATCATTGTTTTGAAAACCAACTTAAAGAAACTGAATCAGTATGAAATTAAAGAATATATTAATCAGTGGACTTGGTGTCATGGCGCTTACAGCCTGCAACGACTATCTCGATGTGGATGCGCCGTCAAGTTACACTACGGACTTCATCTTTGAGTCTGACGTTGAGGCCAATACTGCATTGAACGGTGTTTACGCCAAGGCACTCAGCGACGAGACTTTCGGCAACAAACTCTACAATACGATGTTGCTTAACAGCGACGTGGACTTCACCACCAATTCCAATAACTCTGCACAGGCTGATGCACCACGCCGTTTTGACGTGCGCTCTGATGCTGGCAGTGTATCCAAACTATGGAATGCTCTCTATGGAGGCGTGGAAGAGGCCAACGAGTTTATATACAACCTCAAGAATAGTTCTATCTATTCACAGAAGACAAAGACGGAAGCCTCCACTGTTAATGGTCAGGTTACCGAGACTACTGTGCCGGAAATAACGTCTGCAACACAGATGATGGGTGAGGCGAAGGTATTGCGTGCCATGTTTTACCATGAACTGCTCTCTTACTATGGAGACGTGCCTTTTACACTTCAGGCTACCTATGAGACCAACAACCTGCTGCCTGACGTTGCAAAGCGTCAAGCAATCAGCGATGCCCTCATTGCTGATTTGAAGGAGGCCGCTGAGTATATGTACTCTGACAGTGCCTCTACCATCTCTGCCCCTGAGCGTATCTCGCAGGAAGCGGCTTACGCCATGATTGCACGTCTTGCACTGCAGGCTGGCGGCTACTCTCTTAATCATGATGAGAATGATGCTACTGGCTACAAGATGACGCGTCCAGACAACTACAAGGACTATTATGCTATCGCACGCGACTATACCAATAGAATAATCAGCCGTGGAAAGCATTCTCTGTCAAAGTCCTACCGTGATGTGTTTGTTGACGAGTGTAACTTCATTGTTAACAAGGGTGATGATGCAATCTTTGAACTCCCATTTGCAAAGGAATCTACAAGCCAGTGGGGTTACAACCAGGGACCTGCAGCATCCTCAGACAATGGTACTACAGAAACTTATGGCAATTTCGGCAAGTGCAGCGGCGGTGTTGCAACAACCTCATTCTACCGTTTCCAGTTTGCTGACGGTGACGTGCGCCGCGACTATGTCAGTGGTCTATGGTCATACGCATCTACCGGTCTTCCTTCAATAAGGTTTGACTATACCGCCTATAACAACAAGTGGTCAAAACTATGGAACTCTACTGGTCTTGGTGCTACGACTGAAGGCAATACAGGCATTAACTTCGCCTATATCCGCTATACAGACGTGTTGCTGATGTTTGCAGAGGCTGACAATGAAATCAATAACGGACCTACATCCGCTGCCAAGTCTGCCTTGCAGCAGGTGCGCGCACGTGCTTTCCGTGGTGCTGACAACTACTCCGCAATGGTCAATGACTATGTGAACGCTCTCAGCACAAAGTCTGATTTCCTCAAGGCTGTACTTGACGAGCGCAAGTTTGAGTTTGCAGGTGAGAATATGCGTTGGAAGGATCTTGTACGTAACAATATGTATGCACAGGAAATTTTCTACACATTCCTTTCTTATTATACCATTGCTGAGTCTCACGGAGGTGCGGCAAGCTATATAGATATGGTAGAAGAACATGAAGGCTTCGCCATTGACGAGATGCCTACGGAAATTTTCTACTGTTACGTGAAGAATACCGGTGACGACATCAATTTCCCTAACAACAGTCTTTATAAGCTCTATCTTGTCAATCCTTACAGTTTTGCAAGTGCTCCCACGCAGAAGCCTAATATTTATGAGGCTACGAAAGATATCGCTGTAGCGGAGAAGACAATCTCCGGTACCGGTTCGTCCGACATCGCTTGGCTGTCAAAGCCTATAGATTGGTACAATGACGGTGCCCTCACCAATCAAGTGCTTTACTCTCTTTACGGTTACATCCGTGGCGATGAAAATGGCGGCGGCATACACATTACCGGCATGAACGGTGCTGTCAATCCTTTGACCATAAGCACAAACATTTCTTCTCTCCCTGCCGTGCGCTATATGTTGCCTTATCCGGAGGAAGCAATCAAGCGTTCTTCAGGTGTGTACAAGAACTACTACGGCTATTAATAATAAGTATAAATAATTAGAAATATATATATATATGAAAAAGATATTATTATATACACTGATGCTGTTGTCATCATTGTCTTTCTACTCTTGTAGTGACGATGACAGTACAGGAGGTGGAGATAATCGTATGTTCATGACTATGTTCCGTCAGAATGACAATACCAATATCAGTTCAGATACGTATGCCTGTTCCATTTCGGACCTCAATACGGCAAATCTATATTGGTACACAGTCAATGACTGCTATGGTTATGAAATAAAGTGGGCGATACAGAACTATGTAGCCAACGGCGAGAGTGCATGGCTCGAGACTGAGCAGAATGGACTCCTTTCCGGTGATACCGTGATAGTAGGCTCGGAAGCATATAATATGACCATCCAGCATCTGTCCTATCAGACAGACTACCGTTTCGCTATCCGCGTATTACATTCCGCTGACAAGAATGATTCGCAGAACTCCAAATGGTATGGCTATGGTGGCGGACGTGACTGGCAAGACTATTTCGGCATGCAGACGGGTGCCCGTTATGATGTACCTACTGTTATCCAGGTCTCTGACATCACAAAGACTTCCATGCGTGTAAACCTTAACCGCAGCATAGCGGGAAGCCTTTACACCGATGACCAGAGAGCGTCATTCAGAGATGGAGGACATTTCGAGTTCATTGATGCAGAAAAGAACACACTGAAGGTTGATTACCTCACATTCTCAGCATCACTCTCTTCTCCTAATGCCACAGTTCCTGCACAGTATGCCAAATACACACTGACGGACGAAGACTGGCAGCGTGGCTACATTGACATTGATGGATTGTCAGAGAACTCAGTCTATAATATAGATGTATGGAATGGAGACCAGCCTATCAAGGTGGACGCTTGCTACAACTCCATGATGAAGCGCACCAAGGGTGACCCTCTGCCTCCTATCCTTATCAAGCATGTCACCACTGCTGTTGATACAGTAAGTGATGTTGCTTATGATATCTCACAGTATCAGTCAATGAAGTTGGATAACATCTTCACCAACTATCTTGAGAGTAATGCTTATGCTGAAAACCAGGTATTCTATCTTGAAGGCGGCAAGGCTTACCACTTTATCAGCAATCCGAACCTCTACAAGGGTGTTACATTCCAGACAAATCCTGCCGATGTGGCGAAAGGATTACGTGCCACACTCTATATGGGTGGTATTACAAAGACCGGTACTGCTGTAAATGCGGCGAACTTCATGCTTGGCCGTCAGCCGAGATCAGGTGAAAACTCAACGATAGCCCTTGACATTGACTCTATACGCTTCATCGATCTTGACGTCAGTTGTCCTCAGGCTGTCAACTACGGCCAGGTATTGGATGGTGTGGGTGTCGTTAACGGCAACTACTTCATGAACATGTACTCAAATGGTATGGGTATCAACGTAACTTACCTTGAGTGGAAGAATTGTACGTTCCAGAACCTTATCCGCGGTTTCTTCCGTATCCAGGGTTCCAACGATTTCAATATCCGTGAAATGAAGCTGACAGACTGCGAGTTCTACAACTGTGGATATTATGCGGCTAATGGAGGCGACTATGCTTATATCTTTGCTGACCATAATGGAAAGCCTAAGTCCAACATTCTTGAGAATGTGGAAATATCAGGTAATGTACTATATGACTGTCCGAAGTCTCCACTCGTAACAGACAATGCCCGTAATGTGACATGGAATGAGAATATACGTTGGAACGTCAATATCCACCACAATACATTTGTGAATTTCAATACAGTCGGAGCACAGGAGATTGTCAAGTTGCGTTACATACCTGGTGGTTCAAAGATACAGTTCCGGGACAACCTCATTATTCTGACAAAGGATGAAAGAGATGTAAACCGTACTATGAACAGCGCCGGTTTCTATACACAGAAGATACAGGGCGGCGACGGTACAGGACTTGCTACATTCATCATTGGCAACAACTATTCAACCAACGACAACCTCACCAACGGACAGGTGTTCGCTACCAATGCTATGTCTGCAACCACATCTTATGCTGTGGGTAAAATCTATCAGACATGGGAAAAGGATGAGGCTATTGACGTCAATACATACTTCCCGATGGGCAAGGATGCGCTCGTTGTAACGGCGGATGACATCAAGGCTACGGAACTTATGGTAAGCCCTAATCCGAAGAATTTCGTCGGTGCAGTGTTGTCAGGTAAGGATCACCATACCGACAACGGTATCAACGGTCTCTATTATCAACAGACGGACAAGGTGTTCAACTCTGCCATCTATAAAGCAAAGGTAGGTGCACCACGTCTCTTCAACGGTAAGTAAACATTCAGTTGCCGACAGTGTCTCAAAGGCATTTGCCGGCAACTGAAAATCAAAACAATCACAAATCAACAAAAGAGAAAAATTATGAAGATAATAAAATATGTAGCTTCCGCACTTGTATTGGCGGCTATGACGTTCTCTTTCTCCAGCTGTACCAACGACAACGACGTGGTTGACTCAAAGGCTAATTACCTCTTTGAGTTCGCCATTGCTCCCGGTGGGCTGACAGAGGCACAACTGCAGGAACTGAACGACTCTATAGACAGTAAGATTTACGGAAGTGTGGGTGCTACGCACAATCCTTTATACAGTACGCTGGAATATGCTTTAAAGAACTATGACCTCGCTGCTGCTGACGATTCACTTTTCCTTAATGGCATTGTCAACCCTATTGCTGACAAGTATAACGTACTTGACTTTGCTGTAACAATGCGTATGAAGGACGCTGACGGCAATGTTCTGAGAGAGAACAAGGTCTATGCACCTAATGTCCAGCGTGCCGATTATGCACTCAATGTGAAAGTTGATGGCGGAACCCTCGCTGCAGAGGATGCTGAGGGGCTTAAGGCAAGCATCCTGAACCTGTTTACTGAGGCTACGACTATAAACAGCACCAAGGGCTATGCCTTGAACAAGTTCCTGTCAGAGAAGGCTTCCGAAATACAGACTCTCTCTGATAACCTTGCTGACGCAAAAGACAATGACAGTTTCATTCCTACACTTACAGTTGCAAGTACACAGGGGGTAGTGGCATCATCCCAGGATTTTGCACCGCGTTATGACTATGTAGAACAATATGTCGTGACTGTTCAGGGCGGTCTCTCCGATGATGCAGTGGAAGAACTTGAGTCAGACCTCAGGTCAACAGTCTTCGACGGCGTCTCTTACGTTAATCTCCACAGTACAAAGGCGAATGCTTCCAAGACCTTCGACCTGAACATAACCAAGAAGAATGTAGCAATACAGAGGGATGTTATCAACGCCATTGCAAGCAAATACAATGTAAGTGACTTCGTTGTAGAGATGCAGTTGGTTGATCGTGATGACAACATAGTAGTCCTTGACGGTGTAGAGAAGACCGTTCCTTACTCTCCAGTAATCACCCGTAACAGTTACAGCATCAAGTACGAGATAGTACAGGGTAGCCTTACTGCCAACGGGCTGACCAAACTCACCACCCAAATCAAGGAAGGCGTCTTTGCAAATGAAGAAGCAAAGACTCTCGGTGAGGTCACAGAGGGTTATGCGTCAGTACAGTTCTCTACATTCAACAATGACAATGCTACAGCAATCCAAAGCGTATTGACAAATATTGCTTCTAACGAGGATGTCAAGGTCACAGACTGTAAGGTCATCATCAAGCTCGTCAAGACTGTTGGCGGTACAGAGGAAGCTGTAAATACAAAAGAATATACGCTTTAATTCAAAGTGTAACCATATTGCCACGTCATTCTAGGGCAATGCGGGAAACACAACATAACACCAACCATATAGCAGTATATGGGGGGTGTTATGATTCGGTTTCCTAACAGATGTCGAAAAGTGACAGACCGATACATTCTGTAATCGGTTTGCAAGAACAAATCATTAATTAACTAATAGTAATACAAATCATTTCAAGTATGAAGAAAATCTCTACTCTTATCGCAGCCGCTATGGTTGCTGTTTCTGTCAGTGCACAGGATTTCAAGGTAACAAGTGCAGCCATTGCCGATGGCGCGACAATCCTTGACAACAGTCTTGCTACAGTCAAGGTTGCCAACAACGATGTGACTCCTACACAGATTATGGATGAGGGCGGTGCCGCTGCCCCTATAACATACGCAGGTTACACCTTTGATTATTATATGGGTGTGCGTGTAACGGATGCACCGTCTGTTGCAAGTCCTACCGGTACAGTACACGAGTCAAACGTGGCATTAGTCGTTTCTGCGACAAAGAATGTTGACGTTACATTCTATTACAGGATAGGTTCTACAAAGAGCATGATGTGTTATGACCAGAACACACAGGCCAGTGTCTCCATTACACAGACAGCGACGAACCCCGGTGAGGACTATCTCAATTGCAAAGGCGTATATCAGTTCCAGGCAGGCCATACCTATACGGTATATACCAGAGGCGGTACCGTGCAGCTTCACGGCATAAGCACTGCAGCAGGCACTTACGTTGCTCCTACAGCCACTATCTATGCTAACGTTGCTGCTGCTCCCAACGCTGATGGTTACAGCACAATGACATACGCTGACGGTGCATCTGTCAGTCTTACCGGCAATAATACCAAAGCATTCTCAAATGCTGCCAGTGTCACAATCGACGGCAAGGACTACACTACAACAAAGGTTTCCAACGGTGCGCAGAACACTTTCTATGCTCCAGAGGGCAAGAAACTCTATTGTGCGACTTTCTACAGCTATGTAAATAAGGATGCGGTTGCACGTACTCCATATTGGAAGGAAATCAACGGCGTGGCATACACAGAGGAGACAGCCACTATCATGAATAGTTACAAGGACGGTGCAAACCCTGACGTTATAACATTCTCTTTCCCTGAAGGCGTTACTTCTTTCACATTTACCAATACAGGCGAGCAGGTTTGTTTCGTCATAGAAGCTAATTATGACCCGACAGATGCGAAATCCGTTGAGGCTGCAACAGAGTCTGCCCCTGCAAAGGTTGTCAAGGCAGTCAAGAACGGTCGTCTGGTCATTGTCAACGGCAACGCAGAGTATTCTGTATCCGGCGCACAGATGAAGTAAATACACCCTATGCCATTCTCTCCTTGTGGGGGTAGACAGACAAGGAAAAACAATACAGGCACCGCTCTCCATCATGGAGGGCGGTGCTTTTGTTCCTTTTTCTTTCATGGGAGTAAAAAGAAAGAGAACGAAATATTTGGCGGTTTCAGAAATAGTTGCTATCTTTGCAGGCATGAGAACTGAAAAAGAAAGAGAAGAAGAAACTATCAATAAAGAAGCACTTGGTGTATTGGCGGATTTTGTTATAGATTTGGCAAAACTCGTTTTTGGCGGTATTATATTATCCGGACTGTTGGACTTGACCTTTTCAAAATCCTCAATGATTGTTTCCGGTTCAATAGTTGTGGTGTTACTTCTCTTGTTATGGTATTCATTATTCAAACGAAGTAAAAGGAAGGAGGGCTTATGAACATAATCAATTTTCTTTGGATGGTAGGTGTGATAGCCGTGATAGGTATAATCTATAACTATATCCAGTTAAAAAAAGAGGAACGTAAGGATGCCCGTCAATGACGGTTCCTATAAATACAGGCACCGCTCTCCATCATGGAGGGCGGTGCTTTCGTTTCTTTCCGTGTTCTGTATCAAAGCGCCGTTGGCTATCTAAAAGTATAGCCAACGGTGCTTTTTTCTTTCAAAGAAGTAGTAAAATCGTCTAAATACAGGTATAACTGTTGCGTATGTCGGGCATATTTGTTACTTTTGCAAACAGAAACGAAACCCGCTCTACATCACCCTGTCACTCCTTTTGTGG
>CAZPNC010000033.1:0-23624 GCA_964587945.1 uncultured Prevotella sp. | reverse complement strand
CAATTTTATTTTCTGAGTAAGGCATTACCCACACGATTTAACATAGACCCAAAATTTTATTAGTTGGCTTGTAAACATTGCGAAGACGGTGAGCCTCATCAATGACAACCAAATCCCAATCAGTCCTTTTCAGATAAGCCGCTTTTGCCTTGGCAAACTGATATGAACATATAACAATCTTATCTTGGCTAAATGGATTGAAGTTGCCTTTATCAACAAAAGCATTAAAACTTTTGCTTTCAAGCAGAACCGTTGGAAGAAAGAATTTATCTTGTAATTCTTCGCACCACTGCATTCTAAGGTTTGCAGGACATATTACTAATAAATTGCGATGATGTTCTGCCCAATGCTGGGAAAGAATGATACCGGCTTCTATCGTCTTACCAAGTCCTACTTCGTCAGCCAATATAGCACCTTTTGATAAAGGGGATTTAAACGCAAAAAGTGCAGCCTCTATTTGATGTGGCGTTAAATCCACGCGTGCATCTTGCAAGGTTGCAGTCAGTTTTGCCGTATCGTTGGCAGGTAGCCGACGAGTTAGGACATTCGCTAAATATTTAGCCTGATAAGAAGTGATATTCAATCCCATTTATTAATTGGTCTTTATGCGTTCATCTTTGCCAGTGATAAGGTCTTTCATGTCTACGGACAATGTTTCGAGACTGGGCTGAAGTCTATTACAAGCATAGGCATTAACTTTTATGTACTACAAAAGTAATGAATATAATGCGATATAGAGCAGAAAAAAATGTTGAATGTTAGTATTTTAGTGTAAATTTAACATTTGACTGCTTAAATCTGCAAATGTTTATGTTGTCTTTTCTATATCAGTCTATTGGTTGCAAAATACTTCCAGAGTGGTGCTACCATCATCGCTTGATGAAACTCATCATTCTTTAGCATACGTATCACTTCGTCTTGCTCCAATATCTCTATCCTGATGTCCTCGGAAACCTCAAGATGTTGACAGGAAATGCGCTCCACTCCTTTAGCCACAAACGTATGACTATAGTTTGTACAGGCTCCTGCATTTGGACTGATTGTCATCAGATGGCTCCACTCGCCACCGCCAAAACCTGTTTCCTCGTACAGCTCACGCTTGGCAGCCTCCATCGGGTCTTCGCCTTCTTCAACACAACCAGCAGGAATTTCTATACCCGTTATATGTTGGGCATGTCGATATTGCCGCTCCATCAGAAACTTACCTTCCTTCGTAATGGCAATCACATTACAGAACTCTGGATATTCCAGTACATAGAAATCCTTAATCTCAGCACCTGTAGGCAGTTTCACATGCTCACATCTTGCTGTCAGCCAAGGCCGTTTAAAGAGATACTCACTGTCAAGTACCTCCCATTCCATAGGGTCTTTATCTTTATTTTGCTTCATATTCCTTATTCTGTTGGTATACCAGACGCTCACTGCCGTTCAAACAGTCATCCGCATCCTGTTGTTGTTCTTGTATAACATCGTTTGTTAATCAAACATTTTCTTCCATATCCACAATACTACCACTGCACCGAAAACACAGAAAATGAAATTGGTAAGATAACTCTTGCCAAACAATTCTATATTCAATAGATGGCTGATAAAAGTCCCTACATAACTCCCCACTACACCAATGATGAGATTCATGCAACATCCTTTGCCCTCACCACTCATGATACGGTTAGCGATGTAACCGATAAAGATACCTGTCAGTATCGGCCATGCTGTAAAATCTGCAATATATTCTAACATAAGTAGCAGTTTAGTATTATTAAATTTCCTTATCCCCTTATATATTTTGCCAATCCATACACATAACGTCTTATGCCTGGCTGGTAAGAAAGTATATGATCGAACCAACCGAGATGTTTACGAACGGACTTGACAATTACACCCACATATACCATTGCAAACAGTGTGCCGATGCCCACTATCTGCCACTGCCACGATCCTAACAAAAGAAAACATAACAGAAGAGCGAGGAGAACCAGTGTTGTATCTACCATGATTTTACATTTTGGAAATTCCCTACCTGTTACTTTGTGAATTGCAATAGGCAGTCCTTCTCCCGGCATAGTCACAGACCCACATTTCACTTCAAGCGCTATGCCGAAACCAAGTATCGTACAACCAATTATCTGCGCCAAGACATTCAACAACAAGTTGTCTGTCACCAACCACGCAGTCAGCAACATATTCAGGTCAATGAGCAATCCAAAGAAGAAACCAATAACGAGTTGGAACAACTGCACGAGTTCAAAGTCTTTCCGCAAAATCACAATCTGACCAGCCACAAATACAACATTCATCACTATCGTATAAGTTCCGATAGTCCACTCCGGGATATAATCCAATGTGATTCCTGCGGAAGCCATCACATAGGGTATTGTAGAAATCACACTTGACCCAAGCTGACTTTTCACACACACGGCCACACCAAGTGTCATAATATAAAGTGACACCAATAGCAGCACATGCTGCCATACAAAAGATATTATTTCTTGTTTCTTTACCATCATAAATAGTTGTTTGTATATTATTTTTATTTGTCGGTTTATTGCTCAGCCAAACGTCATTGCATGCCGGGCAATTTGTTTTGAATAATAATCAATTAGTTTTATAAAAGATTATGCAAAGACCTATCTTGTACAATTACTTGCTATTTCAGTTTGTATCCAACCGAGAACGCTTTGCCTACAGTCTTTCCCATCTGAATATAGCCAAGATGTACAGGGTCGAAGGTAATGAGATTCATACGTTCAACATCCGGTTTGCCATCTTCTGCAAGATAATCTTCATCACAAAGGATATTTACTACTTCTGCAATGATATAGTAGCCAGTGGCTGATTCATCCTGTTTATCCTTGATACGACATTCCAAAGTCATTGGAAACTCCACGAAAACAGGAGCGTCCACATTTTCGGCCTTTATAGCCGTCCACCCGGTCTTGGTCATCTTCTCCGAATCATTCTTCTGACTCACTACACCAACGAAATCCGATGCCGTCATCGTCTCAACAGTAGCAAAAGCCACGGTAAACTCGCCCTTCCCGTCCAAATTCTCTGTGGTCTGGTGTTTTCCCATTGAAATCATTATTTCGTGGTTATCCCATGTACCAGCCCAAGCAGCATTCATCGCATTAGGTTTACCATTCTTGTCATACGTGCCTATAATCAGCACTGGCTGTGGCAGCAGCCACGCTTTCTGTCCAAAACTCTTCATAGTCATATTCTTATTTCCTTTTCATTTCCGTTTTACATGATTCTCCCAGTGTTTAACGATGTGGCATTCTGGAGTTACCGCAACCCTTATTTTCATGAAATCACAGCACCGCCTCCTCCAGTGTCCCATCATCATTGATTCTTGCCCCTTCATGTGGCCGAACGCCATAGATTTTCCAGTACAGAAGGGACTATCCACCAACCACACAGCAAAAGAGGCATGATTACAGTGTTAAAGTGCCCCTATCACAATGTAAACACATTGCTTTTACAATGCAATTGTGGCACTTTCATTGCATGAGTCCGCGGTTTACATAATCCGTCCCTGTCTTCCGGCATATTTGTCAGGCAATACTCCGTTGAGTTTCTCCCTCATATACCATATCAAGACCTGCGTTTCACTTGTCTGAAAGTTCTTCACACGAACAGCATTCTTCAATTTTCCATGCAGTCCGCCACCAGTAAGTGCATACTCCATAGTAGCCAAAGTATATGTAGCGGCAGCCTGTACTGGTTTGAAAGTATTTGTCGTACTGTCAAGAATCTGCAAATCAATCACCCTGTTCGGTGTTCCATTCCTGAGCGTAAACCTCATTCCTGCCACCTGAGGGAAGTCGCCACTCTCTACAGGAGCATACTGACAGCACACCTCAAGAAGTTCTTTCAGTGCTCTCCCTGTAACATTCACCACAGCCACAGGGTTGGCATAGGGCAACATAGCAACCACGTCACCGACGGTAATGTCACCTGCCGGAATCTCCGTGCGTATATCCCCTCCATTGACAATGGCCATATCAGCATTGGTATAAGCCCTCAACGCATCTGTAACAATATCTCCCGCATTTGTCTCTGAGTAACGTACCAACTGCCTTCCACTGCCATCATCTATAACAAGAGGGAAATCCGAATGACAGACCTTCACTTCCGTAACGGCAGACATGAGTGATATAATGCTGTCAACAGTACATTTCACTTTTCCATTCTTCCCAGTTGCTACCGGCAATACGTCACTTGTAGGAATAAGATGTGCCGATATGCCTCCATGACGGTTAATATGCAATTTACCAATATTGGCAAATTTGGTACCCGTCTGTGTCACAGGAACAGGATGTCCCTCTGCATTCGGTACCATACAACACTCCACTACAGAATGCGTATGACCGTCAAGCACAGCATCAATGCCAGTGGTGGCTGCCACCAGTCCGTGAGAATCAACTTTCGACATATTCTGTCTCTCTCCCAAATGTGCCAGCACTATTACGTAATCCGCACCTTTGCCCCGTACCTCATCTACTGTCTGTTGTACAAGTTCATACACAGATGTCCCGCAAATATCATATACTGCCGAGGTACTGTCATTGTAAAAGGCATACGCTTCCGATTCAAGTGTTGATGGAGTGACAACACCAATATATGCTATCTTCCTCGTTCCATATTTCGTTATTATATAAGGTGCATACAGGGTACTGTCTCCCTTCACGTCACGCAGGTTTATACAAGTGACGGGGATGTCGGCCGAGCATAGCAATTCCTTCATACGCGGAATGCCGAAGTCAAACTCATGGTTGCCAAGTGTCACAGCATCATAACCCATTGCCTGCATTATGTCTGCTATATACTTACCATGCGACAATGCCCCAGCCGCACCCCCCTGAAGGAAGTCGCCACTACTGGTAACGGCAACCCATGCAGTGTCGCTGATGGCATTGCGCAACTGTTCCATCTTTCCATATCCATCTATGGCACAATGCACATCATTATCATAGAGTATCACAATAGGCTTATCCGTGTCACGATGAACAGCCCGTACAGTATGACAATTGAACAGTCCGAATAAACATACGATTCCAATGATTTTATCCAACAATACCTGCCTCATCCACAACCAAATATCACTCTTCACTATGCGCATATTCAAAACAACGGTTAAGCACCTCCGTGAAAGGTTGCGTGCGTTCAAGATTCGCCAACGCCTTTGCCAAGAAGTCATCTTCCTGTACATCTTTCTTCGTCAAGTGTTTATATAACTCAAAACTCTTAAGTCTGTAATAGTCAGCATACTTATCCTCTGGTGAGAAATTCTTTGGAACCTTCTTCAAAGCGGTCTCCCATGGCAGTTCAAAGTCTGGGCATGACGCCAATGACTCATGAAAGGCA
The DNA here is from genome assembly GCA_964587945.1 of uncultured Prevotella sp. GTDB lineage: Bacteria > Bacteroidota > Bacteroidia > Bacteroidales > Bacteroidaceae > Prevotella. Next base: position 18,257 of record CAZPNC010000033.1, on the reverse strand, counting down.
TCCGGTTCCAGCATCACTTCCTCCCTTATGCTCTTCAATGTTTCCCTATCCGGATTATATAATCCACCACAGATAAAATATGTATCAGTGGATGGTTCTATATGGATATAGTAGCCACCCATTCCTGATTTTTTTCCACCCGGACAGACGTATGTACCGAAGTGCCATTTGTATGGACGCTTGTCTTGTGTAAAACGCAGGTCACGGTATATGCGGTATGTTATATCCTTCAACTGAAGTCCGCTGACACGTGAGTCAAACTGTTCCACACCAGCAAGGAATCTCAGAGAAAATGCATCACATTCTGCCTTTACCTCCTTATATATATCCTTGTGTCCGTCAAACCATACCTTGTTATTGTTCTCTGCCAATGCAGTAAGGAAATCAATCGTCTGTTTCATTTCTTTGTTGAATTGTTCACTGCAAAATTACGAAAAAAATGTCGGTTAAATCCATTTTAATGAAAAAAAACACATAATAATTTGAATGAACCACGAAAAAGCGTTAACTTTGTGGCTGGTTTGGTTATACCAGCCACAAAAACAAGCAAACTTAAACAACCACATGAAGAAACTACTAAAGAAAGTTCTTGTCCTTGGTTCAGGCGCACTGAAAATAGGACAGGCAGGAGAGTTTGACTACTCCGGGTCACAGGCTCTGAAGGCTCTACGCGAAGAAGGCATCCGTTCTGTACTCATCAATCCTAATGTCGCCACCATACAGACCAGTGAGGGTATTGCTGACAGGGTGTATTTCCTACCGGTGAATACATATTTCGTGACGGAGATAATAAAGAAAGAACGTCCGGACGGCATATTGCTCGCCTTTGGCGGACAGACGGCACTTAACTGTGGTACTGCACTTTACCGTAGCGGCGTACTTAAAGAGTACGGAGTAGAAGTACTCGGCACCAGTGTTGAGGCCATAATGAATACAGAAGACCGTGACCTTTTCGTCAAGGAACTTGACAAGGTTGACTTAAAGACACCGGTCTCACAGGCTTGCGAGAGCATGGATAAAGCCATTGCTGCTGCACGTAACATTGGCTATCCGGTAATGATACGTTCCGCGTATGCCCTTGGAGGACTCGGTTCTGGCGTATGTCCGGATGAAGACACCTTCAAGGAAATAGCGGAATCCGCCTTCACCTTCGCACCACAGGTACTCGTAGAGGAAAGCCTTAAAGGATGGAAGGAAATAGAGTTTGAAGTAATACGCGATGCCAATGACAATTGTTTCACTGTTGCATCAATGGAAAACTTTGACCCTTTGGGCATTCACACAGGCGAATCCATTGTCGTAGCGCCTACATGCTCCCTCACGGAAGAACAGGTGAAGATGCTTCAGGAAATCGCCATAAAGTGTGTCAGACACCTGAATATAGTCGGTGAATGCAACATACAATATGCCTTCAATGCCGAAACAAACGATTATCGCATAATTGAAATCAATGCCCGCCTGTCACGTTCATCCGCACTTGCATCAAAGGCCACAGGCTATCCACTCGCTTTTGTGGCAGCCAAGATAGCCATCGGCTACACATTGGACCAGATTGGCGAAATGGGAACGACAAACTCCGCATACGTTGCACCTTCACTGGACTACCTGATATGCAAGATTCCACGCTGGGACCTTACCAAATTCTCTGGCGTAAGCCGTAAAATCGGTTCCAGCATGAAGTCTGTAGGCGAGATAATGTCAATAGGCCGCACTTTCGAGGAACTGATACAGAAAGGCCTTAGAATGATTGGCCAGGGGATGCACGGTTTTGTAGGAAATGACCATGTGCACTTCGAGAATCTCGAAGAAGAACTTGCCAACCCTACCGACCTGCGTATCTTTGCCATAGCGCAAGCATTGGAAGATGGTTACAGCATCGACAAGATTGTAAGTCTGACAAAAATAGATCAATGGTTCATACAGAAACTGAAGAACATAGTAGACTTTGAAAAGATACTGAAGGGCTTTGACAGCATAGAAGCAATTCCTGCTGACGTTATGCGTAAAGCAAAGGTTATGGGCTTTTCTGATTTCCAGATAGCGCGCTTCGTTCTCAACCGCCATGAGGGTAATATGGAAAAAGAGAATCTTGCCGTCCGCATACAGCGCAAAAAACTCGGAATACTTCCTGCCGTGAAGCGCATCACGACCGTTGCCTGCGAGCATCCGGACCTCACGAACTATCTATACATGACATATTCTGTTGAAGGACACGATATAAACTACTACAAAAACGACAAGTCGGTCATCGTTCTCGGTTCCGGCGCATACCGCATCGGCTCATCCGTAGAATTTGACTGGTGTTCTGTCAATGCCATTGAGACAGCACGCAAACTGGGTTATAAAAGTATAATGATAAACTATAACCCGGAGACAGTTTCTACTGACTACGATATGTGCGACCGTCTATACTTCGACGAACTGTCATTTGAACGTGTTCTTGACGTAATAGACCTCGAATCTCCACGCGGAGTCATCGTCAGCGTAGGTGGACAGATACCTAACAATCTGGCAATGAAACTATACCGCCAAGGAGTGCCCGTCCTCGGAACGTCCCCCGTTTCCATTGACCGTGCAGAAAACCGCAGCAAGTTCAGTGCTATGCTTGACCAGTTAGGCATAGACCAGCCAAAATGGAGTGCGCTGACATCTATGGATGACGTCAAGAACTTTGTCGAAGACGTAGGCTATCCTGTACTTGTACGTCCTTCATACGTTCTTTCCGGTGCAGCAATGAATGTATGCCACAACGATGAGGAACTTTCACGTTTCCTTACCGCAGCAGCAGAGGTATCAAAGGAATTCCCCGTAGTCATTTCCCAATTCATGACCGAAACGAACGAAATAGAGTTTGATGGCGTAGCACAGAACGGTGAAATTGTGGAATATGGAATATCAGAACACATAGAATATGCAGGTGTACACTCTGGTGATGCCACAATGGTATTCCCGGCTCAGCAGATATCCTTTGCAACAGCACGACAGATAAAGAAGATTTCACGCGCCATTGCACATGAACTCAATATATCAGGACCATTCAACATTCAATATCTTGCCAAAGGTAGGGACGTAAAAGTCATTGAATGTAATCTGCGTGCATCACGCTCTTTCCCTTTTGTCAGCAAAGTCATAAAGCGGAACTTCATAGAGACAGCGACAAGAATTATGCTTGACGCACCGTACAAGAAAGCAGACAAGTCCGCATTCGACATCGACCGCATGGGCGTAAAGGCCTCACAGTTCTCTTTTGCACGCCTGCAAAATGCAGACCCTGTACTCGGTGTGGACATGAGTTCGACCGGAGAGGTTGGATGTATGGGCGACACCTATGAGGAAGCACTGATGAATTCAATGATGGCAACAGGTTACAAGATACCTTCAAAGGACAAAGGCATCATGCTGTCATCCGGAGGTGTCAAAGACAAAGCCTCACTGCTTGATGCTGCCCAGGCTCTGGTCAAAGCCGGTTACCATCTGTATGCCACAGAAGGCACGGCAAAGTTCCTCAATGACAACAATGCCCCCGCCACACCTGTGGGTTGGCCTGACGAAAGACACAAGAACATTCCAAACATAATGGATATGATTTCCAGTCATAAGTTCGACCTGATTGTCAACATCCCGAAAAACAACTCACACCGTGAACTAAGCAACGGCTACCGCATTCGCCGTGATGCTATAGACCACAATATCCCACTTATCACCAATGCCCGTCTGGCCAGTGCTTTCATTGAGGCCTTCTGTCAGATGAACCTCAATGATATAAAGATAAAGAGTTGGCAGGAATACGAAGGCTAAAGTCAAACTTTACAGCTTCATAAATAACAAACCAAAAGACGGACACACGATTTGTGTGTCCGTCTTTCGATTTGTATAAGAGGTAATTAATAGAGCCCACCTATAAAAAGTATATGCGCAAATTCATTTTTTCAATGAAATCAAGACAAGCCCCATGGTTATCAGTGCAATAAAGCCAAGCGACTACTTACGACTAACGGTCTTGTACTTTCTTGCCTTAACACTGATATAATCCTCCGGTACGAAAGTGGTAATATCAAACAGAGGCTTACCATCAACTACCGGAATATTGTCTGCAGTATAATTATCCGTCATGGTGCATTTGCTTGCGTCATAATCGGTATAATCCTGCCCTTTACCAAGCGGATTGACAGAGATATTGTTACGTAAAACATGTCCATAGCCCGGAACATCGACAGCCTCATCGAGTGACTTACGGCACAGAAGGGTATAGTTACGTGGATTATTGATTGATATATTGTCCGTAAACTCTACGCCTCCAAGATGGTGATTGGAATAAATCCCTTTGTTCTTGTTGCGATATGCTATACAATGTCTTACCACATGGCGAGGTACTATGGGTACGTCACGTACCATCTGGGTACGTGGCTTCATGCCATAACCCCCGGCTTTGAAGCCTGTACCGTCACCGGCTGGCAGCAATGTACCGGGGCGGAAACCATTGTAGAATGATACGCAGTTCTCTATAACAACAGGAGCAAGACAATTTATGAGGTCAAAACCATCGTCACTGTTCCACCATGCACGGCAGCCACGAAAGACATTACCCGTATATTCCGCAGAGGCGCAATGTGCACCAAAGCCATCTGTATTACCACCATAACCGTTATCAGAGAAATAATCGTAATTATTGTAGGCATCACAATCAAGGACAAGGTTATTTCTGCCTTCGAGAATATATACACCTATCGCCATTCCATCATGGAAAGACATATTATCGAGGACACAGTTGTTGGCTCCAAGAATACGAATGCACTCACTCTGGGAATGCCCCTTCTGCAGAACACGAAGACCTGTTATCTCCAGTTGGCGCATTACTATATTGTCTGCAGATAGAAGTACTCCTGTAAGACGATAGTCACCGGGATTGATTGCAGACATATCAAATTCTGCCCGTTCCGTTTTATAGCCACTGAAGACTATAGGTGCTTCTGCAGTGCCAGAGCGTGTGATATGAAATACTGTGGCATAGTTACCTTTGTAATACTGCACTTCATCATTGGTAACATGATATGCGCCTTGACGAAAGAAAACGGTATCGCCAGGCTCTGCCAGTTTCTGTGCACGGCCGAATGTGGCAAAGGGTTTCTGCTTGGTACCATCGGCATCGTCACTACCTGCCGGTGCGACGAAATAGGTCTTGGCACTTGCTATTGCACAGCACACAAGACATAATAATAACGAAAATGTTCGATTCATTGTATATTTGTTAATTAGTTAGTATAAATCAAAGGAAGCTGTCGCCTCGTTTTGTCATTTATTTAATTGTGCGGTTCATCATCATGACAATCAAAGAATTCTACAAAACGACAACAGACTATATTTATCTTCTAATAGGGAGAGGAATCTATAAAGCCCACCTATTATCATTTGTTATATTCCATCACGAAATTACAGACTTTGGCCGAATATTCCGCAGGATGGTCAATATATGCTTTGGCATGCCCTGACCCTTTGGCTATCCACAGTTGCTTTAGACCTCGTTTTGCAGCATAAAGACGATATACCATTTCTGTTGGAACAAATGTATCTTTATCTCCGTGAATGAATAACATAGGCCTGTTACACTTCGCAACCTGGCGCAAAGGTGAGGCCTCCGTAAATGACCAACCGTTTTGTGCCTTGCATAGCCAACTAGTCAGATATAGTATAGGGAAAGGTGGAAGGGAAAATTGCTTCTTCATCTCGCCCTGAAATTCATCCCATACGGATGTGTATCCGCAATCTTCAACAAAACAAGTGATGTATTTTGGCAAAGTTTCTCCACTGACAGACATAACAGTCGCAGCACCCATTGATACCCCATGCAGCACCTGACGTGTGTTACCGCCAAACAAACTGTCAGCCAATGCACACCATTGCAGCACGTCAAGTCTGTCCTTCCATCCCATTTGTACATATTCACCTTCCGAAAGACCATGATAATGAAGATCGGGCAAAATAATATTATAATGCAGATGTCGGTCATATATTCTGGCGACGTTTCCCATTAACAGTGCATTATCTGTATACCCATGCACCAATACTGCGACATCCGCCGTGGCACTGTCAGCCCGTAAATACCAGGCATGGATGCTATCACCCGTTGCCTGACTTACGATAAAAGTATCACGCAGTATATGCCTCCGCCTTACAGAGTCACTCCATTCACATAACGGTTTGGACTTTAATGTAGGTTGAAGCGCATAACGCAAGAAGCCCTCAGAAACTCCGAATAGAAGTAATATTAATAATAGAATGACGAAGATAGAGTATTTTACAATTCTCATATAAGTAGTTGTTTCTTGTTTAGGCAAGCGTCACTGCGTGCCGAGCGAGTATTATTGTTGTTTGGTTGTTTAGTTGTTTCTACTGATAATCAACGACTTCAATAAAAAATATTATAAAACTAATTTTGTCCACTTACTTATCATATCTTTTAAATAAAACGACCACCTAACAACACACTAAATATCAACTTCTTCCTGATCTCTGAACGAAGACGGCAAATGTCCAGTCTGACGCTTAAAGAATTTGACGAAATAAGAAGGGTCTTCAAAACCCAGATAGTCGGCAATCTCTTTTATCATCATATTGGAAAACCGCAATAGTCGTTTCGCCTCCAATGTTATCCTGTCATTTATAAAGGCGAGAGGAGTCTTACCGGAACTTTCAATAACACAATTACTTAGAGTTTTTGCAGACACATTCAAGCTGTCGGCATACTCCTTTACTGTATGTTGTCGGGTATAATGCTGTTCCAATGTCTTGCGGAACATTACAAAAAGACGGTGTGAGGATTTCTTCTCACTAAGTGCATAATCACTACTTTTCTCACAATGGCGATGTACAAGGACAAGAAATATCTTAGTGAACGAACGTAACATGTCCACATGTCCTATAAGATTTTCGTTTTGTTGTTCCTCTTCTAATTTATGAAGTATTGCTAACAGATGTTGTGCAGTATCTTCACTGATGGTACAATATGGCTGCGAATCAAATGCATTGAAAAGATTATACTTAATGTATATGTCCTCATCTGTTCGTTCTTCCTTCAGAAAATCGGTGCAGAACTTTATAAGAATGCCCTTGTGTTCCACGGCATGATCAAAAAAATGAACCTGGCCCGGAGAAAGAAAGAAAAGTGTATTTTTCGCTATCGGATACTCCTTGAAGTCAACAGTGTGTGTACCACCGGCTTCACGAAACCATATTATCTCGTAAAATGTATGGACATGAGGCGAGTCATTGTCCATAACGTCATGTAAAAAGAAGTCCGGCATATAATCTATGCTGAGTTCCGCACCCTTTGGGGTGTTACATACCATATTATATATGGTGTCTAAACTTGGATGTTCCATTTATCTCTTATTTATGGTCTAATGACTTTTTCTATGTACAAAGGTACGTTTTTTTATGAATTTATGATAGTAAAGAAGTGAAAAGAAATGGCTAATTCGGGAAAATTATATTCAATTAACGTTACATTTCCATTATTTGCCATTTGTTTTCTGAAATTGACGCAGATTAATTTCAATTTTATTTTTATCTTTGCACCAAGAAAATAAAAACAATAGATTCACAGTCTTAAGCCTGCAAAGTGTGGAAGGAAGAATATTCATATACACAAGAAACAGACGAGACACATGTTAAACCAATTAAATATTCAAAAACATTATGACTACACAGTACGTCGGCACACAGACAGAAAAAAATCTTGAAGCAGCTTTCGCAGGAGAAAGCCAAGCACGTAACAAGTACACTTACTTTGCTTCAAAGGCGAAGAAAGAAGGTTTCGAACAGATTGCTGCCATCTTCCAGCAGACAGCAGACAATGAGAAAGAGCATGCTAAACTGTGGTTCAAGGAACTCAATGGTATTGGTGACACAGCGGAGAACCTTGCTGCTGCCGCTGCAGGAGAGAACTATGAGTGGACTGATATGTATGATGGATTTGCAAAGACAGCAGAAGAAGAAGGCTTCACCGCTTTGGCAGAAAAGTTCCGCCTTGTAGCAACCATAGAGAAACGTCATGAAGAGCGTTATCGTGCACTACTCAAAAACGTTGAAACAGCAGCAGTGTTCGCAAAAAGTGAAGTAAAGGTATGGGAATGCCGTAATTGCGGCCACATCGTTGTTGGCGAGAAGGCTCCTGAGATATGCCCGGTATGTGCTCATCCTAAAGCATATTTCGAACTTCACATGGACAATTTCTAAATAGATATTCAGGTTATAGATTCAAGGGGAACAGTGATGACAGACTCATTACATTTATTCCTATATAGAACCCTGAAAATCTCCTACCTGCTATCAATAATCTACTAACAAACAAAAAAAACAGGAGGAAACATTATGAGAAGTATCACAAAGTTTGACTTGCAGTATGCGCACCGCTTTTATGGTTTCAAGGGTGAAGCACAGTATCTACACGGTCACACAGGTATCCTGACTATAGAGGTCGAGGACACTGTAAATGAAGGAGTGAATATGGTATATCCATGCAATGAGATACAAAAAGTCGCATGGAGCATACTGAAGAATTTTGACCATGCACTGATTCTACGCCAAGATGACCCACTACTGCCGGCTGTCTTGGATGTATATGAGAAACAGGGTATCAAGAATGGTCATCCACAGAATACAATGAAGGGTGCCGCATTCAAAACAGAACTTGCACAGGCTTATCCAGATTGCCGCCTTGTAGTCACGAAAGAGACCATGACAGTTGAGGGTATGATAAAGATTGTGTATGACTTACTCAAAGACAAACTGAACATTGCCAAACTGACATTCACGAGTGGTGTCAATGCAGCTTGTCAGGAATACAATACTCATAATGATATTGACCGTTGTCCTCTCTGCGGCATAGCACTGGATGAAAACGGTGTTTGTCCTAAGTGCGGTTATAAGAAGAAATAACATACCATGAGCAACCGTTTTTACGGTAAGAGTGCCCCCCGAAAGTTGGCAAGCAACTTTCGGGGGGCACTCTTTTTAATCACCATGCACATCAGTCCTTTGCACCAGGAGCGGCATCATTGCCTGCACCTCCATCAATTGCCTTTGTCACTGTTGTGCCTTTAGTCATTCCGGATAGCGCTTTGGTCAAGGCTTCTCCTTTTATGGCATCGGCAGGAAGATATTCTCTATGGAGTTCTGACACATTTGGAGTAGCCAGTCCTCTGACCGTTGCTTTGCGCGGACCTACAATGTCCATCACCACAATGTCGTTCTTGCCTTTGCGCAACCAGCAGCCTGGAACATACAAAGTCTGCTGTGGGCCAACATTCCAAAAGCGTCCGAGGCAATGACCGTTTATCCAGACAAGTCCCTTTCCCCATGTACTCATATCAAGATAGGTATCTCCAACCTTCTTAATTGTAAAGGAAGAACGATAGTATGCAGGGACATCCGCACCCAAACGGACTGCAGAATATTTCAAGTTATCACCCGTAGAGAAGACAGAAAACAACCGTACCTGCCATTCTTTCAAATTATAAGTAACATCATGCACACCATCTGTAGTGAACATTTCCACACTCTTGGTTATACCTTTCGGGTCATGAATGAGTTTACTATAATTAATACGCCCCATGGCCTCAATGAAAATATCGAGTTTCGCACCAGCCTTAACAGCCTCTTTCAACCGTAGAGTCGTCTCATAGCCATTACCACGATACAGTTCTCCAATTTTTTTACCGTCAATGTAAACTATGGCATAGTCGCACATATCATTAATCTGCAACAATGTTCCAGCCTTTACCGCAGGAAGTTTAGTTGAATACATTATGCTGCCATAACCCTGATTGAACTGTTCCATCGGTTCAATGTCGTGACATTGTACAGATTGTGGCATATTATCTGCACTGATAACTGATGCCATATCCGTAAAGTTCACTGCCGGTATAGAGATTACAGGCATAGGCTTTGGCACCGAAGGCAGTTTTTTATCTGAATACTTCTGCAACAATTCACGCAACTGATAATACTTTTCCGTTGCTGCACCCTGTTCATTTATTGGTGCATCATAATCATAACTGGTACAGTCTGGTGCGAAACCAGGATTATTGGCACCGGCCCAATTGCCAAACGATGTACCACCATGGGTCATATACAACGAAAAAGAAATGTTGTTATCCAACATTGTCTTTATACCTTTTACCATAGCATCTGCAGGACGGGTCTGGTGTGCCGTACCCCATCCATCAAACCAACCACTCCAATATTCCGAACACATCAGTGGCGTATCTGGACGTAATTCCTTAATGCGCTTAAACTGGTCAAGGACATTGGCTCCTGTACCGAAGTTCATGGTCCACAACAAATCAGGCAGAGCATTCTTCTCAAAGTTACTTGACCAGTCACATTGAAACAATGCCACCTTATCAAAGCCGACAGAGCGCAGGCAATCACGTATATCGCTTACATAAGGTTTATTACTGTCGTAAGCACTAAATTCGTTCTCCACCTGAACCATAATGATGGGTCCACCATTTTGGATGGTAAGTGGCGCAAGTTGCTTGCCTACTTCTGTCTCAAATGCCTTTACGTGTTTCATAAAGAAAGGATCTTGCGTACGTAGTTTCACATCTTTCTTTTTCAAGAGCCACCAAGGAAGTCCACCCATCTCCCACTCTGCACAAACGTATGGGCCAGGACGCACTATGACATACATACCGTGTTTCTGTACCAAACGACAGAATTCCGCCACGTCATTGTTACCAGTCCAATCAAACTGTCCCTCCTTCTGTTCGTGAATATTCCAGAAGATGTAAATACAAATGGTATTCATACCAAGAGCCTTGCACATTTTTATACGATGTTCCCAGTACGGTCGTGGAATGCGGGGATAATGAATTTCCGCAGCCTTTACCACGAAAGGTTTGCCATCAAGCAGGAATGTCCCCTTGCCAGCCTCGAATGTTCCACCTATTTGTGCTGCCATTGCCGGTGCTGACAAAATAGTAAGGAACAAACTGATAATAATTAAGATTGCGTTTCTTTTTCTGTTCATGCTTGTTTATTGTTAAGTTGTATTGTGCAAAGGTAATAATTTTTTGCCATATATATACATAAAAGCATGAAAAGATTAAACGGATCATGCACAAATCACGAAAAAAAGTATACCTGAATGTGTTTTTATAGAGCAGGGCTTGGCATGAATATGAACTGGCATAAAAGGTATATATAATCAACGAGCGCAAATTACAATGTAATTTGCGCTCGTTCATATTATGTAAAGAAGAAGCATATTATATAGACACGAAATAACGTATCTAAATAGTTAAGTGGTTTTTAGTATTATTGTTGTTTGGCTGGTAGTTTCTTGCTTAGACAAGCGTCACTGCGTGCCGAGCACCACTGATAATCAACGACTTCTATAAAAGAATATTATAGAACTAATTTTGTCCACTTATTTATTACATCTCCACGCTGTAGTCATGAGAGTATCGTAACATCTGCTCTTCCATCGTTTCCGAAAAATCCAACTGCACATCCGTTATCTCCCCGGAAGCACTGAAAACAGGTATCATCTTCGCATTGAGAAAGCCCTTATAAGGTGCAATATCCAGTGCCTTATATCTTTCCAGCAATTCATCATGAAGTATTCTATCAATCTTAACGCCATAACATTCAACGAGATTCTTTGCCGCTTCATAGTCGCCTTCACTCTTTATACGTTGTACCTCAGCCAGCAACAGAGCGAAGAGATGGCGTAGACGGGCATAGTCATATATAATAAGGTATGTCTTACCATCACGTTTCTGCAGTTCCATGCACCCTTCCGCATGCTTATAACACCAATTGGCTATAAGGGCACGGTTACGCATATGTGCCTCTTCTATATCACTACCTGGTTTTATGCGGACATTCTGCGTCAGCATTCCATTCAATATATATGTATAATAGCTAGCCTTGTGAGCCTCCATATCAGGCACCAAACCCAAGTCTACTATCTTCCGGTCAGCTATATAATAAAGTCCAAACAGGTCTGCGCGTGCTTCCTCTATGGTATTTCCGTATGCTTTAAGGGCATCGGGATCTGTACCTGACAGCAACCGTCCGCTGCCGTGCCCGAGACACTCATGCAGGTCTGTATGCAGGTCGTCACAGACATCACCATATTTACGTACCATAGCAACAGTATCGTCATCACAGGCAAACTCCTCAAGAAAGCCATTGCCTTGCGCCGCCTTGTTATAAGCAGACGTAAAGTTTGTTATGGTAACGCTCTTTGAACCATGCTGTGCTCTTATCCAATCGGCATTAGGCAGATTTATACCTATGGCCGTAGAAGGATATTCCTCCCCTCCTATCATTGCAGCGCATATAGCATTAGCCACTACCCCCTTTACTGTCGGCTTACGGAAACGAGGGTCAACCGGAGAATGGTCTTCAAACCACTGTGCATTACTACTAATGGTCTGCGTTCGCTTACAGGCCTCCATGTCTTTATATTCCACTATGCCTTCCCAACCGGCCTTATGGCCAAGCGGGTCACCATAGACCTCAATGAAGCCATTTATGAAATCGATACGGCCGTCAAGTTCTTTCAGCCATTCTATGGAATAGGTATCAAATGTTTTAAGATTACCCGTGGTATAATAGTCTACAAGTAGTGCTATGATATGCTTTTGACGTTCATTCTCAGCATAATCTTTCGCCTTATCCAAACATTCAATAATACGGGCTATCGTCTTGCCATACTTACCATTAAGACACCATACATTCTCCACAATTTGTCCTTTACTATCCTTCATCAACGTAGAATTCAAGCCATACGACGGAGGACATGGGTCATTATCCAGTTTCTTCGCAGCATAGAAACTTTCCACTTCCTGCTGTGTTACACCTTCATAAAAATTACATGCGGAAGTCTTGACAAGGTCTTCACCATCGGCTTTGTTCACACGTTTCGGCAAAACAGCATCATCGAATATCACGGGGACAATAACATTCAATAATTCACCCACCGGCATCGGTAATTTACCAGCAGGAACAAGATTCACTTTTGACTCAAAATACGCTTGAGAGAACTCCGGCTTAAATTTCTCACAACCATAGTGGTGGTATATACCATTTGAAAACCACACCCTTTTAAGATAGGTAATAAGAGACAAGCGCTCTGGTTCCTCCACAACATTGTCATAAAAAGAAGGTTCGGAAACTATTGCTTCCAACGTCTTACGTATAAGAAGATTATACCGTCCGTACTGATCAAAGGTTATGTCACGTCCCCACAATGTTGCTTCGGAAAGGTAATAGATGTACGCTTTCTGCCTTACCGTAAGCGTCTCAAAGCCCGGTAACTGATAACGCAGCATCTGTATGTCCGCGAATCGTTCACATGAATATTGAAAGTTCATATCGGTTGTTTGGTTTTATTGTTAGTTGTTTGGTTGTTGGCACTGATAATCAGGATCGCAACAAAACATCAGTATAAAAATATTTTTAAGCATTTACTTATTATCCTGTTTTAACACTTGCAGGCAGCAGAATCTATATGGTTCGGTATTCTGAAATGTACAATTAAGCATCATTCGTTATTAAAGAAGCTGTCTTTTTTGTGTCTTTTGGCAATTCGCCATACTCTTTCCTGTACTTTCTGTTAAATGTCTGTATGCTACCATAACCTGCCACCATAGCTATATGTTCCATGGTAAAACGTCCGTTATTCAGCATGACAAGATGGCGAGAATAGCGCAAACGACAGTTATCAACATAATCATGGAAAGTCATATGCATCTCCTCACTAAACACCTTTATAAGAGTAGAACGCGCTACGCCGAAATGTTCCGCTACCATTTGAAGTGTAAGAGCGGGATTACGAAAGTTACGTTCTTTCTTTATATAAGTCTTCAACCGTTCTGCCATGATAACTTTGTCCATCGGCGGATATCTCATATTGAAAGCGTCTTTTTACCATCTGAAGAAATATCTATATTAACACGGTAATTTGTATAACTATCAGGGATTGACAATACTGCAACAAACCTTACACCTTTGTCACTTGCATTGACAACAGTTATCTCAGACAGCACCGCCTGGCCTAGATAAGCCTCCGGCACAATCTTGGAAAACTCCGTCTTGGTAATATTTCTACCAAACACTTTCTGCTGGCCATCATACAGGGCTATATAAACGATATTATCATAATAGACACTTTCAACCCTCAATCCATCACTGTTTGTAGTCTGCCGATACACTTTATATGTTGTGGGGTTGACTTGTGTATAAGCATGATAACGTTTATCTTTATAGACTATTACAGTATCGTTCTTAATCTTCTTACCTTGATTCAGAGCCACAGTTCCCTTATATTCGCCACGAGCCAAAGATACAATATCCTTCCCTCCCTTGGAGAGTCGTGTCTCATCACCTTCTGAATTGACAAAACAAAAATAGGAATTGGTCAGTTTCTTTATAGGATAAGCCGTAACAGTATGGTTTTCCATATATAAAGTGTCATGATACACATAGAAAGCCACGGGAGCAGACAAAGAATCATCGTAGAACACGGTGTCACCCTTGAAGGCAAACACTATGTTTCCCTCCACATCATTAATCCAAGTACCCTGTAACATTTTCTTGGACTGAACGTCTTCTTGCTTGTCAGGCTTGACTTCCGACCTTGAGTTACAAGACTGCAAAAGCTGCATAACTAACAGGCTGACAACAAGTAACGCGTATTTCAAAAAGTTTTTCACAATAGTATTTTCTTATTCTACTAATCAATTATCTGCAAATATACAATATTTTCTGCAAACAAAAAAGGACATCGCATTTTTTTACAACAAATTGTAAATATATTTTGGAGTATAAGAAAATTTGCTTACCTTTGCAGCAAATTCCACTTTTTGAAGCGGTTTGCATATAATGAACGAACTATCTAGACATATAGAAATACTACTGCTCGACAACGATTGCGTTATCGTACCAGGTTTTGGTGGCTTCATGGCACATCATCGCCCTGCAGAATATGTTGAAGATGCCGGACTGTTCTATCCTCCCCAACGCACACTAGGCTTCAACTCACAATTGAGGCTTAATGATTCCTTGCTTGCCCAATCCTATGTTGAAGCTTATGACACAAGCTATCCAGAGGCCGTGCAGCGTATTGAAAGTGAGGTAAACGAGATTAAGCAAACTATAGCAATTAAAGGTGCTTATGATTTCCATGGAATAGGTACAGTGAAACGTGATACTGCCGATGTTTATAACTTCGAACCATGCACTGCTGGACTTCTGACCCCAGAACTGTATGCCCTGAACGCCTTTTCCCTTGATATGCTATGTGAAGCACCAGTCATCACTGATATTCCTGTGTGCGGATATGTGGATACAGAAGAAGAGGAGCATAAGGAAACCATTGAAAAGAACCATGAGGATGTTTCTGACATCGCCGAAGAAGATGATGATGGTAATACAATACGGATAAAGTTGCATACAGTACGTTATATCCTAGCAGCTGCTATGATACTGTTACTGTTCTTGTTTTCCAGTATCCCTGCAGGATTGGGCAGCAACAAGATTATCACATGCTCTGTTCTTGATACCGAATTTCTCACTTCTTTTATAAAGGACAATGCTTTTCTCAACAACATGAGACTACAAGGCCCATCAAAGGACAAGCCAGCAACAACTGACATTGCCACCAAGGCTGTTACCAATACGAAGGAAAGTATCTGTGCTGTAAAGGATGAAGGTAAATTCGTAATAGTTCTGGCAAGTAAAGTGACGAAGAAAGGAGCTGAAGATTTTATCGCACGACTTGACCATGCTGGTTATGGAGAAGCTAGAATACATGAAAAAGGTTCCATGCGGAAAGTTGTTTATGGTAGTTATACAACAGAATCCGCTGCAGATGCGGCTCTCCAAAAGTTCAGAAAAGGTAACAACACCTTTGAAGAAGGATGGATAAGCCAGATTTAATGCGTAAAAAGAATATGAACAATCTTTATACGCCAGAAGGTAGCTGATACCATTTCTATGACAAAGGAGGTGGCAGATGCCACGTTCCGAAAGGAAAAACACTCAAACTACAAATTATAACATACATACATACCACCATGAAACGAGCAAGATGCCCTAAGTGTGACAATTATATTACTTTCGATGACACCAGATACAAAACCGGGCAATCTCTTGTATTTTCATGTCCTGAATGTGGCAAGGAATTCGGCATACGTATTGGTGTTTCCAAACTTCGCAAACAGCAAAAAGACGAAAACCCTACAGCTGAGGAAACTGATGAGGGCGTAGGGGCCATCATCGTGATTGAAAATGTATTCCACTACAAACAGGTTCTACCTCTGCAAATCGGCGACAATATTATCGGCAGATACATGAAAGGTTCGAAATGCAACACACCAATAGAAACGAACGATCCTTCTATAGACATGAATCACTGCATAATCAACGTGTCAAAAGACAAGAATGGAAAATTGAAATATGTCTTAAGGGATGGCCCCAGTTACACAGGAACATTTGTTGACAACCAGATTCTCGGTGACAAAGAACGCCGCATAATTGAGAATGGAACCCTTTTCACTATTGGTGCCACTTCTGTTATATTGAAGACTCCCGAAGAGTCATAACATTGACAAACGTCAACAAATCACATCGTTACACATTTTTTAGTACAAACATTTTGTGCATATCATATTTTATATCTACCTTTGCAGATGAAAGGTAGATAGTATGCTTTTGTGTTTAGCATCCATCTATCCAATTACAAACAGGAAGTCGGGAGTAGCCGACGTTACACAACAGGACTGTCAGAAGAGTCTTTGATTTTATTGTTGTTTAGTTAATTGCACTGACAAGTACTGGTCTTAACAAAGCATCAATCTAAAATAGATTTACAGACTTATTTACCTTTCGGGTTTTAACATTAATCTCAGTTCTGTACGCTACTGCTCCCTGAGCGGCGATAAGACATAGTTGCATAATATTACGTTGCTCCGCAATAAGCAGACGTAACTCTGCCTACACTATTGGCAAAGAATATGCAAAACGTCAACAATCGCCTGACATATGGTTGCTTTAAATATATTAAAAGAACCGCTTTTATGTCCTTTGCTTGACAAAGACAACACTCTGGCTTCCCTTAAATAAACATTATGTTTTTATCTAAGATTGCAAAGGTATTATTTTTAGCAGTTTTTATCACAGTAGTCTCCGCAGAAACAAATGCGAGAAGCAACGGAGCGAAATCATTTGATTGGGGGCATCTTATGGATGCCATCACACAGGTAGAGAGCGAGGGAGACAGCCGCGCGAGAAGCGGGCAAAGTTGTGGCGCAATGCAGATTACACCTATTTTGGTGAAAGACTGTAATGCCATATTGAAGAAGAGAGGCGAAAATAAGAGATATAATCTGAACGATCGCTTCAATGTTAAGAAAAGCCGGGAGATGTTTGTACTCATAATGAGTCACTACAACCCCAAAAACAACGTAGAACGTGCTATCCGTCTATGGAATGGAGGTGTAAAATACACCACCCAAGGAACCCAAAACTACTACAACAAGGTCATGAAATTGTATAAATAGACATTACAGGCCTGAGCATAAACAGAATATTCGTACAAAAAGAATATACAGACAAGTGTAGGGACTTACTTATAGGTAAGTCCCTACACTTGTCTGTTAGACTATCATTATAATTTATCCGCATTCTTTATTTCTCAAAGCCGAGATAAATATCTTTACGTTAAAAATTATATATGGCAAAAGTGTGATTGATAAAAAAGGTTTATGAGGAAGAAAAAAAATAGAGGAATATGCTGTAACAAAATTTTTATTTGTATATTTGCACATCAAAACATTCGATTGTTATTATATCATTTGTAACTCAACTAAAAAACAACAACAAGACATGAAAAAGTACGTATGCGATGTCTGCGGTTATGAATATGACCCAGAAGTAGGTGATCCAGAGAACGGCATAGAGCCAGGAACAGCATTTGAAGACATCCCTGAGGATTGGGTTTGTCCTTTATGTTCTGTAGGAAAGGACCAGTTCAGCGAGGTATAGCCTCATTCAAAAGAAAGAAACGCCCGACAAATGATAATCATTTGTCGGGCGTTTCTTTTGTCTTTCAGTTGTAAGGTCATCAACCTTTATAGAACATTTTATCTAAAACATGGATAGAATGATGCATCGTAGATGATTTCATATATACCTTAATTCCGCAATTTAGTTAATAATTATTTATTACAAGTACCTGAGCAACA
>CAZPNC010000032.1:0-23902 GCA_964587945.1 uncultured Prevotella sp. | reverse complement strand
GAAACGGTCAGCGAACAGTTCGGGTACAACCTCCTTGTCGGCAATGAGGTTGACGAGAGATATGTATTTTACTTTCAGAATGTGGTCGAATCCCCATCGTGCGATAAGTGGTGTAGACATACGGTAGCATACTACCTGGGGCACATTGAATAATGCTGTTTCCAATGTGGCGGTACCGCTTGTTACAAGGGCGGCGGTGGAGTGGGAGAGAAGAGGGTATGTCTCGCCATAGACAATACTGCATCTGCCATCGTTTACAAATGTGTTGTAATACTCTTTCTCTATGCCGGGGGCTCCGGCCACGACCATTTGGTATCCGTTCAGCAAAGGTTCCCCCTCTATGCTTTCTATCATAGCGGGCAGGTTCAGACTTATTTCCTGTCTGCGGCTTCCTGCAAGGAGAGCAATGATAGGGCGTTCCGTATCCAGTCCGCATCGCAGGCAGAAGTCTTTGAATGATTCCTCGTATCCATTACGGAACGTCTTCACCTCATCAGCCGTAGGATTGCCTACGTAATGGATGGGGTAGTGGTGCTTTACCTCGAAGAACTCTTTCTCAAACGGCAGTATGGAGAACAAATCATCAATGTCCCGCTTTATGTTCTTTATCCGGTATTCTTTCCATGCCCAAAGTTTTGGGGCAATGTAGTAAAACACCTTTGGCGTATTCCTTGCCTTCCCTTTGAGTCGTTGCTCCATCAGAAATTGTGCAATGGAGAGATTGAATCCAGCATAGTCCACAAGTATTACCACATCAGGTTGCCATGCTGCTATGTCCCGTTTGCACATCTTCATGTTGCGCAGTATCGTGGGCAGGTGCAGCAGTACGGGTATGAATCCCATATAAGCCAGTTCGCGGTAATGCTTTACCCTTGTGCCGCGTCCGCCAGCCGCTGCTGTCATGTTGTCGCCGCCGAAGAACCGGAACGTCGCATCTGCGTCAACGTCCGTCAGTGACCTCATTAAATGTGAGGCATGAAGGTCTCCCGATGCCTCTCCGGCTATAAGGTAGTATTTCATGTTTGCTATGCAAAAAACAGTTGTCAATCATTAATTTCAAACACATACCCAGCCGTCATGTCCGCTGTCAGTGGCGTTATTGCACAGTAACCGTGTGCGATAGCCCATGCGTCAGTGTCCTCAGCCTCCGGTTCGTCATTCTGATAATAGCCGGTCATCCAATAGTATGGCTTGTGGGATGCAGGATGTCTGCGTTCCTCCACCTCGTTACGCCAATGTCCGTATGCCATACGGCAGTTACGTATCTGGCCGTTCCAGCCCATTGGCACATTCACGTTGAGGCACACATAGTGCGGAAGCCCGTCCGCAAGAACCTTCTTTACAATATTCTTCACCAAAGGGAACATTGGTTCAAAGTCTGCATCGTCATCAAAGTCGCACAAGGAGAATGCCACTGAAGGGATGTTTTTCAAGGCTCCCTCCACCACAATGCCCACCGTGCCACTGTAATGGGCGTTGGTACTCGCATTGTCGCCGTGGTTTATCCCGCCTATCAGAATGTCAGCCTTGCGCGGGCATAGCTTTGAATACGCCATCTTTACGCAGTCCACAGGTGTGCCCGAACAGCTCCATACGTCTATTGACGTGCCGTTGTAGTCTTCGTGCCGCCTATGTTTCAGCGTCAGTGTGGTAGTGCTGAAAGCCCTTGAATATCCAGAGCGTACACTTTCCGGAGCGCATACAATGATGTCGCCAGTACCTTTCAGCATCTGTATCAGTTGGTTTATTCCCTTGGCATGATAGCCATCGTCGTTTGATATAAGTATCAGCGGTTTCATCTTTTTGTCTTTGTTGTTGGTCGTTGGTTCTTGTCTGTGGCAAGCGGCAGAGCCGGGCATTCGGTCAATAGGCCTGCCTGGCAACGGGTCTGTAAATCTGGAAGGCAGATAACCTGATACCCTACTAACCTAAAACCAATTATCTTCCAATTTGCAAATTTACGAAGAATTAATGACACAAAAGAAAAAATGTGTCAAAAATTTGTGCTTTACCGATAATATTCCTAACTTTGCACAATAAACAACAAATTAAAATCCAACGTAAAACGGGAAATACTGATTACCTGCATAAAGCGAAAGACCTTGTCTTTGCCGACATATCCTCACGTCCGGAATGGCATGAGGAGGTATGTCGTGGCAAGATGTTCGGTGTCCTCCTTGTGGCAACCGGTGAGTCGACGCCCCCTTCCTGTGCCCGTCTTTTGCATGATGTGGATGGCGTGAAAGTCCTGTTCGCGTATTCCGGTCAGATTCTTGGACGCAGTGACTGGGACGGTTATGTGCCGGCTATCTTCGATTATCTTCAGGATGACGGATATTTCAAACGCCATGAAGCGCAGATAACGGACTTGAACCAAAAGGTTTATGAGGCGGAACATTCTGCCGCTATCACCGAGGCACGCTGTACCCTTGCCTATGTCAAAGCGCAGTCAGATGCTGAAGTGGAAGCATACCGTACTTATATAAAGGAACATAAAGCTACACGTACCGTGGCCGAGGCACAGTATCAGAATGCAGAACTGCGACGTTTGAAGCATAATGCGGCAACAGCCGTGTCCGAGGCGCAGACCGTTGTTGACGGTTTGGAGAAAAACGTTGCCCACATGAAAGCCGACCGCCGCAAGCGTTCTGACGCCCTTCAGCGGTGGCTCTTCACGCAACACCGTCTGACGTTGCCCACCGGTGAGACACGTCCGCTGCTCGAAGTCTTTACGGACTATGTGCGTCAGACAGGCAGTCGCCAGACTCTTCCACCGTCAGGTACGGGCGAATGCTGCGCTCCGCGCCTTCTGAACTATGCCAATGCCCACCATCTCACCCCTCTTGCCCTTGCCGAAGTCTGGTATGGAGCGTCCCCAAAGGGAGAAGTACGTCACCATGGACAGTTCTATGAACCTTGCCAAGCCAAGTGTGTGCCTATACTTGGGGCACTGAAGGGTACTCTGGCGGACAGTCGCAAAACGTTGGATTTGCAGACTTTACCTCTTCTTTACGAAGACCCTTACTTCCTTGCCGT
This sequence comes from uncultured Prevotella sp., assembly GCA_964587945.1. Taxonomy (GTDB): domain Bacteria; phylum Bacteroidota; class Bacteroidia; order Bacteroidales; family Bacteroidaceae; genus Prevotella. The sequence goes on along the minus strand of CAZPNC010000032.1, from coordinate 20,866 downwards.
GTCCAAACCGGCAGGTCTGCTCTCTGTTCCCGGTCGTAGCGGACAACCTAATGCCGAGGATATATTGAGGTCAATGCGCCCTGATTGCCCCTTCTTGAAGATGACACACCGCCTTGACATGGATACCAGTGGAGTGCTTCTCGCTGCAAAAGACCCGGATGCGCATACCGCCATGCAGGCATTGTTTGCCAAACATGAGGCTGTGCGCAAGGAATATGTGGCAATAGTGGGAGACAAATACGCCACCGATATTCCGAAGACAGGAAAAGCTCCCATGCGGTTCTCGTCCACGGAGCAGTCAGAAGGCAAGGGAATCCTCTCGATGCCCCTTGCATCCGATTACCTCAACAGGCCCCGCCAGCGGGTGGACTATGAGCAAGGCAAGGCCGCCGTCACACACTATGAGTTTACGGAAGCCCCAATCCCTTCGCATATTCAAAGTGAAGGCGTTACGCTCCATGCCCTCCGCCTCATGCCACTTACAGGGCGCACGCATCAGTTGCGCATCCACTGCGCACACCCCGATGGCCTTGATATGCCAATACTTGGTGACCCCCTCTATGGCAATGTGCCAGCATCGAGGATGTATCTGCATGCCAATGTGCTTGAATTCATACACCCTTTTACAAAACAGAAAGTAACGATAACAAGTCCGGAGTGGTCTTAGACCATGGCTTTCCCACGCTTGGCAAGTCCCTCCACAACCCACCTGTAACACATAATCCATATAACCAAACGCTATGCATTTCCTGATAATCACTATTCTCCTGCTCCTTACCCTTCCGATAAGTGCCCAGTCCGGCAACCCTATCATCACCGATGCCTATACCGCCGACCCCTCGGCACACGTCTTCGGTGACACTTTGTGGCTTTATCCAAGTCATGACAAGGACGATGCGGCATCTTTCTCCATGGAGGACTACCACGTTTACAGTACCACCGATATGCGCCATTGGCATGACCATGGCGTAATATTCAATCCTCTGACCCAGACCACGTGGGCAAAGAGTGCGGCATGGGCTCCCGACTGCATATACCGCAATGGCAAGTACTACCTTTACTATCCCACAGACAAACGCCATATAGGTGTGGCTGTAGCCGATACCCCCTACGGCCCTTTCCGCGATCCCCTCGGCCATCCGCTCATATCCATTGACTCTCCGGGTGTGGTTTGTGACAGAGACTTCATCGATCCCGCCGTGTTCATTGACGATGACGGCCAGGCTTACCTCTTCATGGGACAGAATACCGTATGCTGCATCAAGTTGAACGAGGATATGGTATCATACGATGGCAAGGTGCATATAATAAAAGGTGTAAAGGATTTCTTTGAGGCTGTATGGGTACATAAGCGTAACGGCATCTATTATATCTCCTATTCTGACGGTCCATTCCACGGTCACGAGCCACGCATAGCCTACTGCACCGCCACTTCTCCATTAGGACCATACACCTATCAGGGCGTAATCCTTGACCCTGTCAACAGTGGTACCAACCATCACTCCATAGTAAACTACAAGGGGCAGGAATATCTCTTTTACCATACCGCTGACATCTCGCGGCACCTTGCCCCCGGTTACCACTGTGGCGTGAGGCGTTCTGTGTGCGTGGATTCTTTGTCTTATGACGCCAACGGCAGAATACGCAAGGTCATACCGACGTTGAACAGAAGAAAACTGGACCTTGACAGCATCGACGGCCGTCGTAAAGCCGCCATGATAGCAGGCAGTGTCAGGCAGGTAACCATTCCCGAATACACCGTTACGTCCGGTGAAGGCTGTTCGCACCATGCTCTCCAGACCCTCATCGACAGTACCTCTGCCCATGGCGGCGGCACTGTTATAGTACCTGCCGGAGAGCATTATATGGATGGAACATTGGAACTGAAAAACAATGTACGCCTGCACTTGGCTGACGGTGCCACGCTCCTTTTCTCATCCAATCCTGATGACTATCTGCCCGTCGTCCCTACACGCTGGGAGGGCACGGAACTATACGGACGTTCGTCCATGATTCGCGCCTACCGCCAACACAATATCGCCATCACCGGTGAAGGCACTGCTACTATAAACTGTAACGGCGGCACCATGGCCAGATGGGGAATGCCAGCCAGTGATGCTGGTTTTGAAGAAAACATACATGGCACACATGGCGAAACGCCCGAAACGGCAGACGTGAACCGCCTCCGCAAAATGGGCGAAGACCTCACACCTGTTGCCGGAAGAGTGTTCGGTAAAGGCACATTCCTGCGCCCATGCGCCATAGAAACGAACGGGTGCAATCGTATACTTGTAGAGGGAGTAACCTTGAAGGACAGCCCCTTCTGGTGTATCCATCCTCTATACTGTGAGGACGTCACCGTGCGTAACGTCACCATCGATTCGCATTTCCCCAATAATGATGGCTGCGACCCGGAGTCAAGCCGTCGCGTACTCATAGAAGACTGCACTTTCCGCACCGGCGATGATGCCGTGGCCATAAAGTCCGGACGTGATGCCGACGGCCGGCGCGTGGCACGTCCGTCAGAGGATATCGTCATACGCCGATGCCGTTTCTATAGCAAGTGCAACGGGCTTTGTATCGGCTCCGAGATGTCAGGAGGGGTGCAGGGAGTGTATATGACAGACATAGAGATAGGCGATGTGAAGAATGCCCTGCTTTTCAAGTCCAACCTTGACCGCGGTGGCTATATCAGCTCTGTATTCGTAGACTCCATAACCATCCAGAATGTGGCTGGTGCAGTGCTTCGTTTTGAAACGAACTACTTCGGGTATCGTGGCGGTAACTGTCCGGCCCGTTACTCGCATTTCCGTATCAGCAATGTATCTGCACGCTCATCCGCAGCGTATGCCATTTATTTTGACGGTAATCCAGCCCAACCAATCAGCGATATTACCGTAGAAAACTTCTCTGTAGGTGTGGCCCCAAATCCATATTATCTTTTCCACACCCGGCGTTGCACATTTTACGGATGCACCGTGGGTGGAACGACCTTGCCGCAGAAGCTTCCGGAAAGTACTGTCAGACAGCAGTGTGACGTGTGGTGAGTTATGAAAAACCAAATACAAAGGATTGGATTATGAACAACATAAAGGCGGCAAATCCGGACTGCCGTCCGTCATGGTAAACGGCCGATACCGAATAGAGTTTGAGGAAAAGGCCGTTGGAGACCAAACAATGGTCGCTATTTTTAATATAACAGAATTGTCAAACTTGTGTAAACAGAAAAAAGCTTTCCATAAAGGAAAGTTTTTTTGTTAGTATAATTGACAAACGGTTTTGTTTCTTTTACTTTCTTGTTTATTCCAAAAGCCCTCCTTTGCGATTTTTATAGAAGGTTTGTTACGTGAAGAAAACCATTTGGTATAAATGTGAAAGAGAAATCCATGCAGTGTTTATACTTTTGCAAGCGAAATTCAAAGTGCCAGAATTATAAAGGAGTGCCAGAATTATAAAACGACTAAATATATTATATCAACCATATTTTTATTTTCAAATTCATTATTCCATGAAAAGAAATCTGTTATTTTTGCTCATCATGCTGCTCGTCTTCGGGGGCAAGATAATGGCGAAAAACAATTATGCCGACTTGTCTAAAGGCAGTGTTGGGGGGGGTACTGCTACGTGGACGCAAGTCGCCGGTAGTGAAAGTTACAAATTCGAATGGACAGGAGGCGGTCAGTCTGTCTCTTTGTTCAGTGCTTTCGGTGGCACAAGTGGAGGAGAACTTGACTGGTCTGAAGGTGTGAACCTCGGGTTCCAGCCTGCCAACACTTCTACTCTCGATAATGCAGGCAAAGGATATGCTGTCGAAATAGAGGCTAACGGCAAGAAGTTCAGTCGGTGGATGAGTTTTAGAACTACGTCGAAGAGTCTTACATTAACGGCAACCAGCGGTGATGGCTTTAAGAAAGACGGTTGGGGGGCATATGTCACTGCTGCCGATTTGCAGCACGTCACGGATGTAAAACTGGTAGGCGATGAATATACAACCGCGCTTTCTGTTGACATATCTGATTTGTATGTCACAATTTCTCCAAGGGCGTCACTCGTTTTCAACAAAGAAGGCAAGGCTACAATAGACCTTAATAAACTTGATTTCTCAGGTGGCGCGTCATACGATGCCGCTACACATACGATAACAAGTGATGGTACAGAGGGCTCTGCCGTAAAGATAGTATTTGACCGTACCTACGACTTCTCTAACATGGTGAGCGGAACACTAACCCATTCGGGTGATGATATTGCTAATAACCTTGTGTTTGAAGGTAGTGGTCATGGTGGATTTTATGGGTCGAAATACGCTCCTTCATTTGCAGACCAGATAGAAAAGGGCAACTATACTGCTGTCACAGGTTTTACATTGAATCTTGGGACAAAGGCGGGCACAATGGTACTGTCTGACATTTCATTCACTGCAAAGAAGATGAATATTGTCGATGCGCACAACATACCTATAGAAAGTCTGACTAATTATACTGTTGATGCGTCAGGAACAGTAACAGCAGGAAGTGCTGTTGCAACAAAATATGGAACGCTTACAGACACTCCGCTTGGTGATGGCTCAGGTAATATGGATAACTATATCGACATAGGTAACTATGACGAACTGCGCGTTTATACATCTGATGTAGTCCGTGTGTTCCTGTTTAATGTGGCGTCTCCGACTACCGGTACAAGCACTACACCCGGAAATCTCGTCAATGTAAAAGATGCGGCTTATTTTTCATACAATACTACTGATGGATATTACTACGCCACGGTCAGTGACATCAAAGCCAACAACAATGGCCAGGCAAAGGTTATTGGAGTAAAGTCTTCGGCATATGGAGAAAAAGCAACTGTTTCCAAAGTCATAGCATACAAGGCAACCCCGGACTATGATTATGTTGTTTCTGGCCAGTATTCGTCAGAAGTTTCTTTGGATGAGATAACCAACTCGGATGCTTCTGCTGTTGATTGCACTGGACTGACAGCCGCCAATCTTGATATGACAACACAAAATCCTAACTGCATCTTTAGTGTAAAGAAGGCAGGAGTGCTGGCAAACGTGAATAACGTAGCAGTGGAAAATGCCATTGCCAACCTTGTTCTTACTGATGGGAAAAGCCTGAAAGTTCCGGCCATAGACAACCTTACCGCAACTGCTGCCACTTACTCACGCACCATGTCAAGCACTTATGGCACGATATGCCTGCCATACGAAGTGACATCAAACACTGATGTGGAATACTATACTATTTCAAAACTGGAGAACAATGTGCTGCAACTGACCAAGTGTGAGACCATTGCTGCCGGCACTCCTGCCATAATGAAGAGACTTACGGGCAGCGGCGTTACCATTACTGCAGCGAATGCGGCCGTCAGTGGAACCGTTAACACCCCATCATCTGCCGTGACAATGTATGGCTCTTACACACAAGGTGACAAGATTACAGCCGAGAACGCTTATTTTATATATAATGACAAGTTCTACAAGCGTGCGTTGCAGACTGCGGATGTTACTGCCCCATATTTTTATTGTGATGCCTTCCGTGCTTGTTTCACCACGGTTGAGAGCAATAATGCCAAGTCATTATCTATCATGGAGGATGTAAGTACGCCTACATTTGTTGATGCATTGGCAGGCGATACCGATAAAGTCGGCATAGAGGGGATATATGATGCTGCTGGTATGAAGTTGCCTGACCTGCAGAAAGGCATGAACATCGTGCGCTTTACCAATGGCAAGACCAATACAATAATAGTAAAATAAGAAAGGAAATATATCATGAAGAAAAAATATTCAGTGCCCGTTATCAACGTGGTTAAAATAAATGCGCCGAAGTTGCTGACGCTGTCCGGTGGAGGATATGGAGATAATGGGGTAAGTGCCCAGTCGAAAAAACAAAAACTTGACTTTAACTATGACGAAGAGGACGATGACTTTTAGAAGGCCCTCATGACGAATGGTTTTGAGAAAATGCAACGTTCCCTCCGGTTAACATAACCGGAGGGAACGTTTTTCGGGTACGCCCTTTGTCTTTTTGTCGTTAATGGATGGCAGTCTCTATTCCCTTGTAACCTCCAGAATTCTGCTTGTCATGTCCTTGTCGGTAAGTATGCGTATGCCGACAGCCATCAAATATTCGCCTGTATAAGTGCGGTCTATGAATGGTTTCTTGGGGTCTGTACATAGGATTTCACGGATGCGGTAGGTGGCCTTTGGGTCAAGACCACGCAAACGTGTTGCTGCTATCGGCTCACGGAAGCGTGGGTGCATATCGTATGCGAATATGACCGCATGGCTTTTGTCACCGTTTACGCGCTGTATGGCGCAGTGGTTGCCGTCGTACGGGGAGACAAGACGGTGGAGAGTAGGGGAGAAGATGATGGGCTTCAGCCGTTTCCACTCATTGAGAGCCGTACGGCAGTAGTCGCGTTCGCTGTCAGTGAGTTTTGAAAGGTCAAGGTCGAAGCCGAGTTTGCAGGGGAAAGCTACGTCTGTCCGGAACTTGATGCTTGCCCGTTTGTTCCAGTCCGTTACATGGGCGCACATGGCTTTGGCAGGCATGAAGTGCGAGAATCCCCATTGTATGAACAGTCTTTCTATCGGGTCTGTGTCGTCACTGCACCAGAACTCGGTGAAGTAGCGCAGTGCGCCATAGTCACATCGTCCGCCACCGCTGCTGCATAGCATCATTGTCAGGTCGGGATAACTTGCCTGTATACGGTCAAGCACCTTGTAAAGTCCTCGTGTATAGTCAACGTATAGGTTGCCCTGCTCCGCCTTTTCATTTGCGGAATATATGTTGGTGACAGGTGAGTTACAGTCCCATTTCATGTATTTGATGGTGGGGTTCTCTGTCATCAGGTTGTCAACCACGCTGAAAACGAAGTCCTGTACCCGTGGGTTGCTGAGGTCAAGCACCAGTTGGTTGCGTGAATAATAGGTGTCACGGCCGGGCAACTGTATAATCCAGTCTGGATGTTTCTCTGCCAGTTCGCTTTTCGGATTTACCATTTCCGGCTCTATCCAAATGCCGAAGCCCAGTCCTTTTTCCTCGCATTGCTTTATGGTGAAGGGCAGTCCGTGAGGCAGTTTCTTCTCCATCACCTGCCAGTCGCCCAGTCCTTGTCTGTCATTGTTGCGTGGATACTTGTTGCCGAACCATCCGTCGTCAAGCAGGAAGAGGTCTGTTCCGAGGTCTTTCGCCTCACCGTAGAGTGCGTTCAACTTCTCTTCGTCAAAGCGGAAGTATGTGTTCTCCCAGTTGTTGAGCAGTGTCAGTCTGTCATCCTTGCCTTTGTATAACTGGTTTTCCATCATCCACTGCTGCAATCTGCGGCTGCCGTCGCCTGTCCCCTGTTGGCTCAACGTGTAGATGAAGTCAGGAGTGCGGAAAGCTTCTCCCCTTTTCAGCGTGTAATGTGAGGCATCAGGGTTGATGCCGCTGATGATGCGGAGTTGGCGGTTGTGGTCAACCTCAAAGGTAAAGCGCACGTTGCCGGTCCATGCCAGTGTGCCCATGAATACCGTTCCCTGCTCTTCTGTGGCGGGAGTGTCAAGTCCCACCATGAAGAAAGGCGGCGTGAACATGGTGGAACGGGTGCCAAGACGTGAGTCAAGCACCTTGCGGCCGGTGGTGAGTTGCAGCGTCTGCATCTGCATTTCTTTTGCCCAGTCGCTTGTAAACTGCGTAAGCCAATAGTCCTGCTCCTCAAAATAGAGCATGGCGGAGGCATAGCGTCCCAGTTCTACGCGCCCCTTCTCCTCGTGGTGTATCTCCGTCCACTGGCGTATTACGCCCTCTTCCGGGTACGCCGTGTAATGCAGAGTGAGGAAAACAGGGTACAGTTCGTCCTTCAAGTGTATGGTAGTCTCGTTGTTTGTCTGCTCGTGGCCGACGTATTTGAACACGCTTGTCGGGTTACCGTCGGCATGGCGTATCTCGAAAGCAGGCTCGAAGTAGTCCTCTGTGCCCATGACGGGGTATGCCTCACAGCCTTTGGAGAGCATATTTGTGGTTGAGGAACGTGGCATGTCCGTCTCGCTTACTGTAGCCGCAGAATGCAGTGGCGTGCCGAGCCACGTCTGGTAGAGCCGCCCATTATCCTTTACCTTCAGTATAATCTGTGTGGTAGAGGTCTCAATGTTGATGGTCTGTGCCTGTGCCGTCAGGATCGTGACGAGTACGAGCAGGAGTGAGGTTAGGTGTTTCATTTCGTGTTTGTTTGTCGGGTGGTTCGTGTTATGTCTTTCTTTTCGTTGAAATTGCGGTTGCCTATCAGTATGTTTTTCATAGTATAGTGTTTCACTCTGTGTTCCGTGTCATAGTCTTCTATGCGTGAAGGCAGTATGTTCCCGGCACTGGCAGTGTCAATGGTTATGTTGGAGAATGCCACATTGTCAATGCTGTTGCCTGGCGCACGGTTGTATGTCGCGCCGAATACCACCCGCAGGTCGCTCAGCCGTCCCCTCTCCACGCCTTCGATGCGGATGCTGTCGAAGGCAACGTTGCGTATGAAGTTCTTGTCTCCGCAACTTATGGCAAGCATACCGTCACCCTTATGGCGCAGTATGTCACAGTCGTGTATGCGTACATCGCTGAGTGTCTCACCTGTATCAGCACGGTCATCACCATGACTGCCTATGTTTACCGGGTGTGCGAAGTCGCACCAGAGTGTGGCTCTCTGCACGTCAATGCTGTCAGAACCGCCCCAGTACCACCATCGGTGATTGTAAAAAGCAAGGCAGTCGTCAGAGTTGCGCAGGAAGATGTCCCTTATGTTTACACGCCGGCAGCACATGAGGTCTAATCCGTCTGACCATCCGCGGGCGGAAAAAGATTTCACATTACGTATGGTTATGTCTTCGCTTTGACCTCCAAAGACGGTGTAATGGCGTGGATTTAGCACGGTAATTCCATCAACAAGTACTTTCCGTGAGAATGTTATCTCCACTCCACGCAGCGGATGGTCTATCAAGCCACGGCCTATAATGCGCACGTTCTCCGCATGGTCAATGATGAGGCGTGCCTTCAATACGGCACCGGGTGCCAGATATACCGTGGTGTTTGATGGTATCTTTATCTCCTCACTCGGTAAATCCTTGGGACGATGTACACCGGGACCGAAGTATATCAGTGACGCATTCTTGACGAATACATCCTGAGCGTTCTCTCCTGTCCAGTTTATGCAACCCGGTTCTGTACCCTATGCTTCTCTGTAAGCATAGGGTTGGCAAACAGATGTAGGTTGTGGTGGCGGTCGCCGCCGAACTCTATGCTAAGGTATTCAGGCCGTTCCAGCGTGAACTGTACCGTCTGTTTGTCTTTCTGTTCAAAGTGTATGCCACGTGACTGCGGGCGAATCATTGTGGGCAGGGAATCGGCCGTTATTGTTTCTGGCAGAAGTAGTCGTATGCGAATTTCCACAGTCCCGCCCATATCGAACTCCGCAAAAGCCGCGGTGGAACGCCGGTGCATGTCAACATCGCAGGAATATACCGGCACATCCTGCCATTCTCCGCCGTGAGTGCGTACAAACACCTCGTAGGCGTTGTTCTTCTGCACTTCATCACGTTGGTAGATACTCACCTGTGCTGCCAGTAATTTGGATATGAGCAGCAACAGTATTGTTGTCGTTATTCTCATTTCTTAATATGCTTTTTACCTGTTTGTATATATAACTGTCCTGAGGCCGGAGTTGTTACCCTTACTCCGCCAATGGTATAGACGGGTGCGTCGGTTATGGTTGAGGAGACATTTCGTACGCCTGTTTCAGGGTTTGCAACCTTCGTTCCGAAGAATTGCACTTCCGCCACGTTGCAGTTGCCGCTGTTTGGCGACAGATAGCGCAGGTACCGGCAGCCCTTGGCGTACGGTGCGGCAAGTTGTGTCAGTACACCTGTTGCCGGGGCCTCCGGCACAGTGGCAATGGTTATGGCGTCACTGAAATCGGCTGTCATGGAAACTTGGAATTTTCCGCCTGTCATACGATTCGGATAATTGCTGCGTGGAGCGTACTTCACGTAGGCCGTCAATGCCATGTCGTTCTCGCCCATATCGTAACCCACCCATGCACCGTCTGCTTCCGCAGCGTCAAAGAATGTGTTCATGTTACCGTCAAGGGCTGCGGTCTTTGTTGTTGAGGAGTTGTTCTTGTATGAACCGTTTGTACCTATAATGGTACTGCGCAGTTGCTCCGCTTCATACAGGGTTATCTCTCCTGCAGTGCAGGGTGTACCTATGCCGGCGGCGTTAAGTGCTGCCACATTATAGTAATATTTTCCCGGTAGGGGAGCGGTGTCGCTGTAGTGTGTAGTACGGACAGTCGCGATGGAGTCAAAGTGCAGGGCGCCGGCGGAACGGTAGACAATGAAAGAGTCTGCCTCCGCTACGTCGTTCCATGACAGTGATGCCTGGCGTGTGCCTGTCCATGTCAGGGTGAGGCCGGTGGGTGCATTCGGTACGCTTGTAGGTGTGGCTTCTGTGCCGATGACGCTCACATGGTCGAAGACTGCCTGATAGGTTGAGCCTGAAGTGTTGCGGTTGCAGCTTGCCATGCCCACATAGTATGTCTGTGGCATGGCAACGGCAGACCGGCCAATCTGGTGCCACGTGTCGTTGTCACGGCTTATGAATGTCGTGAATACGTTGCCCTTGCGGCTGATGCGCATCCAGAACGGTGCGCGGCCATAGTTCGTGCCGTTAATCCATGAGGTGTTGCTGCCGTCGGCACTGCGTGTACACATACGCAGCATGCGGCAGCCTGTCTCGCCCAGTGTCATGCCCACACGCTGGCTGTTGCCGGCAAGCGTGCCGCGCATCAGTATGCCGACTTTGTAGAAAGACTCGTCAGTAGAGGTCAGGCGCACGGTGATAGTGCCGTCACCTGTCAGTTTCTTGTAGACGAAACCGTGCATGTCGCTTGTCCCGCCGATGTCGTTTCCCAGTCCGGAGACGGTGAAAGTAGAGTCTTGTGCCATTGTGAACAGTCCGCCACCGTATGCTTCCGAACTGACACCTGCATAATTCCATCCTTTGGGCAGTGCGTCACTGCCACTTTGCACGGTGGCGGAGGCGATTGCGCTTTGTTCGCTGTAACCGGCCTTGTTTGTCAGTTGCACCTTATAATAATATTTCTTGCCAGGCTCCACATCCTCGTCCTTGTACTGGTTGTTGGTGTAATAGTCCCATGTCTTCAGCAGCGTGAACGACGTGCCGTCTGTCGAACGGAACAGGCGGAAGCCACGTGCATCCTCCTGTTCCGGGTGCTGCCATGAAAGGTATATGCACTTATAGCCGTCTTCTGCACGGAAGTCCGTGGGTTGCTGCGGCTTTGTTGTCATGAAAGGAGAGGCGTCTGCATTGACGGTGAAGAACAACGTTCCGTAACCCAGCATCTGGTTGTTAGTGTCAGGGCGGGCCAATCGTGCGGCAATTGTGAGGTAGGGAAACTCTTTTTCGGCATCCATGCCCTTCACCTCTTTATAATGGTGGTACACTGCTTCGAAGCAACAGGCATCCGGTTGCAGACGGAAACCGTTGTTATGGGTGGAGATGTAATAGAAAGAATAACCCGTGGCGTTGTCAAGGCCGCTACAGTCCTGCGGTTCAAAAGGCGTGTCCGTGTGCCCGGTATTGTATCTGCACCAGTATTCCATGCCCTTCAGCAGGCGGTTGCCGCCCTCGCCGAACAGGTCATCGCCTTGGTTCCATGCCACAAGGCAGGCCTGTGCGATGTCGCCAAGTGTCAGACCGCCGTGCACGTTGTCACGCCCCATCTCGCGCATCTGTCCGCTTGGCTCTATGGAACCACCGTACATGGTATCCCAATGGTCGGTGTTCAGCATCAGGTTGTATCCCTCCTGATAGATGGTGGCATCGTCAAGCAGCACTCCTGCGGCCATTACCGCCAGTGCGCAAGGTGTGTACCATGACGGATGTGTGTTCTGGTAGGTGCAGAACTGCTTGCAGGCAGGATACATGACAGTGCGCACTTTCTCAAGGAAAGTGGTGCGGTCGCCTGCCCCCCAGCCTTCATAGAAAGAGCCGTCGGAGTATCTCAGCATCTCTGCCGCCACAATCATGGCGCGGCAAGGATACTGGTACAGTTCGGCAGAGGCTGTCTCTAACTTGGTGCCCCATGCCGTCAGTATTCGTGCCGCGCAGTCGGCGTATGCCGTCTTGCCCGTGACGTGCCACTCGATGGCGTTCATCATGGCGGCGTAAGCATCCGCTGCCGCCCGCTGTCTTGTGCCGTTGGAACCGCCTATCTCGGCAGATGCGCTGGCAGTGTAGGTATGTTTGGCGGCATTGTCGGCCTGAAGGCTCTTCCAACATGAGGCCCACGGCTCGTCACCGGCAGCGACATGCAGTTTGATACGCTCCAAGTCAGCCTTGCCCAGTATGCTGCCCGGATGGTTGAATACGCGTTGTGCCCAAATGTTTGCTGTCATTGCGACAAGCAGGACAACTAAGGTCAGTAGTTTTTTCTTCATTTTCTTGTTGTTTGCAAAGTTACGAAATATCTGCCGTTTTACGGCATCATGTCTTCCGAAACTACATTGGATGGATAGTATTTGTTCTTTTTTGTAATTGTATTGTCTTTACTCTCTTATTACGTTTGTAGCCGCCGTTTTACTGAAAGAAATAGAAAAAATGTGGTTCTGTTCCTCCCCCATCCGGTGAGGCTGTTGGGCGGTGGCAGTAAAAGCACCCCGATTACACTGTAAACTCAATGCTTTTACAACGTAATCGGGGTGCTTTTACAATGTAATCGGGGTGCTTTCAGAAGGCACAGTGCATTATACCCGTTTTTCAATAAATGTAAAGGCTTTTCACTTAAATGCAAAAAATATTCAAATATTTCTTTTTTCTCAAAAAAATATGCTAACTTTGCAGCGCAGTTATATGCGACAGACAGATAAAGAAAAGAAAAACAAAAATATAAATGGCACATTCAAACATCAAAAAGGCTTCTGCCGTTCATGAGCAGAGCCAGAGCAAGCAGGAGGCGTTTTTCCTCAAGTTCCGTAAACAGATTCTTATAGCGGTGACAGTCGTCGTGGTTGTCGTTGCGGGTTATGTCATATACAACACCTTCCTTTCCGGTCCCCGTGAGGAGAAGGCTTCTACCGCATTGGCCAAGGCTCAGGAGGCTTTCGGTCAGGGAGATTTCCAGAAGGCCCTCAACGGCGACAAGGCTCAGGAGGGATTCTTGGCTGTGGCTGACAATTATGGTGGTACAGATGCCGCTAACCTTGCTGGACTTTATGCTGGCCTGTGCTATGCCAATCTTGGCAAATGGCAGGAGGCTGTGAAGTATCTTGACAGTTTCTCTGCACAGGATGATGCTATGATAAGTCCTGCGGCAACGGCTGCATTGGGTAATGCACAGGCTAATGTCGGTGATATAGACAAGGCTGTATCTTCATTGCGTAAGGCTGCGAAGATGGCTGATTCTGAGGCTGAGGACGGTGTGAACAACAGTCTATCGCCAACGTTCCTCATTCAGGCTGCGCGCCTGCTGGAAAGTCAGGGCAAGACTGCTGACGCGCTTGCCATATATAAAGATGTAAAGGCAAAATATGTCAACAGTACTGCTGCGCAGGATATTGACAAGTATATAGAACGGGCTACGAAGTAGGTTACTGGGATAGTCTTTGCAACCTAACTGCTAAATGACAGTAAAAGTGAAAAAAGTCTGCTGTATAACATTTCTTGCCATTGCAGTGTGTCTCGTATTCTCTTCCTGTAAGAGTGGGAAAAAGACCGATGAGGACATTATTGTAGAGAAAGTCGTGGCGAAGCCTCAGGCCAAGCCGGGACAGATGGAGAGGGATGAGCGCAACGGTTCGGTGACATGGATAGATGGTGCTGAATACTCCTACAGCATCCTTAGGCATTCTGACGACTCTCTTGCCATAGTGGAGAACCATGGAAAGAAATATCATGACAATGCAATCAGGTTGTCGGTGTATCGTTCTGACGGTACGGTTTTCTTCCAGAAGACATTCACGAAGGCTAACTTCTCTCCTGTACTTCCTGAGCAGTTCAGAGAGCATGGGGTGTTGCTTGGAATGAACCTTGACAAGGCCGAGGGCAATAACCTTCGTTTCATTGTCAGTGTTGGTTCTCCGGACGATAGTAATGAGGAGTTCTATTATGTAGTGATGAAACTCAATAATTTCGGGACTACAAGTGCCGAGAGATGTGAGGGTATGGGAGAAGATGATTGAAAAGCGGTGGCTTTTCGCTTCCGGAAAGTAGAAGAACTAAGTAGTTGCTTGGTTTATGTTATTTAGTTGTTTCTTGCCCATGCGGGCGTCACTGATAAAAAGGTGATTAAACGAAACATCATTGTAAAAATAAATCGGCACATTTGCTTATGGCATAATGGGTTCCTTCATCAGTTTATTGATGGCGGAACCCTCTTTTTTTGCTGCCGCGCGTAGTTGTTCCTCAAAGTAAAAGGCTATGCTTCCGACAAAAGAGCATGGCAGGTCAGGACGGTTATAACGGGCAACGTTGCGTTTGAAGAACAGACGGAAATTGTCTTCAACCGTTTCTTCAATCCAAGGTTCGTTGATATGTTCCTTTATAAACGGGGCAATTGAAGCCAGAAAGCGGTTGGGAGCGGGTTCGCGGTACACCCGTTGTATGATGTCTGCCAGTGTCAATGCGGTGTATTCCTCGAATATCTGTTGCGTTGCAGTGTGTCCTTCCTTATACAATCGGTTAAGGAAAGTCCTGCCAAGTACGGCTCCGCTGCCTTCATCTCCGAGGATATATCCCATAGGAGGGATGTTGGCAATGATTGTTTTTCCATCGTACAGGCATGAGTTGGCACCTGTACCGAGTATGCAGGCTATGCCTTCGTCGTTGCCTAATAAAGCCTTTGCTGCTCCGAGCATGTCACTGCCCACCTCTATCAAGGTAGCGGCAGGGAATGCCTTGCATAATATCTGTTTCAGTGAAGGGGATTTCTCTTTCGTGCATCCGGCTCCGTAGAAGCATACTGCCTCTATGTCTGTAATGGTGGGGAATCCTTCTTGTGGCAACAGTTCTTCCTTTATGATGCGCTGCATCTCATTCTCTGTCTGGTGAAAAGGGTTGATTCCCTGTGTGTGGAACAGTCGTCTGTTGCCGTCTGTTGCCGTCATCCATGTGGTCTTGGTACTTCCGCCGTCTGCTGTAAGTGTCATTCTTTTTCTGGAAAGTTTGTAGTTCTGACTGCAAAAATACAATGATTATTTGGATTGTACAAACATTCCAGTCTGTTTTTTACTGTAATTATCTGTTATTGTGTGCCCAGTGCGATGAATATCGCCAGCAACATTGCTACCAGAAGAACAAGTCTTGTGGTGTTGTAGATACTCTGTATCTTGCGTGCTTTTTTCTCATTCATAGTCCTTATACCTTTTGTTGTCTTTCTTGTGTAGGCAAAGGTATAAAGACGTTGTTACGTAACCGTTACGTTGGTAATAAGAAAATGTTAAGTAATCGTTTTGTGGTTCGGTTGTTATGTTGTTTATTTGTTTCGTGAAATCTTGCTCAGGCCGGTGCCGCTGTGTGCTGAGTGGGGTGCTTGTACTGTTAATCAGTGGGTGGAAAAACCATTGTTTGGAAGATAAATCGGCACACTTGCTTATGGTGTTTCATCGTCTTAGTGTGAAAACTATAGTCAGTCCGCCGCCAGGAGTCATCTCCGCTCTTGCGGTGCCATGGTGTGTTATGGCGGCGTTTTTCACTATAGCAAGGCCGAGACCCGTTCCTCCGAGTTTGCGAGAGCGGCCTTTGTCCATCCTGTAAAACCGCTCGAATATTCTGTTGAGATGGCTTGGATCCACCCCAGGACCATTGTCGCTGACGTGGAATTCATAGAATTGCTCGGTGCCGGCGTTCTTCTTTCTGCATATTATTTTCAGTGTGTCGGCTCCTTGTGCATAGGCAATGGCATTGTCCACTATATTTCGGAAGATGCTGTATATGAGCGTCTGGTCACCCGGTATGAGAATAAGTTCCGGTGTGTCGAGCCGTGGTGTTATTCCTTTGTCTGCCAATTGCAGTGCGGTATCCTCAAGTACGCTGTCAATTACCGTCCTGACATCCACGATAGTTTCTTTTGGTGGCCCTGGCAGCAGTGTCTCTTTCTCGTCAAGTTTTGCCAATGTAGCCATGTCCAGCAACAGTTTTGCCATGCGTTCGCTCTGTGCATAGCACCTTTCAAGGAAATGCCGTTGTTTCTGTTGTGGCATATCAGGGTTGGCAAGGATGCTCTCCAGGTAGCCGTGTATGCTTGCAGTAGGTGTCTTCAGCTCGTGTGCTGCATTCTGTGTCAACTGTCTTTTGATACGGACCCTTTCCTCTTCCGAATGCCTTAGTTTCCAGTACAGTGTGATGATGTTGTGTGATATGTCCCCAAGTTCATCGTCGGGCAGTTGCCTTTCCAGTTCATGGTCGAGCGTGTCACCCTCTTCCGCCTTCATTGCAAACTCCCGAAGGTACCGTATGTGCCTGCTGATACGTGAGGTGTTGTAATATAGTGCTATTCCGAGCAGTATTGTAAGTGCAAGCGTAAAATACAGGTAAGTGTTGTCCGCCTGTAGTGATTTCGTTATCTCTGCAGAATAAGGCACCGCTGATCGTATGATGATGTTTCCTATATGGCTTACCTTGTCAGGCAAATATGTGGCGGAATAGAAATACGTTTCATGCGTATAGGCAGATGCCCGCTTTATGTCATGGCCGCTACCGTATTTTAATGCTTCCCTTATCTCTTTTCTTGTAAGATGGTTTCCCATTCTACTGGTATCCTTCTGCTGGCTGTCGAGTATGACATTGCCTTTTGTATCTATGATGGTCACACGCAGTCCGTCCTTCTCCCGTTGCCTCATGTAACGCATGAAGGCATCCGGGCTGACGATGGAATCGCCCAAAGACTGTATCATCTCATAGTTATACATCTGCAGTCTGGAGTGCAGGATGTCAACCTTGAACTCCTTCTCCCGTCTGAACTGATATACACTGAAGCATATTGCGAATATCACGAAGATGCCGCCTATGCTGAATAGCATATTACTTTGGAATGATTTACTCTTCAAATGTGTAGCCATAGCCGAAACGTGTCTTTATCTGTATGCCGTACCTGCCTATCTTTTTGCGCAGGCGTGTTATGTTCACATCCACTGTTCTGTCAAGTACGTATGTTTCACTTGGCCAGCAACGTTTCAGCAGTTCCTCACGTGCAAACACCTTGTTGGGCTTTCGCAGGAAAAGCAACAGCAGTTCCAGCTCCAGTTTTGTAAGGGCAATCTTCTCTCCATCCAGCGTTACTGTCTTTGAGATAGTGTTTATCTGCAGCGACTTGTATGTGACTGTCTCGCCGTCCGTTTCCTCATTCTTCGCCTCTTTTTCCTTGTTTCCGTATGCCCTTCTCAGCACTGCCGCCACCCTTGCCTTGAGTTCTTTCACGCTGATAGGCTTGGCAATGTAGTCATCGGCACCTATGTTAAGTCCCTTTACGGTGCTGTCCTCATTGTCAAGTGCGGTTATGAAGATTATAGGTATGTGTGCTGTCTCCGGCCGTTCTTTCAGTCTGCGGGCCATTTGGAACCCGGACATCTCGCCCATCATTATGTCAAGCAGCAGCAGAGAGTAGTCTGTTATCTGCATTTGCATTGCTTCTTCGGCAGAGTTTGCCGTATCTACCTCATACCCTTCAGTTTCCAGATTATACTGGAGGATTTCACAAAGGTCCTGTTCGTCGTCTACTACAAGTATTTTCATTTTGCCTGATTGTTTTGATTTCACCGATAATCCCATACGTTTACATACTGTATGTCATTATCCTGGCGGCAAAGTTAGGCAAAACTATTATGATGTACAAATAAAGCCGGTTAAAATTTTGTTACAAAAAGAAAAGGATGATAATTCCACTGTTTAGTGGTTGTGTGTTTGGCAGTAGCCGAAAAAGTTTGTAACTTTGCCGACAGAAAGAACAATACATGACAGTCCTATGACATTTAGACAACAATTATCCCAACTGAAAAACGGCAATGCAGGCCGGGCACAGTTCGTCCGTTTCATCATCAACGGTTGCGTGTCGGCCACTGTGCACTATGGCGTATATCTACTGCTGCTCATAGCCATAGATTCTTACATATATAATATCAGCAAAGTGATAACGCGCGAAACGGCCACAAGCATAGCCTACGCCATAGGTTACCTGTTAAGTTTCGCCGTTAACTTCTACTTTACCTGCATCTTCACCTTCCGTGCCACTCCCACTTTACGGCGTTTTGTCGGCTTTTCCGGCAGCCATGCCGTAAATTTCCTGCTCCATATCGTCCTTTTCTCTGCCTGTCTGCATCTCGGTATCCATCGCCTCGTAGCCCCATTTATCGTTATGGGCATAGCCATGCTTGTGCAGTTCACGATATTGAAGTTGGTATTTAGAATAAAGTGAGCTGCAGTCCTCCGACCGCAACCCACATCTTCCTATTCCTATCTCATGTTTCCGCCGAAGCCTCCTGTCTGTGTGCTATTCGTAATCCATGATGACGAACTGGTGGTGAAGGACGTTGTACCAATGGTGTATGTCGTACCCTTCTGTATCAGCGGCGAAGATACCGCCAGAATACCACTGTTGTAGCTGCGCGGTACGGTTACGGTTATTATTTCCGTGCCATCAGATGCCTTTACTGTATATGCTGTATTGGCAGAAGATGTGAAACTGTTGACTGCGAAACACTGTGTGCATGATGCTCCGGGCGTGTTTGGTGAAGCCCCTCCCATGCCGAATAACGTACCTCCAGTGATAGAGAAACGGCTGTTTTCATCGCAGTCAAAGCACGTTTCCGGAGCCCCTGCACCGAAAGCAATAGCCGTGCCGCCCGATATTTTTATGTAGCCATTGCTGTCCATTCCGTCATTACTGGTTGAGTAGGCGTATAGTGTACCGCCGCTGATATTTACCTGTCCTGCATTTGCTGTACATCCGGTCATGTCATAACCCATGGCTGTCTTCTCACGTAATCCTTCAGAACTGTACCCAGTATTCAGTCCGTCGTCAGCAGCATATATCTTTACCGTTCCCCCAGACTGGTTGTAGGTACGTTTGGCCTCCATACCCTCGCTGCCGTCGGTAGTGCCTGTGGCACGTACGAAGATGTCGCCGCCGCTGACATATATATCGCCGTCCGTCTTTATCCCCTTTGGACTTGTGTCATAAGTGTAACCGTTGTACTTGTACGAATGTGTCCCGCCGGTTGTCAGTATGTGTACCGTTCCCCCGTTGAAGTTCAGCGTGTTGTCACCGTTTATGCCCTTCCCGCCGTTACCGGTACTCTTCATCCAAAGGTCGCCGGCGGTCATTGTGAAGGTGGAATCACACTTGATGCCGGCCGCACCGCTCACGTCCAGGTCGTCAAGATCCCACACCCCTGCACTGGAGCAGATAGCCGTAACACGTCCGCCGCTTATGGTCAGGTCACCGTCAGCAGACACTCCCTTACCCGCTGCGGAAGGGTTGTCAAGGTTTAGCACGCCGCCCCTGATGAACAAGCCCTCACCTGCCGTCTCATTCTCACATTTTATGCAGCAGCCTTTGGATATAGTGTCAACCAACTGCACGAAGATGTTAGTGTTAGGCCGTACTATAAGGTTCTTCTTCGTGTCAATGCCGTTTTTGTATTTGGCATAGACGCTAAGGCTGCCACTGCCCGAAAACACCGCTTTCCCCTTGGTAAAGAAAGCCCCCTTCACCTTTGTATCACTTTCAGAGCGGCCGCCGTCAGCAAGAATGTTGGCCGTGCCGTCGTTGCACACTACATAAGCACACACCTTCGACTGCACGTTTATCGCCGCACCGTCAGTGTTTGTCAGGGACACACCGTTGAGAACCAGAGCCAGGTCCCCGCTACTCGTCACGCTAAGGCTGCCGTCCGCAGCCGTCCCCTGCAGCACATACCTGTAACCTTTGGAAGCATTCACCGTCACGTCAGCGCCGCTGACCGTCACCGCCCCCTCGTCGTCGCCCGTCACTGCGGCATTGCCAGACCCGTTCCATGATATGGTTATCGTGTTGGAGAGGCCCGCATTTTCGATGTAGTCATTGTCTCCGGAGGGTATC
The DNA here is from genome assembly GCA_964587945.1 of uncultured Prevotella sp. GTDB lineage: Bacteria > Bacteroidota > Bacteroidia > Bacteroidales > Bacteroidaceae > Prevotella. The sequence goes on along the minus strand of CAZPNC010000032.1, from coordinate 748 downwards.
TGCTCCGTTTCGCCAAGGGCAGTGTAGTTGAAAGCCACGTCAAAGTCCGTCAGTCCCGTCACCGAAGCCGCCGTGCTGCCATTGTCGTTGCCACTGCCCGAAGACTGCGAAGAACTATACAAATCACTGTCTTTGCTGCAGCCGCTTAATGCAATGGCTGCGGCAAAGACTGAATACAATAGATTTACCTTTGTCATCATTGTCTGTAAATTAGTCGGATGTTATAAAAATATCTGCGACAAAGGTAAAGAAGAAAAGTACATTGCACAAGAAAAGTCTGCAAACAGGCTGTTTCTTTCAGCGGACAGGGGCGGAGCGGCGTTATGTGTTATCAGTTTTAACATCCCTTGGCAGCACTCCGAATGTTTCCTTGAATATGCGAGTGAAGTATTTGACGGACGAAAACCCCGTTCGTCCGGCAACGTCTGCCGGAGCGAGTCCCTCCTCTTCCAACAGGCATCTGGCAGCATTCATCCGCACGTTCCTTATATAAATCGAAGGAGAAGTGTTCATTAATGTCTGCATACGGCGGAACAGCACGGTGCGGTCCATGGCCATCTCCGTTGCCAGTGCCTGCACGGAGAAATCCTCATCAGCCATGTGTGCCGTCACGATGTCCTGCAGCCGTGTGGCAAATTCGGTGCATTCTTTGTCTGTAACCTTTCCGGCAGCATTGCCGTGACACGGCTTCTCCGTTTCAGGGGAAGCCTTTTTCCTTATCCTTGGCAGCCGGAATGCTGCTACAATA
>CAZPNC010000031.1:20909-24152 GCA_964587945.1 uncultured Prevotella sp. | reverse complement strand
AAGCACCCTCACCGCACCCGTAGGCTGCAGTTGTGAACCTAACAGATAATTTTTCTCGCCCTTACGGTCTTCTGCGAGTTCAAAGGTATAGTCACCATATTTGTCTTTAACGGCTGTAAGGCCTTCCGGCAAATACAAGTCAAACTGAACGCCAACATAAGCCACGGAATTGTTCAGCATGAAGCTTATGGTCTTCTCCTCACCATCAGCAATAGTAAAATCTTCCACATAAAGCCTGTCCGCCGTTTCCACAGTATTTATATTATACCCTTTCGCCTTGCTTGATGCATTTCCACCCCACTGTCCCAGAGTTATGGACGCCGTACCAGTAACATCGGCTATGGTTATAGCCTTGTCAGCATTGACATCCGCCGCATCAAATACGAATTTTGACACATACTTGTTCAGCACATAGTTAGCCGTATTCGTAACATCCGACACCGTAACGTTGCCGTCACCGTTAGAGTCACCGAGAGAATAGTCATTGACATTAAGCGTCATACTAATATCGGGAGCAGCAAAGTCTATAGCCTCCGGCCCTGCGACATGTATATTCTTTATCTTAATCTCCTTACCGCCTATCACTCCGCTTGTCTCTATCGGCAAGTTGAACAGCACACCGTCATTACCGTTATACGAGTTATTGTTGGCAGAATAGCCCAGCACCCTTATAGCACCGTCATTCTGCTTTGCCGTAACAAGCACATGGTCAGAGCTACGACCGGCATAACTTACGTTATAGTCACCATACTGCGAACTTATCTCCACACCTTCCGGCAGATATATGTCACACTGGAATCCGCTCACGGCCTCATCGTTGTGCATTGACACCGGTACTGTCAGAGAAGTATTTACAAACGCCGAAGTCTCCGGCATCGTGAAATAATAGTTATTTGAGAGAACCGTCACCCTACTCTGTGCATATATCGCACCATCCGCAGTCGTAACCGTTATGTCAGCCACACCCGGTGCCACTGCAGTCACCTTGCCGGCATTGTCTACACGAGCCACCTTCGCATCACTGCTACTCCATGACAGACTCTTGTTCGTGGCGTTACGTGGAGACAGCTCTGCCACCAATGTAGTGGATTCGGCAGTCAGTAGATTAACCTTCTTCCTGTCAAGTGTCACATTCGTAACATTTATAGGTCCTTCAACATTGAACTGCACCTCCAAAGTGCCATCCTCCACCACTTCCGGTGTCGTAAACACATTGTCAACGAGTTCTGCCGTCACATCCTTGTCGTTATACTTCACGGCCTTCACACTTACATTCTCGTCCGGACTGACGCGATAGCGTATGCGTCCGTTCTTCGGAACAAACACGCTCGAACCATCCCTTATCACGGCATACCGCTGTCCATCACTCTTTACGGAGTCACTTTCAACATCTTCCGTTATTTCGGCATTCACATTCTCGCCCGTCACTCTGCCACCTTCATCTATGTGGTTTTCTATCACGGCACGCATCTCCACAAAAGCACCCCACTGGGCTGCTATAAGGTAATCATAGAATGATGTCGTAGGAATACTCAGCAGACACACATCCGTATTCACCCTGCGGAACACATATTCGCCAAGTGTTGCAGGCACAACGTTAGCCGCACTCAGATTATACAGTTTCTTACAGTCCATAAAGGCATACGTATTTATCTGCGTCAGAGACTCCGGCAGATTCGCCGTAGAGAGAGAGGAACAACCAGAGAAGGCATAGCCGTCGATAGACTTCATATTCTTGCAGTTAGAGAAATCCGCTACCGTTAAACTTGCACAGCCTTGGAAAGCATACTCCCCTATCGTTGTCAGAGAATCAGGAAACTCTACATCATCCAATTTCACACAACCATCAAAAGCATATTTTGGTATAGCCGTCAAGGTATTTGGCAAAAGCACTGTCTGTAGTTGCGAACAACCACTGAATGCATTACCGCCTATCCCTTGCAGATTAACACATTTCTGCATATCCACGCCTGCTATGTTGGAACAGCCATAAAATGCAGCCCCACTATACTCCCAATTATTCTCAGTCCTTCCCGCCGGCATACTCTTCAATGAAGCCGGCATGGTAACGGTACCATACAAAGACGAGCAATTATAAAAGGCACGGTTGTTTATCGTTTCCAGTTTATCCGGGAATGTCAGTTCCTGCTTCAACGAGTTACAACCGCTGAACGCCTCCGTACCTATCTTTGTCAGTGCTTCAGACCATTCCACACCTTTCAGGCGCGAACAGTTATAGAAAGCCCTGTCCCCTATCGTGGAGAGAGATGCAGGTAGCGTTATAGTGTCATCGAGAGATGTGCAACCAGAGAAAGCGCCCGTTTCTATCGTCACGAGTTTTGCAGGCAACTTCAAAGATCCAAGCATCAGTTTGTCAAGCAACGCATTCTGCGGAATGCTCTCCACGTCCGCGTCTGTAAGGTCAAGGTCATACAGCACCGTCATGTTTGAACGTATCACGGCGAAGTCCGTAGCATTCAGCGGACCATGCACCTTCAGATGTGTCACCTTTGCAGGGGCTATCTTGCATTGCTCCAGAATATCCACCGCCAACTGTCCCGCAGTCGTCACCGTCACCTCAGCATGGTTCTCGCCGCTTATCAGCACATAGTCCTCCCAAACGGCGGCAGCCCTATAGTCTGCTATGCTGCTTTCGGGAACCATTGCAGCCACCATTGTGGAACTGAAAGAGTTTGCAGTAAGCGTTGGAGGCACTGTCGCGCCAGTCTTGCACATTGTATAGTTCGTACCGTTAAAAGCATTTTCACCTATTGATACTAATGTTGACGGCAATTCTATCGTCCCTGTAAGTTTTGAACAACCATAGAAAGCAGCTTGACCTATTGAGGTCAGACCGGCAGGAAGGGTTATATTTGTCAGACTATTGCAACTATTAAAAGCATAACTACCTATTGAGGTCAGACCGGCAGGAAGAGTTATACTTGTCAGACTATAGCAACCACTAAAAGCTTCCTTCCCTATTGAAGTCAAGCCAGCAGGAAGGGTTATACTTGTCAGACTATTGCAAGAAGAGAAAGCATTATTACCTATTGAAGTCAAGCCAGCAGGAAGGGTTATGTTTGTCAGACTATAGCAACTATTAAAAGCTGATTGGCCAACAGCATTTAATCCGCTACAATCTTGGAGATTTATTGATTTCAGATTATCACAATTAGAGAAAGCACAAATTGTAATTTCTTGTAAAGAAGAAGATTTAGGCAACACTACCTTCTCCAAACTCTT
>CAZPNC010000031.1:19115-20809 GCA_964587945.1 uncultured Prevotella sp. | reverse complement strand
TTGTAATTTCTTGTAAAGAAGAAGATTTAGGCAACACTACCTTCTCCAAACTCTTTGAGTTTGGACAATAAATATAATTCAGTTGCTCACAAGCACTAAGGTCTATCTCTTTTATTGAATTTGTCCCTGATATATTGAAACGTTGAAGACACGCAGGCACTTCGACTGTTGCCAAAGCACTCATCTTTCCAAAACCATTTCCCCACTCATCACTATAAACTTCCGTCACCTTCGTCTTTGACAAATCCATATCCGTCAATGCAGTTTTATGGAAAGCATAGCCCAATATTTCTACAAGTTCCGTACATTCTTCGAAATGCGCTTTACGAAGATTCGTACACCCAGAGAAAGCTCCATATTCTATACGCATGAGTCCTTTAGGCAAATAAACTTCTGTCAAAGAGGTCTTCCCTTTTGCTCCTTCACTGTTATAATTCGATAGATTAAAGGCATAACACGGAATAGAATTATAAGTACGTTCCATATAATAATTACAAACACTCTCCGACAAGTCAAGCACTGACAGCAGCGGCATATTATCACGCATCATTGTATAATCAGTTTCAGACAATATTCCCTTTACTGTCAGATGCGTTATTATCTCCTTCTGTCCGTCGGTCAGCATAGCACTTAAGGTCTTTCCCAATGGGATATTAACCGTTACTACCGGAGAGTATGCAAACGTAACTGCCAGACTACCGTCCGCTGTCATGCCATCAAGCGTAAGATGACCATCCGCCGTCAGCCGTTCTGTTACATCTACACCATTATACGTCACCGAAGCAACAGCGTAATATTCATCCGGTGTAATGACGAACTCAGCGGCTTCGCCTTCGGCCACAGCAATGTCGCTTGATGAGAGTATAGGGGTATTCTTATACACCACTGTACCATTCTCTCCAACAGTCATCTGCATCTTGTGTGTTGTCCCCGCTTCTGTTGACAAGGCGAACTCCACTGCCATTATAGCATTGCCTTCCGCCTTTGGCGTAACAAAGAGAGTACCTCCCTGCTGCGCTACACATTCCACATCGTTATATTTCAGCGTCTTCACCACATACCCCTCGGCAGGCTTCAACAGTATGGTGGCTACTGACGAACTGTCAACGCCAAGCGTCTGGCCATTAGCAAGAACGTTACCATCAACGGAAATCGTTCCCTCGCCGGTTATGTTGGCAACGAGGTCAAACTTCTTCAGTTTGAAAGATACATCGAGCATTCCTTTCTTTATGCCCTCACCCACAGTAAACGTGTTGTCGGCATTTAGCGTGATGTCTGCATTGTTAAACGCCACCTTGTTCACTACATACCCCGCAGCAGGCATAACCTTAAACGTCTTTGGCGCAGCATAATGGAACAAAACTCCCGCATCAGCCACAGCATTGCCGTCACATTCCAATGCGCCATTCTTGCCCACTGTGGATTTAATTCCCATCTCTTCTATGTTAGAGAATGCTGTCCATGCTGTGGCAAAGCAATAATAGGACTGTGTACCAACAGGGACGTTGACAACACAGGTTTCCTTATCCACGCCATCAAACGCCCCTTCATAAGCACTGACATTAGAACCTTCTACATTGATTGTTTTAAGTTGTGAACAAGAGGAGAAAGCATAACCTCCAATATCAGTCAAACTGGCAGGCAATGTTACACTTGTCAGGTTAGAACAATATTGAAAAGCATGATCACCAATA
>CAZPNC010000031.1:0-19015 GCA_964587945.1 uncultured Prevotella sp. | reverse complement strand
CACCAATAGAGGTCAAGCCTTTAGGCAAAACAACTGTCACCAATTTACTACACTGATAGAATGCTTTCGAGCCTATACTCGTTGCAGAATTAGGCAATATACACTTTGTGAGCGATGTCTTACTGTCAAACGCACTGGCAATGATACTCGTCAGCGTAGTGCCCGAAAGGTCTACCTCTTGCAGAGCTGTCATCTGCTTGCTCATGGTGCGTATGTCCACTGCATCGGGCGTGCCGGTAAGTTTGACAGACGTAATGGTCTTGGCATCCAGCCCCATTTCGGAAAGTCTGTCCGCCAAAGTTCCCGGCTCTGTGATGTCTACCACTACGGGCGACGTGTCGTCTGCCCATATAGGGGCAACAGCAAAAAGAGCCAACAACAAAAGATAAATTTGTTTTTTCATAACCAAAGGTTTTTAGTTTGTTAATATATAGATTTCCATTTATAAAATGACATCCATGCCTACAATACCAACCCTTGATTCGGCAAAAAAGTAATAAAACGAAAGACGTGGGTTGCTTGCTTTGCTAACCCTATTCCCGGCTCTGGTAAACCTATTGCTTGGATTAGCAACCAGTTAGCCCACGCCGGAGGATTATGTAAAGTAATACCTGCAACACTACCCTACAATGCACAATATGCAATTGTCTGATAGATGCAAGCGACTTTAATACAAATCACCCACGTGGACGTCTCGATTGCGTAATCTTTAAGCAATATTCAAATTTACCAGATTTGGAAATAAAAGATTAACGTTCGTAAACGTCCTTGCGAATACATCACCTACGGCAAAACCGCCCGCAACTTCTTCGCCCGTTATGTCTTGAGACACCTTGCGGTATCTCGCAGCATGGTTCCACTTCCCTGTTACAGTGTGCTTCACCATTGCGCCCCTGCCACCGTTGTGACATTCGTTCCCCACTTACCCGTGTGTCCCCCAAACGAAGGCGGCTAACTGGTCTTGGTTGCAAATTTAGCAAAAAACAGTTAAACGTCCAAATAAATATCAAGAAAAAGAGTGATTTCCTTCAATATTTTTTCAAGACATGAGATTAAAGGCTAAATAGCACCCTACTAAAGAGGTATGTATATAATACAACAAAAACAACTTATGACAACAAAAGGTAACATCCGTTTTACTTGGAAGTTGTATGAGTATGTCATAAGTCGTTATGAATATCCATGGAAAAATGCTATACGCTGAAGAACGCAGTTTTTGAATTCAACGTCTTTCAGCGTAAAACATTATTTTCATTATGGCATCGCATTTACTGTCGGATTATTTTTTTTCCACAATGCACATGGTGTTTCATTATTGAATATATTCAAAGATACTATTGTTCCTATTTGTTCAATTCCCAGCTGTTTTGAGTGGTTTCCAAGATAGTTTGCTATTTCACCATGTGCGGTAGTAACTTTTTTGTGTTTTTTTAGTAAATCCCCATACGAAACGGGGCAATTCAATATGAATTTTCTAATAAAATCATGGGAGTCGAATAGATTCCCTAATAGGCCTAAAGTAGTAAGAATTTCGTTCTGATTCATTTGTCCGTCCATAATTAAAGTTGTTAGGTTTGTTGATATAAATATTTTCATTTACAAAATGACATCCATGCCTATGACATTACGGTATCTCTGCATGGTTCAGCATTCTTGTTACAATATGCTTCGCCATTGTGCCCCTGCCACCGTTACGATATTCGTTCCCCACTTACCCTCTTCACCCAGAGTGTGAACCCCAAACGAAAGCGGCTAACTGGTATTGGTTGCAAATTTAGCAAAACAAGGTTTAACGTCCAAATAAATATCAAGAAAAAGAGTGATTTCCTTCAATATTTTTTTCAAGACAAGAAATAAAAGGCGAAATAACGCCCTACAAAAGAGGTATGTATATAATACAACAAAAACAACTTATGACAACAAAATACAACATCTATCACACGGGGCACTAAGACAGAAAAGCGCCCTAGGTGCGACATAATGGAGGATAGGGCGTAAGCCCTATCTATAATGGAGGTCAATACTATACTGACAGCGCCGTAGGTGCGGCATATTTCCATATATGGCACGATGTATTTGTCGATGATATGAAACCATGTCGCACCTACGGCGCTCATCGGAAGGGTAACGGATAAGATAGGGCTCACGCCCTATCCTATGCTATGTCGCACCTACGGCGCTTTACGACTCTTTTTGCTTTGGCAAACGTCAATGATAAGCAATGGGGGCAATAAAAGATTATTACAAGACTGATTGGGGACAATTACATAACAACAACAAACTATGCTGTTGTAAAAGGGTTACAATTACAACATGATCAAGGCACTTTTACTATACAATATGGGCACATTTACACCGTAAAAGGGGCATGATTACAAAGAGGAGTATTACACGTCGGATTTACAGGATACTTTTCTCTCTGTCATGATGACAAGCTGTTGTAAGTGGCTGTTTAGGATATACACATATACTTGACCATGCCTACAACAACATAATTGTATTTTACCGGACTTAGGTAATACCTATCAGAAACAGGGGGAACATATAAAATTATCAGGAATCAAAAAGTCTTTTATCATGAAAGTCTTCCTCATTTACGAAAAAAACATTACTTTTGCATCAGCAAAACAAAACGCAGTGACGCTTGCCTAAGCAAGAAACAACCAAACAACCACTTATCATAAATATGGCAGGGATATACATTCACATACCATTTTGCGCAAGCAGATGTATTTATTGCGGTTTTTACTCTTCAACAGGACTTCTTTCCGAGCAGGACCGTTACGTAACAGCATTGTTGCAGGAAATGCGTATGCGTAAAGAGTATCTGGAAGGTGAACCAGTAGAGACTATATATATAGGTGGAGGTACGCCATCGCTATTAAGCAAAACGAACCTTGAAAGGATAGGGAAAGCATTGTACAACAAGAACACGGTAAAGGAATTTACAATAGAATGTAATCCTGATGACGTGACAGTAGAGTTGTGCGATACCCTGACATCCATCGGTGTCAACAGGGTGTCAATGGGTGTGCAGACGTTTTCTGACGAAAGACTGCGGTTTCTACATAGAAGGCATGATGCCAGCCATGTGTACACAGCCATTGACAGTCTGCGGAAAGCGGATATATACAATATCAGCATAGACCTGATGTTCGGTTTCCCCAATGAGAGTATGGCAGAATGGGAACAAGACCTGGATAAGGCCATAGGTTTGGAAGTACAGCACATATCGGCCTATTCGCTGATGTATGAAGAGGATACTACACTGTTCAATATGCGTGAGAAAGGGTTGATAAAGGAAAATGATGAGGAGCAGAGCGTTGCGATGTATGACATGCTGACAGAGAAATTGTCAGCAGCCGCTTATGAACATTACGAAATAAGCAATTTCGCAAAGAGCGGCTACCGCTCCTTACACAACTCTTCCTATTGGAATGGAACAAATTATTTGGGGTTAGGTGCTGCCGCCCATTCCTTCAACACAAAAACGAGGCAATGGAATGTAGGTAATCTGGCAGAATATATCACAGCCATTGAACAAGGAACAATACCAATGGAGCAGGAAGTGATTGACGAAAGAACCAGATATAACGACTTGATAACGACAGCGCTTCGCACCTGCGAAGGGGTTGATTTAGACGGGTTGAACGAATATGAGAAGGGGTATATAATGAAGAATGCGCGAAAGAACATTGAAGCCGGAATGCTTGAGATAAAAGCCAACAAGATGAAACTGACAAGGCAAGGCCTATATATAAGCGACGAGATTATGTCTGACCTTATCTGGATTTAGTAAAAGTGGACTCTATAAATTCCAACCGTATAAGATTGGTTTTACAATAATCTTTTATTTAACTCGTTGATTAACAATGCCGCCCGACATGTAGTAACGCTTGCCAGAGCAAGAAACAATCATTTATCCCAACCAGGCATATAATTTGAGTATCATGGCCTGGAAATCACTTTTTTGTCACCTTGCATGAGTTTTCCGGACAAAAACGCTGAAATGTCATTTTTTTTTTGTAATTTTGCACCCGCTTTATGGCACCAGCATAAACGACCTTGCAAACAGACAAGGATTTATAGCTGACGATTCGAGGCTTGCACATTATAATAAACATAGTCTGCATCCGACTCGTAAATAAGAATTAAAGTATAACATAAATGGACGACTATCACGCGGAAAGCACTAATATGACCACGCAGCGTGAGGAACAGGCCTTCATTGGTTTAAGACTTTCATAACAGACGTTTCAAGAACAGTCTCTGTGATAGTTTTTTAAGTTCCTCATAGCAAACGGATTGTATTAGTTTGCGAGATTTTTAGAGGAACAACCAAATGAAAAGATTTTGGAACACAAACAAAGGCATTCACTCTGTCAGTGAGTGGGAGCCTAATTGCTGGATACAGGTTACTTGCCCTACCGAGGAAGACCGCCAGCAACTGGAACAAGAGTATCAGATTCCCGAGTATTTTTTCTCTGACATTTCCGATGCCGACGAGAGGGCGCGTTTTGAATTTGATGAGGGATGGCAACTTATCATCATCCGTATTCCCTACATGAAAGAAGTGCGTTCACGAACGCCTTACACGACAGTCCCATTGGGCATTATCCATAAAGGTGATGTCCTGATTACGGCATGCTATTTTGAAACGGACATGATGATAGACTTTGTCAGTTACCAACAGCGACGTGGCGAGGGGTTCACCGACTATGTGGATATGATTTTCCGCCTTTTCCTATCATCTTCCGTGTGGTATCTGAAACGATTAAAACAGATTTCCATGCTGCTGGACCGTGCGAAACGCTCCATGGACCACAGTGTGAACAACACTTCGCTAATAAATCTGTCACGTCTTCAGGATTCTCTGACATATTTCATAACCTCCATAAGAGGCAATGAAACGTTGCTGCAGAAATTGAAGTTCAAATTACCCGTTGACGAATTGGACGCAGACCTCATAGAGGATGTGAACATAGAGATGTCACAGGCTCGTGAAACCGCTCACATATATGCGGAAATACTTGAATCAACGATGGATACTTACACATCTATCATCAACAACAATATGAACACCGTGATGCGAACGCTGACATCTTTCTCTATAATACTGATGTTCCCAACGCTCATATCGTCTATGTTCGGAATGAACCTCATAAACGGAATGGAAGCAAACGAATGGGGATTTCCCGTTGCTTTGATTATATCCATTATAGTCAGTATCAGTTCCTGGTTGTTCTTACGCCATAAGAGCCTTCTTTGATTTACGTCAAAAAACTCTGCTGCCTTTGTCATTTTTGACTGTAATTGTTTGGTGTGTACGTCAACAATTTGTAACTTTGTAACGCAACAGAAAAAGGACATCCCCCTTTAAGATTCGGATTCAGGCCTTCAAGTAAAAGACTAATCTTTTTTACTGAAGTTATATAAAACACAATTTTGTTTCAATCTCAATAGGTTATTTCAGGGTATTAAGAGTGTAGAATGAAGGATAATGATAACGGGCGCACCAAGGTACGCCCGTTACCGTTATTATAGAACCCACTTATAATGTATCATTTCTTGCTTAGGCAAGCGTCACTGCGTACCGAGCGACACTGATAACCATCGGCTTCAATAAAAGAATATTATAAATTTTGTCCACTTACTTAAGAATATGATTACACTAAGAAAAGCAACCATATCTGATACACCGTTCATTGCCAAAATGGTGATGATGGCTCTGCATATAAACGAAGAAGACGACAAAAGAATCTACTGCCACATGAATAATCTGGTAGAAGATGACGGCACCCTGTATTCTTGGCACCGTTGCTGTATAGCGATGGACGGCACAGAGAATGTGGGACTATGTCTTGCATACGATGCCAAAGACTATCACGAAAGACGCATCAGGTCTTTTTCCATGAAGTGCAGTGAAGGCCTTTCTGTATCAGAATATGACCCTTCGCTCATGGAGCAGGAGGATGAGGCCGGTGAGGGGGAATACTATATAGACTCCCTGGCAGTGGTGGAATCACACCGTCACTATGGAATCGGCCGTAAACTGATGAACTACGCCATTACAACAGGGAAAGGGTTGAACCTGCGCCCCACCCTACTTGTTGACCCGGACAACACCGGTGCCGTAAAACTGTACACCTCTCTCGGCTTCAGATATGAACGCAAGATTTTCGCTTTCGGCAAGTTCTATGACAAGTATTCATGCCATTAGGCATTATATATAGGAGGGTTCTGTAAATACCCACCATATAGGAATAAGTAGTTGGTTGTTTCTTGCTCTGGCAAACGTCACTGCGTGCCGAGCGCCACTGATAATCAACGACTTCAATAAAAGAATATTATAAAACTAATTTTGTCCACTTACTTACCAATATAATATTATTGACACCTATACACAAGAAGGGTTCTGTAAATCGGCTTAGCCATATTTACAGAACCCTTCTTCTTCTTGTGTTAGTATTGTTACAATCGTGCAACGGCTTTCACGCCTTTCACATTACGTATTTTCTTAGCAAGAGATGACAGGCGGTTTGTGTCATCGAGCAACACGGTAATGGTACCACGGAAAATGCCGTCATTACTGTCAATTTGTATATTACGCATGGTAATGTGGTCCTCCTTGGAGATTATGGAGGTGATATTATTGATTATACCGATATCGTCATTACCTACGACCTGCAACGTTATGGCATATTGTCCGCCACTCTTGCCGCTCCATTGCGCCCTTACTATTCTGTAGCCAAAACGCTTACGCAGTTCCGTAGCATTAGGGCAATCCTGTCGATGAATCTTGATACCGCCAGACACCGTAACGAATCCAAAAACATTGTCACCGTATATAGGATTACAGCAACGGGCAAGAGAATAGTCCAATCCTTTGAGATTACGGTCAATGACAAGCACATCCGATGACGGTTTGCCCGCAACATCAACCTGCGGCAACGTTACATCAGAATCACGCAAGACAAATTCTGCAGCAGAGCGCGGCACATTATTCTCACTTGTAGATGAAGCAGCTGTGACACTGACAGAGTTTCTTAGTTCCACATATCTCTCGATGACAGTCAATGTGTCCAACTGTTCATTGGCTATAGCCACATAGAAATCAGAGACTTCCTTGTAACCCATTTTCTTTATCAACTGCTGCATGAGACTGTCATCCATCTCCACCTTACGGTTCTTGAATCTTCTTTCAAGCAGTTCCTTGGCAAAGAGGCCATCCCTTGCCTGGGATTCCTTCAAAGCGAGGCGTATTTTGCTTTTGGCGTGTGAACTCTTTACAATCGAAAGCCACTCATGTTTCGGCTTTTGCGATACAGACGTCATCACCTCCACCGTATCTCCGGAATGCAGAGTTTCCCTCATTGATACATTCTTGCCGTTTATTTTCGCCCCTACACACTGATTGCCTATACGCGAATGGATATGATATGCGAAATCCAGAACTGTCGCTCCTGCCGGGAATTTACGGATTTCGCCTTTCGGAGTGAACACATACACTTCATCTTCGTACAGATTCCTTTTGAAGGAATCCATCACCTGCATATTGTCCCCTGCCTCAAGAGCAGCACGTATATCGGCCAACCAGTCGTCCATGCCTCCTCCACTCTTGACACCTTTGTAGCGCCAATGAGCAGCGAGTCCCTTCTCCGCAACCTCATCCATACGTTCTGTGCGTATCTGCACTTCCACCCATTTATTCTCCGGACCAAGCACGGTTATGTGCAACGACTCATACCCATTGCTTTTCGGTACAGAGAGCCAATCGCGAAGACGTTTCGGATTAGGCTGATACATATCTGTAATGACAGAATATACCTGCCAACACTCCATTTTCTCCTTATCAGGCGCAGAATCAAGGATGACACGTATGGCAAAAAGATCATAAACTCCCTCAAAAGGACATTTCTGCTTCTTCATTTTCTGCCAGATGGAATGGATGCTCTTTGTACGTCCCTTGATATGGAACTGCAATCCCATATTCTCCAGTTTCTTCTGGACAGGTCCAATGAAATCTTCTATGTATTTGTCACGCGAAGCCTTCGTGGCAGAAAGTTTCTCACGAATATGGTAATAGGCATCATGTTCCAGATACTTCAGCGAAAGATCCTCCAGTTCGCTTTTCAATTTGTACAACCCGAGTTTATGCGCAAGAGGGGCATATAAATAACTGGCTTCTTCGGCCACGCGCTGTCTGGCTTCAAGGTTGTCAACATCGCGTATCTCACGCATAACGTTGACCCTGTCAGCTATCATTATAAGAATAACGCGCATATCTTCAGCAAACGACAGCAAGAGATTACGGAAATTCTCCGTCTCTATCACCGGTGTCTTACTATAAAGTTCCCGCACCTTATGCAAGCCTTTTACAATAGCGGCCACACCGGTTCCGAATTCCTTCTCCACAGTATCCGAGGTAAGTGTAGCACTGGCACCATCGTCCGCTTCCATAGTAAGCGGCTGGAGGAGAATGGCAATGAGCCCATCCCTACGCAACCCTATCTCATCCACAGCTATATAAGCCGTCTGTATAGCCATAAGCATAGGATTGAGTCCGAAGATGTCACGATTCACCCTATTTTCGCCAATGGCACTCAAAAGGATACTACGCAGCTTATCCTCATCTCCGGGCAACAATGTAGCTCCCACCTCCTGACGTAGAGTCTCTATGGTCTGCCTTGCTATTTTCTTCTCTTTGTCTGTGAATACGAGCATAGTAATAAACGGATAGAAATTATCGGTTCAAGTTGGACAAGAATTTATTTTCCAACTTAAGAAAACATTATTTGTCGTCTACATCTGCTTCCATATCACCTTCAACGAACAGACGGACCATTTCAGGCTTACCATTTGTATTCACAGTAATGGATTTCTTGAAATGCCCACCAAGCTGTATACGCGAAGCATTATATTCTACGCTAATGACACCTGTCGCACCTGGTTTAACAGGAGCCTTGGTAAACTTTGGAACCGTACAACCACAAGAGGCTACAGCACGGTAAATAACCAAGTCCTCATCACCAACATTGGTAAAAGTAAAAGCACAGGTCTGTGTTCCTGCTGATTTCTTGAACTTGCCGAAATTGTGACTGACCTTTTCGAACTTGATTTTTGACTCTGCCATCATACAGAGATTGACACTCATAAAAGCAATGAGTACAAATAGCATCTTTTTCATATTCTGTATTTTATATATCTATTCCAATTCATATAAATCTGACGGAGACTTTCTTTTCAGGTCTTCTATCATAAAATCTTTCCCTGCAATTATGCCATAGCCCCGAAGTGTCTGTTCCACTGTCTTCAATGCCAAGATAGGATGATTGTTTTCTTCACTGAGATGACAGAGCCATACATGTTTCAATTCGCTTGTAGCATAACAGGCAATAGCCTCGCCGCAGGCTATATTGGACAGGTGCCCAGTCGGGCCATCTATGCGAACCTTCAAATGCTCTGGATAAGAACCGTTTTTAAGCATCTCGACATCATAGTTGGCTTCGATGACAAGATAGTTGGCTTCGGCTATATAGTGTTGCATCTCCTCTGTCACATGTCCGACATCTGTCATCAGACAGAATATGACATTCTCCACCTCTATGCAATATCCAACATTGCCAGAACTGTCATGCGGTACAGCAAATGGAGTGACCAAGAAATCTCCAACTTTGGTTTTCTTCCCTTTTTCTATAAACCGTACATTGTCTGCCGGAATTTTCTTTGGTACGCAATAGTTTCGATAAATTCCATCATGGACCTCATCAGTAGCATAAACAGGTATGTTGTACTCGGAACTGATTATGCCAACGGATTTGACATGGTCTGCATGATCGTGGGTTATAAGTATATGTTTGACGCTATCAAGTCGAATATTGTAGTCATGGAGGTGTTTTTTCAGAACACGAATGCCGACACCAGCATCTAACAACAATGCGTCATTGGCAGTCTGGAGGTAATAGCAGTTGCCGCTACTTCCACTACCGATCGATATAAATCTCAGCATTTTTAGTGTAAATTTTGTGCAAAAGTAACAAAAAACCATGGCATATCCAAAAAAAACATGTACCTTTGTCCATATTTTAAGAAATTTAATAGTTCGAGAAGTTTATGCCCAATAATACCCAATCTACAAAAACACTAACAATATACAAAGCCAGTGCTGGCAGCGGAAAAACTTTCCGTCTTGCAGTAGAATACATCAAACTACTTCTTGGTAATCCTAAGGCTTATGAAGGCATACTCGCCGTCACATTTACCAACAAGGCAACAGAAGAGATGAAGATGCGTATATTGTCACAACTTTATGGGATTTGGAAACGCTTACCTGATTCGGCGGCTTACCTGCATGAAGTCACAAGAAGCCTTGACATCAACGAGGATATTGCAGCACAACGGGCAGGAAAGGCATTGCACCTACTTCTACATAACTATCATTCATTTCGTGTACAAACCATCGACACCTTCTTTCAAACAGTATTGCGCAACCTTGCAAAAGAACTACAATTAAATGCAGGTCTTCGCGTTGGGCTTAACAATCAGCAAGTAGTGGATCTTGCAGTAGACGAGTTAATTGACTCACTTTCTGAAGACAAGACCATGATGCGTATAGTCATGAGCTATGTTGAGGATAACCTGACAGAGGATAAAGCATGGAACGTGATTGGAAAAATCAAGAAATTCGGAGGAGCCATATTCGGGGAACTGTATAAGCAAAACCGGAAACAAATGGACAAGGTTTTTGCCAATCAGAATTTCTTTGACCGTTACAAAAGGGAAATGCGTGACATCATGAACTCTACGGAAGAGAAATATAAAAGATTAGGAGAACAAGCGCTTGAAATGATAGAGCAAGAGGGATTGGATGTGGATGACTTCCACTACAAGACTACAGGACCTGTTAACTACTTTATAAAATTATCCAAAGGAATATTCCAAGACGAGAAACTCATGACGGCCAGAGTAGTAACGGCACTTGACGATTCTTCCAAATGGGTAGCGAAAGCATCGAAGAAAAAGGATGTGATAGTGTCTTTCGTAGAGAATACGATTTTACCTTTCATTAACAAAATAGAAAAGACGCGCAAGCAGGATGCGTGCTGCCACGCTTCGGCAAATGTGACACTCAGACATATCAACGATATAAGACTGTTGAGAAGAATTGAGGAAATAGCACATTCCATGAATGATGCGGAACAGCGATTCATGTTAAGCGACACGCAAAGTATGCTGCACGAGATGATTGATGACGGAGACTCTTCTTTCATCTTTGAGAAAATAGGAACGCGCTTGGAACATGTAATGATAGATGAATTTCAGGATACCAGCACCATACAATGGGCAAATTTCAAGCCTTTACTACACGAGTGCATGAGTCAAGGATTCAGTAACCTCATTGTCGGCGACGTAAAGCAAAGCATATACCGTTTCAGAAATGGCGATTGGCGACTGCTAAACAATATTGAGAGTTTTTTTTCAAAAGAGCAGTTGGAATTTCCCCCGATAAGGATGAACAGACGTTCTGACATGAACGTAATAAACTTCAACAACGTTTTCTTTGACATTCTGGTAAAACTGGAAGTTGAAGGGCTAAGCGAATACTCTGAAGAGAAGGCTGCAGATCTTCAAAAAGCATACGCTGATGTAAAACAGGAAGTACCAAACGAGCGCGCACCTATAGGCTTGGTGCATATTGAACTATTACCACACAATATGCTCGACGGTATGCCTGAACAGACATTGCAAAACATTCTTGACCTTTTAGCATTAGGAGTAAAGCAAAAGGACATTGCCATTCTCGTAAGAAAAGGCAAGGAAATCCCCCCGTTAGCACGATACATAGAAAGCAAAAGCAATGTAAAAGTAATATCAGAAGAAGCGTTCCGCCTTGATGCTTCTGCCGCAGTAAGAATAATAGTAAATGCGATGTCACTGCTTGCCTATCCAAAGGATAAGATAGCATTGGCCGCACTGGTTACGGATTACTATGCTATCATAACCGAGCAGAAAGACATTTTAGAAAAGGCTTTTACCGGAAATGCAGATTTACAGAGTCTTTTACCAGAAGAATTTACCTATAACCACACTGCACTTCTATCTATGGGGCTACACGAAATAGCGGAGTCGCTTCTACATATATTTGCAATAAACAAATGTACTAAGGAAACTGCTTACATAACGGCCTTCTTTGACTGCTTACAAAATTTCTGCAGTGACAGGAATCCTGTACTGGATGACTTCATAAACGCATGGAAGGAAGATTTGTCACAAAACACCATACAGACAACAAACTGTGACGGAGTACGTATTCTCACAATTCACAAGAGTAAGGGATTGGAGTTCCAGCACATCATATTGCCTTATTGTAACTGGAATGGTAATCCTCCACACTCTATAATATGGGTTACACCTAAGGTCAAACCTTTCTCAGAACTACCGATTGTTCCTCTAGACTACAAGCAGGCAGGCACATTGAAAGGAACCATCTATGAGCAAGACGGATATGAAGAACATATACAGAATGTTGTCGACAACCTGAACCTTCTATATGTCGCAATGACACGTGCCAGACATTCTTTATTCATTATAGGAGAACGTAACAAGAAAGATTTTACCCGTTCCAAAGCTATCAATGAAACCATAGAATTGCTGCCTGAAAAGATCAATGGTATCAATGTACATATTGACGGCATTGATGACGAAGAGAATAATTTGTCTGTAACCTATGGAAAAATCGTAATATACGAAAAACGTGAACAAGCATCTATGAATGTTTTTCTACCAAGCATTGCTCAACATAATGTTTCCTTATATTCTTATGAAAACAAAGTTGAATTCAGACAAAGCAGCGAAAGCCGACGCTTTGCACACGACGCTGTAGACGATACAGACCGACAGCGTATGATACGTATGGGAACTGTGTTACATCAGCTATTTTCCGCCATCCGAACTACTGACGACATAGAGCCTACCCTCCAAAGGATGGAGTTCGACGGCACACTTTACAATCAAGAAATTACACGTTCAAGCCTTATAAACACTCTTAAAGAAAAATTTGAAGACCCGCAAGTAAAAGACTGGTTCTCCAATCGTTGGACGGTTTATAACGAGTGTTGCATTATATCTCCAGACGGCAGAGATTATCGTCCTGACAGAGTCGTTGCTGACACAAAAGAAACGATAGTCATTGATTTCAAATTCGGGAGTCCGTCAAAGACACACGAGACACAAGTAAGCCAATACATGAACCTACTGGAGAAAATGGGAATGCCTGACGTTAAGGGATTTCTGTGGTACGTTACAATCCACAAAGTCATAAACGTAAAATCTTAATACCAATCAATCATCAGCGAAACTATGCAAACCTTCCTTGACATTGTAGCAAAAGACTTATATAAGAAAACAGGCGGACAGTTTTCTGACACTATAATTGTTTTCCCGAACAAACGTGCCTCGCTGTTTTTCAACAAAGCGTTATTGGAATTGACAGACAAACCTATATGGAGTCCACGATATACAACCATAAGCGAACTGTTCCGCCAATATTCCACCATGGAAACAGGGGATCGCATACAACTTGTTTGTAACCTTTATCTGTCATACATTGAGGTAACCGGTGCCAACGAGCCGCTTGACAAGTTCTACGGCTGGGGGGAACTGATGCTTAACGATTTCGATGACATAGACAAACATCTGGCTGATACAAAGAAAGTGTTTTCTTTGCTTAGTAATATTCATGAACTTGATGATGTGGAGTTTCTAACACAACAACAACAACAGGTGCTACAACGTTTCTTCCGGAACTTCTCTATTGAACATAACACAGAACTGAAAAAACGTTTTCTACAACTTTGGAACAAATTCTATGATATTTATAACAATTACCGCCATCGGCTCAAAAGTCAAGGCGTAGCATACGAAGGTATGTTATACCGTGACATAATAGAGAATGTCATACGAGACAATAACCATTCTTTTAAAAACATAGACAAACAAGAGTATATCTTCATCGGTTTCAACATGCTCCATGAAGTTGAAACGGAATTGTTCTCATTTTTCCAAAAGAATTCCAAAGCCAGATTTTACTGGGACTATGATGCCTACTATCTTAATGGTCATGAAGCTGGCAAATATATAGCCCAACATCTCAGACGCTTCCCCAATGAGTTGGATGCAGAAAACCCGACATACCATAACTTCGGCAAACAAACAGAGGTTACTTTCTTATCGTCCCCAACAGAAGACCTGCAAGCAAGATACATTGCACAATGGCTTACACCGGAACGCATAGCTGCAGGACGACATACTGCAATAGTTCTAGCGGACGAAAGTTTGTTAGAAACCGTACTGCATTGCCTTCCACCTTCTGTTAGTAATGTTAATGTTACGACTGGCTACCCTCTTGCTAATTCTCCAATAACGTCCCTTGTACGTTTAATGATGACATTACTACAACACAAATCATATTCTCTCCACAATATCAATTCTATTCTACGCCATCCTTTAACAGGATATATTTCACCCAAAGCGTCAGAACTACACCAACATCTCAATGATGAAATAATATTTCACCCGTCATTGGCAGATTTATCAATAGATAAGGAGATGGCACACCTCTTCACTCCTCTAACGAACCTGAAAGATTATAACGAACTAAATCATCGCCTATTGTGGATGATAAAAACAATTGCCCTCAATAACCCACAGGACGATGACTTTACTCAAGAGGCTCTATTTCGTATGTATTCTATATTAAATAGAATTACCACTCTCACTCCTTCTGATTTGTCATTGTCACTATATCAGGGACTTATACAACAAATCATACAATTAACAACCATCCCATTCCATGGTGAGCCAATAGAAGGAATACAGATAATGGGAGTGCTTGAGACGCGTAATCTGGACTTTGACAACCTTCTGATATTATCGTGCAATGAAGGAAGATTGCCAGCAAAAATAAATGATGCCTCTTTCATACCACATTCCATAAGACAAGGTTATGGACTAACAACAAGAGAAAATAAGGTGGCTATATATTCTTATTATTTTCACAGATTGCTTCAGCGAACAGACAATATAAATATATTGTATAATAGTTCCACAAGCAACAGGCACACTGGTGAAATGTCAAGCTTCATGCTGCAACTGATAGCAGAAGGGCCATTCCGAATACAGCGGAAAGCACTTATTGCCAGTCAGGATTCTACCTTATACGAGCCCCAAGAAAAAGCCAAGACACAGGATATCATCAACACATTATTAGATCGCGGATATTTCTCCCCATCCGCCCTTGGGGCATATCTCCGTTGCCCAATGAAATTCTTCTACAAATATGTATTAGGTATAAAAGATGACAACGACAATGACAAAGATGAAATGGACGCAAGGGCATTCGGCAATATCTTCCACAAAGCAGCAGAAATGCTATACAAACCCTTTGAAGGAAAAAGCATAAATGCTGACTATATCAATAAACTATTGGCAGACAAAAGAGCTTTGAAATTACAGGAAATAGTTGATAACGCTTTCCGCAGTGAACTTTTCAAAATCAAGGAAAGCAATCGTCCATTACCACGCCTTAACGGATTGCAAACAATCAATCGCGAGATGATAATAACATTCCTCCGACAGATGTTGAGGTTCGACCTTAAACACACGCCATTTACAATCATTGCCACAGAATATGGCATATATGATACTATCAGCATTACTGTAGACAGCCAACCACACGACATCAGAATCGGCGGAAGCATAGACCGCCTTGACTCCTACACAGATGGAGACGGAGTACAACATATACGTGTCATTGACTATAAAACAGGCAGAACTAACAAGAATATAAGTATTGCATCATTGGAAGATATCTTTAATACAGATAAAATAAATGATCATTCAGACTATTATCTACAGGCACTTATGTATTCAGGCATAGTCTGCAAACAGCAGACCTCCCCAATAACCCCTAACCTTCTATATGTTCAGCAAGCCACACGTGATGACTACTCCCCGTTTCTATATATAAACAAGAAACCAATCCTTGATGTCAGCGAATACCTACCGGAATACAATGACAATATAACAAAATTGATTTCAACAATTCTTAACAAGGATATACCTTTCAAACCTACAGAGGATCATCATAGATGCGAAAACTGCATATATGCATCTTTCTGCTGTTGAAAACACCAATTGATATTGGAGGGTTACGGTTCTTACAACATTTGGATAAAGGTAAACAACTTACCAACCCGCCAAAAGCCATTAACCAACAGTAACCTTTACACGTGATATACGCCTCTGCTCTTTCTTCAATATCTCAAAAGATATGTTTTTATATAGAAAGCTCTCATGAATACTTGGGAAATCACCTTTCAATTCAAGCATAAGTCCTGCAATAGTATCCGCATCAATGCTCTCATTAAAGAAATCATCATCAAGGTTCAGAAGGCGTGAGAAATCAACCAATTTTGTCTTTCCCTCAAATACATAACTATTATATGACAGTTTCACATACTGCATATCCTCATCATCATATTCATCATTTATCTCACCAACTATTTCTTCAAGGATATCCTCCAACGTAATTATTCCACTTGTGCCACCAAACTCATCTACAACGACAGCAATATGCACCTTGTTCGTTTGAAACTCATGTAGCAAATCATCTATCTTTTTCGTTTCTGGTACGAAATATGCAGTGCGTATCAGACTCTGCCAACGAAAGTTTGACGGCTTACCTATATGTGGCAGCAAATCCTTTATATATAACACACCCCTTATATTATCCACACTTTCCTGATATACAGGTATGCGGCTATAGTTATTATCAACCACACATTTCAAGACATCTACGAAAGAAGTACGTATATCAATATCAACTATATCCTGACGACTGGTCATTATCTCCTTCACCATCTCGTCACTAAAACGAATGATACCTTGCAACATCTCCTTCTCCTCTTTTATGTCCTCCTTATCGGTTATCTCAAGGGCATGCCCCAATTCGTCAACGCTAATGACATGATTTCTTTTTTGTACAAATTTTTCTGCTATGAACCCCGAACCCAAAAGCAACGTACCCATAGGCCAGAACAGCTGTCGAACAAATAATATACCATTTACTACACGACGACAAAAAACAAGAGGTGAAATGTGCGAATATATTTTAGGGATTATCTCACCGAACAACAGAAGAAGGAATGTCAACAACACCGTAATACAAAGAAACTGCAACCAATAGGCAGTACCAAAATCCACCATAGCTGCAATTACATAGTTCAAAAGCATTATGATTGTGACATTGACAAAGTTATTAGTTATAAGAATTGTTGCCAATGTGCGTTCAGAATCTTCACGCAACATAATGATTTTCTTATCTCTTTCCTTTTCTTCATCCAAGTTCGCCACATCATTTGGCGACAAGCTGAAGAATGCTATTTCGGAGCCACTGGCAAAACCAGAAACGAACAACAGTATAACAGCAAGCACCAAACAAACAATCACAGAGATCGTAGGTGGTATGACATGTACCTGCGTAAATAAAGAAATATAACTTGACAAATCCAAAATAATCGTTCTCGGGTTTTAACTGTTTAACAATTTAATATATATGTTCGGAAGATTCAAGTATTCCGCAACATGAATGAAACATGAAAATTGCTCAACCACCATATTAAAAAGGTAAAACTTCGTTTTCCGCTTTCGAAGCGATACTTTCTGATGGATACTCTGTAGTATTCTGTTGTGGCTGCGCACAATTATTGACAGCACGTGGGGTCAACATCTCTATATTATCCACTATTATCTCTGACATCATGCGTTCTATCCCTCGTTTGTCTTCATACTGCCTGTACTGCAGTCTGCCATCCACATATAGTTTATCCCCCTTATGCACATAATGCTCCACGACCTTAGCCAGCCTGCGATAAAAAACCAGACTATGCCAATCCGTCCTGTCCGGAACACGAGTACCATTTGGCAATGTGTAACCCTTCTCATTGGTGGCCAGCCGAAGTGTTGCCACTGCCTGGTCCGCTTCAAAATACTTCACATCGGGTTCTGCCCCGACATTACCTATAAGCATAACCTTATTCATAACATATCAATTTGATTCCTACATGAAATTACCAAATATGCCATCATTCTCCCATATTTCACACACACTATCGCATCAAAGATCTTTTATCCTTTACACTTTCCAAGAAACGTATAAATGAAATTCTTCCCCTTACTGGAAGGAAACTGTGAACGACCATCCACCCTCTGCGCCAAATAGTCAGTAATACGTTTGTAACACTCCATGGCAGATGCGGCCTTACATCTGGCAGTGAACACGGTATCCCTGTATTCACACTTGCCAAGATGATTTACAACCACCCTCTTGAATTCCACGGTACCTTCATACCAACCTTCTTTCTCAGCACTGAGAAATGACTGCTCCTGTGCCTTCGTTTCTGCAGCAGTAACACTACGCAAAGCTTTCTTATCCTTAAAATCCTGCATAGAGGCCGCCTCCGTCTTGATAATAATAAAGTACACACGTGGACGAACCTTATACCTTTTAGGGAAAAGCACATCACTTGCCACATACTCTCTCAAATCCTTAATCATAAGAGGAGTTACTGCAATGTCAGGAATGGACTCAAGGAAATATATCGCCTCTTCAACGGTATTAACAAAAGCCTCATTATCAAAATATCTAATATAATAATTCATAGCGAATATAACAAATATGGTAGAGGAACAATAGAGCCTTTAAGAAGCATAAAAAAAATCGAAAAGAAACAAAAAAACAAGGATACAATGAACATGAACCTTAAATCTAACACTGTACCGTTACCATCATTACAAATATAACATCTTTAGAACAATAAAGAGCGGAAAACGGGACTCGGACCCGCGACCCCAACCTTGGCAAGGTTGTGCTCTACCAACTGAGCTATTTCCGCAGAAAACAAGTGAAGAGGAGGAGACTCGAACTCCCACGTCACAATTGACACTACCCCCTCAA